>JAKSVG010000009.1 GCA_024408105.1 Bacilli bacterium | reverse complement strand
ATAGGGGGTTTCAAATTTTCACGATTATGGTAGGGGGTTGCACTTTCTAGAGCTCAAGGGGGTTGCAATTGTATCATTGCGAGAAGATTAGTACAAAACGGTGTATCTACCCCCAATAATTGGACTAAAATTTGGGTATAAGTCAAAGTTTGACACCTATGTAGTTAAAAAGCCAAGCAACTAGCCTGGCTTTTTACTTTGCCGGTTCAATTTCTCCGCAGCGGTGAATGGCGGAATATTTCAACCGTCATACTACTTTAAACTTCTCTTTCATGGAGGCGAAGTGACCTTTTAGGAGCACGATCAGGAGTAGGGAAAACTGCTCTAGCTTTAAATATGGCTTATCGAACTGCATCAAGATCGAATGTTCCAGTTGCTATTTTTGAGTTAGAAATGAAAGAAACCCGACTTGCTAAAAGGATGCTGTCTATGGTAGGAACAGTAGATGGCTTTAGAAATTTAAGCAATTATGAACACACATTTATAAATATTTGTTATAAAATATAAAAAAGGCGAGGTTAGTATGAAAAAGAAAAAAATCATTTTATTGCCGTTATTATTGCTTGCTGGCATGTCGGTTATTTCATTAAGCGGATGCAATAAATCTGTCGTTAATTATACTGATTCTGATTTCGATGGTCTTTATGATAACATTGACCCTAATCCTAAGAGCAATAAATATAGAACTGTTTTTTATGACACCATAAATAAGCAAAATACAAACGAAATTGAAATTACAATGGATTATCGAAACTTTCTTTATAACGATAATCCAATATTTAATGCAGATGTTGCTCAAATAGGGGCATGCCTAGTAGCAGATACATATAATGAAAAAACGCAATTTGTTAATGACAAGTATTCCACACCTGATGGAGAAGTTTTTCCAATTTATGAACAATTCGGATTAAAAGATATTAGATATACAACCGTAGGTTTTTCTGACAATCCTAACGATAAATGTGGATTATATATCGGAAATCATAAAGCTGAAATAGATGGGAAAAAATATCAATTTTTCTTTACCGCAATTCATGGCTATATCGATAATACTGGTTGGGCAAGTAATTTTGATGTAGGAGGCGATACCGAAGCTTATAAAGAAGTGTTTGATGAATGCCCTGATTGGATCAATAAAAAGGACCATAAAGGTTTCTCTGCAACAGCCAAGAGAGTGTATGATAACGTTATTACTTATATTGAAGATTTCAAAGACAAGAATTTTGAATCATATTTCTTTGGATGCGGTCATTCTAGGGGTGGAGGAGTTATGAACCTAGTTGGCACTATGATGAGTGACAATAACAAAGATATTAAATCTTTATTCTATTGCTATAATGCTCCTTTAACTACTTGTGAAGATAATGAACAAAAACTTCAATCATATAAATCAATTTTCAATTTATTATGTAAAGAAGATTTGGTTAGTAGAGTTCCTTTAAAAGAATGGGGATTTAAGTTATATGGAAATATTTTATATTTCTCCCATGTAGAAAATGCTACTTATTATGAGAATATTATGAAAGACAAATATCCTGGTGAACCTACTAAAATATGCCAAGCCTTGGATATGTTCTTAAAAAAACTTTCATTAACTAGAGATAGTTTATTTGAGTTTGCTCCTCTTGATGAAGATAGTGATGTATATGAATTTGATTCTTTAGAAGAGGCTAACGATTTTGTTGATAGTTTAAATAAACGAATTGTTAATAAAGAAATGAAAAAATGCTATCGTACAGAAATAGTTAATCCCGAGGAACCTGAAGACTCATATATAGTGAATCTTTATGTTAGACCATGTGCTTTTATTGCTATTATGAGAGAAATAACAGAGGCTACAATTGGCGAAGAATCACCAATGGATAAAATTTTTGAAATACTAAGTACATATGATGAAATAATTAGTAAATTTGTCGGAGTTATTTTAGACATTGCTCTAGAAGTTGGCTTAGGAATATCAGATATAGTGGATGTTGGTCCTCAAATGATAAGAACACATGCCGCTGTTGCTACGGTTATTTCTGCTAAATTCAGTAGGTAAATAAAAATTATGAAAGATTATTAAAATGGATTTAGATTTTTTATACGGATTACAGTCTTTTAGAGAATCAATAGGCGGGAGTTTAGATAATTTCTTCTTATTCATTTCTTTGATTGCTGTTGATTACTTCTTAATGGTTCCAGCATTAATTATTTATTGGAATTTTAATAAAAGAAAAGCTTCCAATTTATTATGCTCTTATGGAACATCAATTTTCTTTGGGGCCTTTTTTAAAGCAACTTTTTGTGTATATCGACCATGGGTGAGAGATCCAAGGATAAAGCCAGTTCAAGGCGCATTAGGTGCCGCTTCTGGATATTCCTTTCCTAGTGGACATGTTTCTTCAACTTCTGGCTTTTATGGTGGAATGATAGCAGCGTTTAAGAAATACTGGTGGGTAATTGTTTTTGGAACCATTATGGTTCTATTAACTATGTTTTCTAGATTATATCTAGGAGTTCATACTCCTCAAGATGTTTTAGTAGCATGTGTTGTTGGTGCAGCATCGTCTGTTTTAGTTGCTTTTCTTTTAAATGTTTGTGACCGCTACAAAAATGCCGATATCATTATTTATATCATTGCTACTTTTTTGGTAGTTGGTTTGCTTATTTATATTTCATTAAAAAATTATCCATTAGATTATGTTGACGGAAAGCTAATTGTCGATCCAAAAAAGATGACTGTTGATGGATTTAAAGATCCTGGTGTTTTCTTTGGCATTATGACCGGATGGTTTATTGAAAGAAGATTCATTAAATTTGATACTAACGGAACAACTGCTCAAAAAATTGCTAGAGCAGTTATTGGCGGTTTTCTATATATTGCATGGGAAACTCTTTTAGTTGGACCTTTAGGTAAACTTGCAGGTATTGGAGTTGTCCATTTCTTTTTAAAGATGTCTACTCCTCTAATTTTCATGACTTTATATCCTTTAATTTTCAAAAAGATTGAATCTAAGGGCTTTTTGGCAAAAAACTAAATTTTTATAATCATGTTAAGTTTCATTGTTCGCCTTTAAATTTTACTCTTTTCGGAGTAACATTATTTTAATGAAAAATAAGAAAAACACTATTTACGATAGAAAACTTGAAAGACAATTAGATATTCTTTCACATTATTTTAATATTGATCGTGAAAATAAGATTGTTGATTTGATTCTACAAACGGAAAAAGCTAGCGATTTTTTAGAATTAGATATTTGTTCATTAAAATACCCGAAATTTAAAACAGAAGTGTTAGCTAGAGTGTCAGAACTAATGGATTCATTTCCAACTGGTTATAAGGTGAACTTGATATTAAAAATCGATGATTATGAAAGTTATGATCCAGACACTCTTTTATCATCGCTAAAAGATGCTTTAGAAATGTTTCATTATACAATTTATCGTGTTAAACATAAAAACTGGTTTGTTTCTGCCTCATTGATTGTTATATCTGCAATCATCTTGTTTGTTAGAATATTTTTAGTTAATAATGGCACTCTTGATGGTAGTGGACTTGTTAATGAAATGATAGATATTACCGCTTGGGCATTTCTTTGGGAAGCAGTTTCTATTTTATTTTTGTCATCGAACGATCTTGAAGAAATTACGATGAAAATTGGCCAAAGATTGCTTTCTATCTCATTAAGAGATAAAGATGGAAATGATATTAGAAAATTGTCACGTGCAGAATTTGTAAAAGAATGGATAAATGAAAGCAAGCGCGAAACAACTGGCAAAATTTTAATGGTTATTTCTGGTGCTGCGTGTGTTGTAACTGGCGTTATGGATATAGTTAACACATCGTTCGATTTATATAAATGCGTTACTGGTGGTATTCAAATGTCTCCAGTTATCTTTATTGTTGCTTATATTGCTGCAATTTTGTTTGTTCTTGGCGGCATTGGAATTGTCTCAATGTTTAGAGGACATGGTCCAATGCAAAAATTAGTTCCATTTCTTGCTTATATCTTTTTCGCTTACTCATTGCTAATATATGTTTTATTAATATTTACTTTTATTCAACAGGGAAGGTTTGATTTTAAGATATTGTTTGATGCTATAAAATCAACCCTGATTGCTGTCATATATTTTATTTCCTATTTATTTTCAAGAAGGAACAAGAAAAAACAAATTGTTAATATTTAAAAATTTTGCAATAATCTAATTGCGCGATGGAGAATTAATATGAAAAAAATTGCAAGTTTATTATTAGGTTTAAGTTGTATCAGTTTATTAGCATCATGTGGAAGCAGTTTTAAAGAAGGCGATACATTTACATTTGAATCGTTAGTTACATCAAAAGGAACATCAGAAACTTCTCAATTTTATAGTGATATAGCAAGTTCTAGAGAAACAATTACTGATTTCGAATTTAATTCTTTTAATGATGATGCTGGGTTTTATTCCGTAATGAAGAAGAATTATGGTGGCATTATCATTGCAAGCCATTATACAGACCCACTAAACTTTTATTCATGGAGATGGGAAACATCTCCTACTGATCATGTAATCGGTGGTTTAAAAGAAGATGGATCATTCACTGATAGCTATTGCAAAGCCGATAGTTATAAAAAAGATCATTGGGCAACAAAGAATTGGTATACTGCTAGCCTAGTGATTGAATTTAAAAAAATAGATAAAAGTGCTAAGAAAATCGATGGTACTGCGACATTTATTATTTCAGAAAGCTCTGATGAAATCTCTAAAAGCAGTGTTAATTTAACTCTTAATTTTTAACTATTACAAATAGTTATTATTAGCCTCATTAATGAGGCTTTTTATTTGCAATTTTAAATTATATATTGCATTATAATCACCGTATGATTAAACGCGTAAGTGATTCATATAAACACAATATTGCTGCATATATCTTTGGACCAATTTTAAAGATTATTGAAGCTGTTTTTGATTTACTTATTCCTTTATTTATGAAGGCTGTTATAGATTTAACTAAATTTGGTGATGTCAATTTGATGCCTGAAAGCAATGTTATATCTAAAAATTTAGGTTTATTCATAAGAAGTTTTGGCTGTTGGATAACTGACAATAGAATGTTAAGCGATGCATTGATAGCTTTTAGTATCATACTCACAATGGGAATAGTTGGGTTTCTTATCACAATGATTACCCAATATATTGCGTCTATTACTGCTATGAAAGTAGGAACAGAAATACGTGAATCACTCATTAATAAAATACTCACACTTTCTAAGAAAGAAACGAATAAAATAAATAAAGGTAAACTCCAAAATATTGTTAATAATGACACATACATTGTTCAACAAGGAACGCTTCTATTTATTAGACTTATTGTTCGAATGCCTACAATATTGATTGGCTCATTAATTGTTTCGTTCCTTCTTGATTATAGAATTGGATTTATTTTTGTTGCGATTGTTCCTATTGTAATGTTTATTACATTAATAATAATGAGATATTCATCTTTTAAATATATTGGTATCCAAGCAAATCTTGATGACATATCAGAAAAAACAAGTGATGTAATTGAAGGTGAAAAAATTATTCGCGGCTTTAATAAACAAAATTATGAAGAAAATTCTTTTAGAAAGTATAACGATAAATACAAAAAATCAGCAATTCATGTTGGTAATGTTAATTCATTGATAAACCCATTAACATTCGCGATTACATCAATTGCTATCATTGCTATTTGCTTATTTGCTGGTAATTCAATTTTATCAATTGGTAGTAATGAAGGTGTTGCTATTGCAACAACTGTCATTGCTGAAATATCTTTTCTAGCGCAAATTTCATTTACCTTAACCCAATTCGCAAGCACATTTCTTGTTTTAGTAAAATCAAGAGTTTCTGAAAAAAGAATTAATGATGTTCTTTTGCTAGAAACATCTAAAGATAATAATGTATTGCCAAAAGATTACAATGTTGTTTTATCTTTTGAAGATGTCTCTTTAAGATATGTTGATGGAGGAAACAACGTTTTAAAACATATGTCATTTTCACTAAATAAAGGTGAAAGCCTTGGAATTATAGGTGCGACAGGTAGCGGGAAATCATCAATAGTCTCTCTTACTGAAAGATATGTTAGACCAAGTGAAGGTAAGGTTTCGATTTTTGGAGTCGATGTTAACGATATTGATGCAAAGGTTTTGCGAAGCAAAATATCATATGTTTCTCAAAAAGCTTCGTTTTTACAAGGTTCGATAAAAGACAATATTTTAATGTCAAATCAAAAATTAACTGATAAAGAAATTATTGAGTCATTAAAAATAAGTGAAGCTTATGAATTTGTTAGTAAATATAAAGATGGGATAAATCATATTATCGAAGAAAATGGTTTAAATTTTTCAGGTGGTCAAAGACAAAGATTAAATATTGCTCGAGCCTTAGCTAAACAATGTGATCTTTATATCTTTGATGATTGCTTTTCAGCATTGGACTTTATTACCGATAAAAAGATTCGCCAAAATATTACAAATATTTATCCAAATGCATCAAAAATATTTATTTCTCAAAGAGTAGGTTCAATTTTAAATTGCGACAAAATATTAGTTATTGACGGTGGAGAAATCATTGCTCAAGGGAAACATGATGATTTATTAAAAAACTGTCAAATATATAAAGACTTATATATCTCACAAAAAAGAGGTTCTTTAAAATGAAAAATTTAGGACGGATTAAAAGATATATAAAAGGTGAAACCAAGAAAATTGTGTTCACACTCATTTTGGTTCTTTTCTTTGTTGGTGCATCAATGTCTCAACCATATTTAATTGGTAAGGCTCTTGATGAGGCTTTAGCAAATAATTATCATGCATTTTTAACATATGTCATTACTTGTATTATTTTGGCTGCAGTTGGAATTATTAGCGGTTATTTATTTGAAAGATTAGTTAATAAATTTACTCACAATATTGTTTATAAAATGCGTATCGATGTTTTTAACAAAATTAATTCTATTCCTTACTCATATTTTTCTAATCATTCAAGTGGAAGTATTCTTCAATTCGAAATTGTGGATATAGAAAATATTACCAATGGCCTAATTTCTTTGTTTAAATACTTTATTGAAGGCGGATTAACTATTATTGTTACTATTATCTTGATGTTTATATTAAATTGGCTTTTGGCTATAGGTGTAATTTTATTAAGTCCATTAAGTATATTTGTTGCTAGATTTATTTCTAATAGAAACCATAAATATTTTGTTAAGCAATTTGAACTTCAAAGTAACATAAATGCTTTATCTAAAGAATGTATTGAAAATCTTGATCTTATTCAGTCAAATAATTACGAATTGCAATTTATTGAAAAATACAAAAAATCTAATAATATTTTAAGAAAACACGGCAATTTAGCGCTATTTTCTGCATCTTGGGTTAACCCATCAACTAGATTAGTTAATAATATTATTTATGCATTAATCGGCGTAATTGGAATTGTTATTATTTCAATAAAAAGCGATATTTTTAATAATTTAAACGCAATGATTTCTATTGGAGGACTTGCATCATTTCTTGTTTATATTAATCAATACACAAAACCATTTAACGAAATTAGTTCTGCTGCTATTGAACTTGAAAATGCTCGAACATCATTTGAAAGGATTTGTGCTTTCTTAAATCAACCAGATGACAAAGATGAAGGAATTAAGGAAGTTACTTCAATACATGATATATCGTTTGAACATATTAATTTTTCATACAATAAAAAACAGTCTTTAATTGAAGAATTTTCCCTTGATATAACTCACGGTAGAAAAATTGCTATAGTTGGTCCTACAGGAGCTGGTAAGTCGACACTTATTAATTTAGTTTTAAGATATTTTGATATTGATGGTGGTGATTTGAAATATGATGGAATCTCATATCGAGAATTATCTAAGAAAACTATTAGAAATAATATTGGATTTGTACTTCAAGAGCCTTGGGTTTTCAAAGGGACAATATTTGACAATATTCGATATGCCAAGCAGGATGCAACAAATGAAGAAATAATTGATGTTTGCAAAAAAGCTAACATTGATAAATTTATAAATTTATTACCGTTTGGTTATGACACTATTGTTTCAAGTAAAAACGGACTTAGTGAAGGAGAAAAACAACTAATTTCAATTGCTAGATTAATGCTTGCTGAGCCTAATATAGTTGTTTTAGATGAGGCTACAAGTAACATTGATACACGAAGTGAAAAAATGATTAATGATGCGTTTGATAAGATTATGGAAAATAAAACATCTATCGTTATTGCTCATAGACTCTCAACCATTGTTTCTGCTGACGTTATTCTTGTTATTAAAAATGGAAAAATTGTTGAAAAAGGTAACCATAAAGATTTGATGAATAAACATGGATTTTATTATGAGTTATATTCTTCTCAATTTGATTCAGTTTCGTAAATATTTTCTATTATATTTTTGACGCAAATTTTTAATTGCTTAACAACAAGCTCGAACCTATCTGTATACCAAGGATCTTCTATGTAAGAAATTTCTTTATTATATAAAGTTATTGGTTTAACAATATTCTTATAATCATTAATTAAATGTGACAGTCTTATTTTATTGGATTCATCCATATAAAAAATAAAATCTGCTTCATCATAATCGTGCTTTGATATTTGCTCGGCAAAATGTTTTTTAAGTGGTATTTGTTGACGAAGAAGCTCTCTTTTCATTGGAGGGTAGATATCATTTCCAATTTCTTCTAGACTAACAGCTCGAGAAAACACTCTAATGTTAGTTATTCCTTTATCAATCAATATTTTATTTGCAATGCATTCTGCGGCAATGCTTCTACAAATATTTCCGTGGCAAATGAATATAATCGTTTTCATATCAAAAATCTATTATATAATAATACAGGTATTTGTTATGAAAAGAGAAGTATTTGTAGTTGCTGGTGCAATAATAAAAGATAATAAAGTTTTTGCTGCTCAAAGAGGAGATAGAGGAGAAACTCGTTTTAAATGGGAATTTCCTGGAGGAAAACTCGAGGTTGGAGAAACACCTGAACAAGCTCTTGCTCGTGAATTGAAAGAGGAATTAAAAATTGATGTTAAAGTTCATGAATTAATTACAAAAATAATTGATGAATACGAAACTCAAATTCTTCACATTGATACTTATCGTTGTGAATTAGTTGGTGGTACGCCAACATTGACCGAACATCTTAATATGGCCTGGTCAGATAAAAACGATCTTGATAAATTAGATTTCTCAAAAGCTGATGCTCCGACACTTGAGAAAATTAAAAGAATATATTTAAAATAATTATTTCTTATTCTGAAGTATATATAGTGCGAATTCGTTCGCACTATTTAGCTTACCGATTAAATCAGTCTTAATTTCTATATTGAAGTTAGTTTCGATATCAGCAATTAATGACATATAAGAGAATGAATCGCCACCTAAATCAATTACAAAATGATTATTTGGAGCGATATTTTTTTTATCAATATAAAGGACATTTGCAATGATTTTAATTAATTTTGAAACGGTTTCTTCAACTAATTTTTTATCATATCCTTCAAACGATACTATCTCTCCGCTTGAAAGTTTTAAATAATTACTTTTATTATTTTTGAAATCATCTATCAATGCATATTTTTTAATTTTTAAAGATGCATTCATTGGAAGAGGGTTTCTTGAAATATAGATATCTCTTATTTGCATTGGCTGAGGCAATGTCTCATTTATTTCTTTAATCGAATTTTCCAAGTCTTTTATTTTGCCTTTATCAATTGTTTGATCAACGTTTAAAAACAAAGTTAATATTTCACCTTTTTCAGTTGGCACTCCCACTAAGGAAAGATTTAACACGTTTTGAAGTTTCCTAAATTTTACTTCAATTTCATCAGGATATATATTTTCTCCGTTTGAACCAATGATAACATCTTTAACTTTTCCTTTTATATATAAGTAGCCATCTTTAATTTCACCTATATCCCCAGTATGGAAATAACTATCTTGATCAATATCTGGGATTTCTTTTTTACCATTTATCATTCTAAAAGAATGTATATAGTTTGATTTTACTAATAATTCGTTATTTTCTATTTTATATGTCACCCCATATAATGGTTTTCCTACTGATGCTTTATTTCTTTGTGAAACATTTGGCGAAAGCTCAACTGAAGTTACACCTATTTCTGTCATGCCATAACCGTTATACAAGTTATATCCGATTCCGTTCATGATTTCTAATGTTTCTTTCCCTAGTGCGCTACCACCTGCAATACAGTAAACAATCTGTGGGCCAAGAACTTTCTTTTGGATTGCTTTTAAAACAAATTTCTTGTTTGCTAAGCCAGCCTCTGCTTTAGCGATATATTTATTCTTGTATCTTATTACTTTATCTACGAGTTTTTGTTTCGACTCTTTTTCTAGAGCAACCGTATGTTTAAATTTTGATACTAAAGTTTCAAAAAATAACGGCACCGCATATAAATGTGTACATTTATATTTTATGCATGCTTGTTGAAGATCATTCGGCGAACTTGAATTAGGAAAAACGATTGTTGCTCCAAAAAATGTATACCAAAGGAAAATTGCGACGAAACCAAATATATGTGAAAAAGGAATTACAGCTAAAAGCCTAACATTGCCAACATACATTATGTCCGCAGTTACATCAGGCATTGTATAAGCAGAATATATTTGGTAGGACATTTCTTTTCCGGAATATCCAAAAATTCTTGAGTCTCCAGTTGTCCCACTTGTGCAAAACGCCATTTCATTTTCCCAACAAGGATTTTTATTTTCTTCTTTTAGCTCGATAGTCAAAATGTTGACGTTTTTAATATCATAACTTTCATCATTTTCAGAAATAATTGCTTTTGCATCGGATTCATGAATCAATTTTATTGTGTCTTCTTTACTTAAAATTGGATTGATTAATAATGGTTTATAACCTGCTGATATTAAACCCCAAAAACCAAGTGGAAATTTGACTGAATTTGTGATTTTGAATGCAACAAAACTGCCCTTTTCTATGTCTATAAGAGACTTAGATAAGGCTTGGGAATATTTCATAACTAAAGAATAGTATTCTTTATATTTTATTGATATTGTTTTACCAGATTCTTCGTATATAAAAATCTTTCCGTTTTTATTTCTGATATCATCTCTTGCATGAAGTTCAAAAATATCTTTAAATGTTTTTTCTGTTGTCATTAGTCTATCGGCAATCTCATAAAATACCGACATATCACAACGAGATGTTTTGTGCTTCACTTTTTCCATAGACAAAATTATAGATGCAATTTAATTGTATAACAATTGTTTTATTAGTATTATTGGTTATAATATAAGCCATATCGGGAGTAGCTCAGTTAGGAACCGTCATCACGGCATAACACCCGGAACCTAACCATTAGTAAATGCGCGAGACGATTACTTGAAGGAGTAATTTATGTTCGAACAAAAAACAATTGAGTCTACAAAAAGTGAACTTAATACCGACATCGAAGTAGGTTTAACTGCTGAAGAGGCAAATAGGCGCCTATCTTTATACGGCCCAAATAAATTAATTGAAAAGAAAAAGAAATCATGGATTAGAGTTTTCTTTGAGCAAATGAATAATCCGATGATTTTTGTTTTGTTTGCCGCAATTGCAGTCACAATTGGAGTTTCAATTTATGAAACGATTAAAACAGTAAGTGCAGGAAATCCATTTGACTTCGTCAAAACTGGAGACTGGCCTGATGTTATTATCATTTTGGCTGTCATAATAATGAATTCAATAATTGGTACAGTTCAAGAGATGAAGGCTCAAACCTCACTAGATGCATTGAAAGATATGTCTTCTCCTGAATCGCTAGTTATCCGTGATGGAAAAAGAATAAAAATTAAATCGAGTGACCTTGTTATTGGTGATATTGTTCTACTAGAAGAAGGAGACACAATTGGTGCCGATCTTAGGCTCGTTGAATCAGTAAATTTAAAGGCAAACGAATCATCTTTGACTGGTGAATCTGTGCCTGTTACAAAAGATGCTTCAATTACTTTTTCTGATGAGGTTGCTTTAGGTGATAGGGTCAACATGGCATTTATGTCAACACCAGTTAGTTATGGTAGGGGAAAAGGAATTGTAACCTCTACTGGAATGAATACTGAAATTGGAAAAATTGCAACTGCGTTAGAAGAAAACGAGGATGAGCAGACACCGCTTCAAAAAGCATTATCTAAGTTAAGTAAAATTTTAGGAATAATTACTATTGTAATAGTAGTTTTAGTTTTAGTCGTTGATATCATTTATATATTTGTCCATAATACTCAATCTGACATCCATTCTTGGATTGATAGCATTTTAAGTGCTATAGCTCTTGCAGTAGCCGCCATTCCTGAAGGCCTTGCTGCTGTTGTGACTATAGTTTTATCTATTGGTGTTCAACGAATGGTTAAAGCAAATACTGTTGTTAGAAAGCTTCCTAGCGTTGAAACACTTGGCGCAGTTAGCGTTGTGTGTTCTGATAAAACTGGAACATTGACTCAAAACAAGATGACTGTTGTTGAAGCATATGCAAATGATAAATATTTTGTTCATATTGATTTTAATAAAGATTCAAAAGAAGAGAGCTTAAGAAAACTCGCATATGGAATGTCATTATGTTCAAATGCAACGGTTGATGAAGGTGAATTTGGTGATCCTACTGAAATTTGTCTTGTTGCTATGGCAAATAAGTTTGATATGCATAAGAAATCATTGGAAACTCAAATGCCTCGAATCGATGAGTTACCATTCGACAGCGTTAGAAAAATGATGTCAACAAAGCACAAATTATCTAACGGAAATATTATGTTTACAAAAGGTGCATTGGACAGCATTTTAAAACACACAACAAAAATTTTAATTAATGGTGAAGTTAGAAATATTTCACAAGAAGATATTGAAAATATTAATAAGGCTAACAAATATTTCTCGGATAAGGCTTTGCGTGTGCTTGCACTAGGATATAAAGAAAATATTGAATCAATAAAGGAAGATGATTTAGTGTTTGTTGGTTTAACAGCGATGATAGATCCAGCAAGACCAGAGGCTAAACCAGCCGTTAGCATGTTTAAAAATGCTGGTATTACTACAATAATGATTACAGGAGACCACAAAGATACTGCGTTTGCTATTGCAAAAGATTTAGGCATAGCAGACGAAATCGATCAATGTATGATGGGTTCTGACATCGATAAATTGTCCCCAATTGAATTACAAGAAAAGGTTAAAACCATTAGAGTATTTGCGCGTGTCTCCCCGGAAAATAAAGTTTCCATTGTTAAAGCTTTTAAAGCAAACGGAAATATATGCGCAATGACAGGTGATGGTGTTAACGATGCTCCGTCATTAAAAGCTGCTGATATAGGCATTGCTATGGGAATAACTGGAACAGATGTTGCTAAATCTTCAGCCGATATGGTTCTTACTGATGATAATTTTGCTTCAATTGAAAAAGCTGTTGAAGAAGGACGCGGCATTTATGCCAATATCAAGAAAACAGTTCTATTCTTGCTATCTAGTAATATAGCTGAAGTGTTGGCTATGTTTATTGTTATCTGTATTGGTTTCCCTTCTCCTTTTATCGCAATACATTTACTTTGGGTTAATTTGATTACCGATTCTCTCCCTGCAATTTCTCTAGGGATGGATCCTAAAGACCCGAATAACATGAACGAAAAGCCAAGAAACCCGAAAGATTCCTTGTTCAGTCATGGTGGTTTCGCTACCACAATCGGGTATGGGACGGTTATTACTGTTTCTGTCTTGCTTGCCTATTTTAGCGCATTCTGGTTAAACGGTATTACTGATTGGGGTTCAATTGCTACTATAGCAAGTGATTCACCTATACTTGCCCAAGCAAGAACAATGGCGTTTACTGCTTTGGCAATTTCTGAACTGGTTCATATGGTTGGAATGAGTAATCAAAATAAATCATTTATCCATGTTTTCAAGAGCAAAAACTGGATGATGCTAATTGCTTTTGTTGTTGGCCTTGCTCTTCAATTGTTTGTTATTGAAGCACCATTTATGAGATCAATATTCTCGACAGCCGATCTTTCTGTTAATGAATGGCTTATTACAGCAGCAATGTGTGTATCTCCATTAATTGTTCACGAAATTGTTGTATTGATAAAATTTATTAAGCGAATAACAGCAAAATAATATATACTTGGTATTTGTTGCAATGGTGGCGGAACTGGTAGACGCGTAAGATTCAGGATCTTATGTTTAACGACATGTGAGTTCAAATCTCACCCATTGCACCAAAACAAGTGATTGAAATACGCTTATCGAACAATTAAAATAAATGCACTGCCCACGTGGTGAAATTGGTAGACGCAATGGACTCAAAATCCATCGGAGAAATCCATGCCGGTTCGACTCCGGCCGTGGGCACCACTTGTAGACTACAGCATTGATACAATTTCAGTGCTGTTTTTCTTTAGTTTTATTAAAAATCCTTATATTTAAAACACATTTTGAGTTTCTTCATAGTTCTTCGATACTTTTTTAAGGAGTATTTTTGTCTTTAATTATTACACACCAGAAGTAAGATGATTTAAGAACCATTCATAATACTAAAATTAATCAAGTATATTTTGAAGGAAATCAAGTTTTTCCAAAACGCACTTAGATTCTCTAATTTTTAATGTAAAGTATTCCGATGCAGCCTTTTCCGCAATGTGAAGAGATAACGCATCCTGAAGTAGTAACAATTATTGATTTTGGATCTACAATTTTTGCTAGTTCAGCTTTTGTATATTCAAGTAATTCATTGCTTACAAGCGAATGAGTAATAATAACAGCGGATTGATCAATATTAGGTAAGTTTTCTTTAACGTCTGCTAATTGCTCATTAATTGCAATTTTCATAGGCCCTCTAGGCTTTTTATATACATACATCTCGCCATCTTTAACTTTAATGTATGGGCGGATATGGAAAATATGACCGAATATTTTAGATGCGCCAGAACATCTTCCACCTTTATGTAGGTATTCAAGCTGTTCAATAGTAAATTGAGCTACAACATTTGGAACAGTTTTTTCAAGTTCCTCAGCTATTTCTTTTGCACATTTACCTGCTTCAACAAGTTTTGCAGCCTTTAAAACAAGTAAACCAGTGCCAGTAGACAAACTTTTTGAATCAACTAAATAAATTCTGTCATCCTTAAAACTTGCTTTTGCAATAAAAGCGTTTTGGAAGTTGCTAGACATTGTGCTTGATAAACCAAGAAATATAATGTCCATGTCCATGTCAATGTACTTTTTAAATGTTGCATGTATTAATTCTGGCGAACATGCACTGGTATGTGGAAGTTTACCTGTTTCTTCAACTTTCTTAAATAAGGTGACGATATCAATATTAACACCATCTTGGTATGTTTCTTTTTCAAAAGAGACATTAAGTGGCAATACTTCAATGCCATACTTTTCGTAAATTTCTTTTGTTAGATCCACAGTGGAATCAACAATAATTTTAACTTTGTTCATATCAATCTCCTTTTTTATCAACCTAAGAAACGATTATTAATTTAAAGGTTAATTAAAAAATAGTCACTATATTGTGAAACACAAGTTAGTAGAGAAACAATTTACAACTCCACTCATAGTAGAGTAATATATTTACCATGGAAAATTTAAATCAAATATTTGCAGAAAACTTAATAAAATTAAGAAAATCAAAAAAACTTACTCAATTAGAGTTATCAGAGAAACTCAACTACAGTGATCGTAATATTTCTAAATGGGAAAACGGTACATCCTTACCAACTTGCGATACTTTAAAAGAACTTGCATCATTTTTTGGTGTTTCAATGGATTACTTTTTTGAGAAACATAATAAAGTTGAAATGTTATCAAACGAAGATGATGGCAGACGTTTAAAACTGATTATTATTGGTCTTGCAATGTTGGGAGCCCTTTTTGTTTCTGTTGTTTGTTTCGTTGCTTTCCCTAACTTTTTTAACGTTTCATGGTTATCATTTGTTTGGGGAGTAGTACTTTGTTCAATAATTGGAATTATTTTTACATCAATTTGGTTTAATAGAAGTCATTACCTATTTTTGTTTATAAGCTTATTAGTGTGGACTGGCATAGCTGCTTCATACTTAACTGTATTAATGGTGAATGATTTAAACCTTTGGTATTTATTTTTTGTCGGTATTCCTCCTCAATTGGCAATCTTTGTGTGGAGTAGAATGCCAATTTATAGAAAGAAATAAATATTTTAAGTATTAATAATTTAAAAAAAGAATTGCTTAAAATAAGCGATGCAAAATATGTTCATTTCAAAGTAAATTAACTCCAGGTATTGATCCTAGTTTATTTTAAGAAGCAAAAATTGCCGATGGTTATTTTTATTTAAACTTGATTCTTTGAAATGATTCAATTTTTTTGAAAGAACTCTTCACTTATTCGATCGGCTCTTCTTGCACTGAGCATAGAGTGAGTAATACACTTAACAAGGTTTTCTAGGTGTAGAAAATTTCACTTTTAAAAGATAAATATAAGCCAAGATGTTGAATTGTATCATTTCTTGCGTTTATATCCAGGTTAGCAACACAAGTCTGATACAAAAATCAGGCTTTTTATTTATAAAGTCTGTTGTCTTTAAGGCAACAATAGTGTATGGAAAAATATAAAATTATTACATTTAAAAACAATAATGTTTAGCTTGATGTTAATGTTTCTCCTGAAGAAGATACTGTTTGGTTAACTAAAGACCAAATTTCTTTGCTGTTTGGACGAGATCGTTCTGTTATTTCAAGACATAGAAATAATATTTATAAGGATGGCGAATTAGATAAAAATACTTCTGTGCATTTTTTGCACATAAGTCCAAATGATTCCAATCCTAATCATAGACCTCCAGAATATTATAACCTTGATGTTGTTATATCTGTTGGCTATAGAGTTAAGTGTTAACAACAAGTCTGATACAAAATCAGGCTTTTTATTTATAAAAATGTTGTCTAAATGGATACACTAGTGTATACTTTACATATGGAAAAATACGAAATTATTACTTTTAAAAATGATTTAGTCCAAATCGATGTAAATGTTTCTCCGAATGAAGAAACTGTGTGGCTGACATTAAATCAAATAAGTGAACTTTTTGGTAGAGATAAATCTGTTATTAGCAGACACATAAACAAAATATTTGAAGAAGAAGAATTAGTTGAAGAACAAGTTGTTGCAAAAAATGCAATGACTGGGCCTGACGGCAAAATATATAATTACGATATTTATAATTTAGATGTGATTATTTCGGTTGGTTATAGAGTGAAATCAAAAAACGGTATTGTTTTCCGCAAATGGGCAAATAATGTTTTAAAAGAATTTTTGCTTAAAGGTTATTGCGTTTCTAATCGTGCACTTGTTTCTAAAGATAATTACTTAACTTTATTAAATAAAGTTCTTTCGTTGGATGAAGAAGTCAATAAATTAAAAAAAGAAATTGCAAAAATAAAACCTAAATCAGAGATATTTTATAAAGGACAATACTTTGAATCACAAATTTTTATTAGCAAAATAGTTGAAGAAGTGGATAACGAACTAACTATTATTGATCCATATTTTGATGCAAAAGCTTTAGATAATTTTAAAGTTAGTAGAAAAATAAAATGTAACCTAATCACCTCATCAAAAAGCAACATAAGTGATACTTTCATTAATAGTTTTTCTGAGGAATATTTTCTAATAGAGAGAAAAAATAGTGATGATTTTCATGATAGGTTTTTAATTATAGATAATGAAATAATTTATCATGTCGGCACTTCGCTTAATTATCTTGGAAACAAAACTTTCATTATTACTAAAATTGGGGATGAGTTTTGGTGTAAAGAATTCATTAAAAAAGTTAAAGAAATATGAGCAAATTAAGTGAAAAAATAAAAGAAATTCGTTTAGAAAATGGCATGTCGCAAGATGAGATGGCCAAAGCTTTAGGCTACGCTAATAGAAGCGCGATTAATAAAATCGAATCGGGTCAAAGAGGCATTAGCTATGACAAACTTCTTATTTTAATAAGAGATTTCATGTTAAATATGAAAGAAATAAGCGAGGAAGATGTTAAAGGTATAGATAAATTGATTGAGGAGCAAGAAAAACCCTCTCCTATGGCAATTCATCCAATTGCAAACTATAGAAATGAAATTAATGTTAAACCGACTTTAACTAATAAAAATATTATTGTTGGAGATTTTACGTATATTGCAGATAGAGAATTTGAAAGCCACGTAACACATTTATATGAATGGAATAATGATAGACTAATCATTGGAAAATTTTGCCAAATTGCTTCAGGAATTGAATTTGTGATGAATGGAGCGAACCATCAAATGAATTCAGTTACCACATTCCCATTCTTTTCTTTGGATAAGTGGCAAGCAAAAACTCCAAATATAAAAGATATGCCACTTAAAGGTGACACAGTAATTGGTAATGATGTTTGGATTGGACAAAATGCTGTTATTATGCCTGGAGTTCATATTGGCGATGGAGCAATAATTGGTTGCAACAGTGTTGTTAGCAAAGATGTTGAACCTTATACAATTGTTGCAGGTAATCCGATTAGAGTTATAAGAAAAAGATTTGATGATGAACTTATTGAATTGTTAGAGAAATTTAAGTGGTGGGACAAATCTGTTGGTGAAATTAAGGAAATGATTCCAATCTTAACTTGCTCAAATTTAAACAAAACTAAGGAATTTCTACAAAACAAATGTGGAAAAAGCAAAAATGAAAATAGTTGAAAAGTTTGTGGGGTGTGGAACTTGCATTATTTCCACTGCTCTTTGCCATTTAATAGATTAAGAGATGATACGTTCTGTATTGTCTTTTTTTTAAAAACTACACTTTTTATAAATTCAAAAGGTAGCGGAAGTATCATTTCTTATATTTTCTTTAAAGTGGCATATAAAAAATCATAGTTTGGACCAGCCAACAATCTGACGGGGATTTGAAATCTCGCTATGGTTAAGTAAATAATTTTTATTTTTAAAACATCTATACTTATGTTGAGCAAATGATTTAATAAGATATAATAAGTTGGAATTACATATGAATTTTGGTAAAGAAAACGGGATTTTGGAGACTGAAGAAATAGTATGAGTAGAAGAAAAGAATATTTAAAAGATTTCTATGATAAAACTAATGAAGATACAAGATTAATTAGAAGCAGACATGGACAACTTGAATATGCCACCACAATGCATTTTATTCATAAGTATATAAATAAAAGTGCTAAGATAATCGAAATTGGTGCCGGCACTGGTAAATATTCAATTGCTTTAGCAAAAGAAGGATATGATGTTTCAGCAATTGAATTAGTTGAAAATAATTTAAAAGTATTACAAAAAAATTCTAATGGAATAATCAATCTTAAATCATATCTTGGTGATGCGGTTGATTTATCTAAATTTCAAGATGATTATTTTGATTTAACATTATCATTTGGTCCTTTTTATCACTTATACGATTACGAAGACATAAACAAAGCAATTGATGAAGCGATCAGAGTGACAAAATCTGGTGGTATTTTAATGTTTGCTTTTATTTCAATTTATGGAATTATGGATTCTAACTATATGTATGGCAAATGGAGCGCAGGATTAAAAGAAAATTATGATGATAAAATGAATGTACTCCATTTCGAAGAACAATTATTTACTGGATATGATGTTTGTGAATTTGAAAATCTATTTAAAAATAAGCTTGTAGAATATATAACAACTGTAGGAACTGATGGCAGTTTAGAATCATTAGAAGAAAGAACTGACTTTCGTTTTACTGATGAAGAATTTAAATCATACATAAATTGGCATATTCATTTTTCTGAAAAAAGAGAATTACTTGGTAGAAACAATCATTTAATTTACATATGCAAGAAGAAGTAACAATTTAATTTCGCTTTCTTGTATCATTTCTATATCAAATTTTGTTTTTGACGTATTATTTCTTTACTAGAAAGACAAATATTCTTAAAAGGATTGATGCAATATCGATTCTTTTTATTTTTTAAATTAAAGCAACACTAAGTAGTTAATATTGTTAAGCTAGATATAGCAATATTTAAGCGTTTGTATAAAAATATTCTTAGATGAATAAAATATTAAAAATATATTTAAATAAATTTTGCACTCGTTATGATAAAGATGGCATTATCCCATACTTATCTGAAGATGATTTTACGGGATTAATTAAAGAAAATTTTACTTTCAAAAATTCTAGTGGCTTAATTGTTTCTTATTTTTATTATTTTTATAAAAATTATAAAACCGATAAAACAATTTTATTTTTGCATGGCATTGGTCCTGGTCATACTGCTTATCTTCGCGAGATAAATGAATTATGCAAAAATGGTTATAAAGTTTTAACTTTAGATTATATTGGATGTGATAAATCTGAAGGAGATTCTATTTATTCCATTAACGAACCCACAAAAGATGTAATCGAATTGCTAGATTATTTAAATTTGAAAGAAGAAATTATTGTTATCGGCCATTCACTAGGTGGCTATACAGCATTGAATGTTATTAATCTAAGAGAAAAAATAAAGAAAGCAGTTGTTATATCTGGATTTTATTCGCTTAAAAGCGGATTAAGAGCTATTACAAAATTAAATCTTATGCTTCATCCTATAATAAAATATGAAAATAATCTTTTAAAAGATTACTCCAATATCGATAATCTAGCATATTTAAGGAATACTGACGATAAGATTTTGTTCATTCATTCTTTAGATGACAACATTGTTTCATACAAGTTTTCTACTGGATATATAAAAAGACATGTGAAGAACAATAATTTATCTTATTTAATTAATGATGGTAAAAAGCATAATCCAAATTATTCTATGAATGCAGTAAGCTATATGAATAAAATTTTTGCTGAATTTAATAAGAAAATTAAAACAAAAGAATTGAAAACTTTTTCTGATAAAAAGGAATATATGAAAGATAAGTCTCCAATGGAAATGACATCGCAAGATGAAATCGTTTGGGAGAAAATATTTAATTTTATTTAATAAAGTAGAGTTTTTCGCCTTAGTTGATAAACAAAAACACACGCTTAATATATAGATGCATTATCATTCAAATTTGAATTTTGGAAAAATATGATTGAAAAGAGTTTTCATTTAATATAATATTAATTTCGCCCGATGCCGTCGTAGCTCAACCCGGCAGAGCAACTGAATCGTAATCAGTAGGTTGGGGGTTCAATTCCCTTCGACGGCACCATACCAGTTGGATGTTTAGCTCAGCTGGGAGAGCATCTGTTTGACGTACAGAAGGTCACAGGTTCGAGCCCTGTAGCATCCACCATTGAGCAATTAACTTCGGATTTCCGAAGTTTTTTATTTATTTTATAAAAATATGTTAAAATAAATGGCGGAGGTAGTTTTATGACTAAATTACATAAAAGAGTAAGAACCGCAACATTTTCGTTAATTGTTCTTTTCGTGCTTTCAATTGGCGCGTTATTAGTAATGAATGTTGCATTTTCTTATTTTGCAGACTCATTAGCGAATTATGCACGTTTTGCTAAATCGGTTTTATTTGGTATTTTTGGAATGAATAATTTTAAATACCCAACCGATATTATGGCAAATGTTTCCTTCATCATCGGAGTCGTGTTGTGCCTATTTGGGTTAATTTGGATGATTGTAGCCTGCACGAAAAGGAAATTCTCTGGAATAGCATATTTCTTTGTTTGCGCATTTTTAGGATTTTTGACATCTTATGCAGCATTCTTATATGCTACTGTCCAATATGGTAAAGCAACCTTTAGATACGCTTTATTTGCTTTTGAAAATTCAGATAAATATTCTGGTGATATAGCGATTCTGATAATTTTCACAGTTTTTGTAGCATTAACGTTTTTGTCTATAATTGTGCTTGGTATTTCTCATATGAAATATGCGTGCAAAGAAGGATATAAAAAAGTGAAGGCTGAGAAACCTCATGAATCAGTTGAAAAACCAGCAGATAGAAAACCTGAAGTTAAAGAAGAAAAAGTGATTATTTTCACTAAAGCTCCTGAAGAAAAGCCTGTTATGGAAGCACCTAAGGTAGAAGAACATGTTGTGAAACCTGAAGAACCTAGTGAAAAACATCAAGAAGAAATTGCGGTTGAAAATGAAACAAAGGTTGAACCTAAAAATGAATTAAAACCTGATGAGAAAAAAGTCTCTGTCAAGAAAGCTGAACCTAAAAAGGAATCAAAACCGGTCGAGAAGAAGACTTCAACTATTAAAGCTGAACCTAAAAAGGAATCAAAGAAATCAGAGCCTAAAAAAGAGCCTTCTGTTAAATCATCTGGTAAGGTTTATCATATTTCACAACACCCAACAGAAAATAAATGGCAAGTTAAACTTGCAAAAGGTGAAAAAGCTCTTAAATTATTTGATACTCAAGCTGAAGCTATTGCATACGCGAAAGAAATTTCTAAAAATCAAGGCGGAAGTATTCGCGTTCACTCGATGGCTGGAAAAATTAGAAAAGCTTAAATCTTGGTCCCAATTGGGACCACTATGCATCCGTAGTTCAGTGGTAGAACACTAGCTTCCCAAGCTAGCTATACGGGTTCGATTCCCGCCGGGTGCTCCAAAATTATTATGAATATATTGAGAAAAATATATTGTCGAACATATCAAGCTTTTTATCGCCTAGCGATGAAATTTGTTAATATTCCTGTTCCTAAGACAATCGAAGGTATGAACTCTTCGTCTAAGGTGGGGGAAATTTTGATTAAGCACAGTTTTAAAAAACCTTTGATTGTTACTGATTCATATTTGCATGGATCTGGTTTAATGAATTCACTTTTATCATCGTTAAATGAAAATTCAATTGAATATGTTGTTTTTGATGGTGTTGTTCCTAACCCAACAATTGATAAGATTGAAGAAACTTTGGAAATATATTTAAAGAATAAATGTGATTCGTTAATTGCGTTTGGTGGAGGCTCTCCAATCGATACCGCCAAAGGCGTTGGTGCAAGGGTTGCTAGACCTAATAAATCTATTCCACAAATGAAAGGTAACCTTAAAGTTAGAAAAGAGTTACCGTTACTGATTGCTGTTCCAACCACAGCAGGAACAGGATCCGAAGCTACGTTGGCAGCTGTTGTTTCGAATCACTTAACGCATGAAAAATATCCAATTAATGATCCTAAATTAGTTCCTTCTTATGCAATATTGGACCCATTACTAATAAAGGATTTACCAGGAAAGATTACGTCTACAACCGGTATGGATGCTTTAACTCACGCGGTTGAAGCATATATTGGGAAAAGCAATACAAAATTTACTAAGCAAATGGCAGTTAAAGCTGTTAAATTGATTTTTTCAAATATTCAAGAAACGTATAACAATCCACATAATATGGATGCACGTAATAATATGCTAAAAGCATCTTATTATGCTGGTGTTGCTTTTACTAGAGCTTATGTTGGCTATGTTCATTCAATAGCTCATACTCTTGGTGGCTTTTATAATGTTCCTCATGGTCTTGCCAATGCAATAATACTTCCTTACGTTTTGAAGCAATTTGGTAAAAGCGCACATAAAAAACTTTCTGAATTATATGATGTTATATCTGAAAATGAAATCTCTTTGTCAGTTGAAGAAAAAGCTAATAAATTTATTCAAATGATTGAAGATCTAAATAAGTCAATGAATATACCAAATAGAATTGATGGAATAATTAAAGAAGAAGATATTCCTTTAATGATAAAAAGAGCAGATAAAGAAGCCAACCCATTATATCCAGTTCCTAGACTTTTTTCTTATAAAGATTTCGAATTCATATATAATTTAATTAAATGATGTGGTTTTATATTTCATTAGGAATTACATTAGCTATTTCAATAGCAGAACTTGTTTGCTGCTTTTTTAAGTTTGAATTAGCTCGTAAAATTTTAAAGCCGTTTTGCCTTTTAGGCATTATCATTTCTTGCATTTTTATTAACAAAAATGTTAATTTGCTGATTTATTTTGCATTAGGTTTTGGCCTAATTGGAGATATATTGCTTATTTTTGAAGATAAGAAAATTTGTTTTTTGCTAGGAATTATTGCGTTCTTTATTAATCATATTTTCTTTATTGCATTAATGATGAGTTTATTTACATATCAACTTCCATTAGGATTACTTATTCCATTAGGAATATTGGTCCTAGCAAGTCCTTTGCTTACTCTCCCTATTTTTAAGAAACAATTGGGCATTTTTCAAGTTCCTGGCCCCATCTATGGTTTTACGTTAATAGTTGAACTCATTCTTTCCATTATGCTTTTATTTGATCATCGCTTCCAAGTTTGGAATATAACACTTATTGTCGGTGTGATTTTATTTATTGCCAGTGATTCAATTCTTTCTTACACACATTTCTTTAAAAAAATAGATAGAAGAGAATTTCCAATAATGCTAACTTATCTTGCAGCTCAAATGTTAATAGCTTTTTCTTTGTGCTTTATAATTGGGTAAATGCAACAATATTTTTAAATATTCTTTTGAATTATTATTTTGTTTAAGTAAACTATTTTTTAAGAGGTGAAAATTATGTTAGATAAAAATGTAAAATTTGAAGACATACCATTGAAGGTTCCTTCATATAAAACTATCGAAAAGAAAGTTGTTCAATTAATTAAGGAATTGCAGGCTGCAAAAGATTTTAAAACTGGCTTTGCTGTTATTAAAAGAATGGAACGATTTATGGAAAAAATCGAAACACAGATTACTGTTATATCCATTCGTTATTCATTAAACACAGTTGATCCTACTATTAGTAAGGCTCAAGACAAGATGGATGAGATGCTACCTTTGCTATCAAACATTTTGAATCAATGGAATAAAGTTTTGGTGAATGTTCCTTTTAGAAAAGAAATTGAAGAAAAGTGGAGTTCATATTATTTCGTTAAAACAGAAAACTCGTTAAAAGCATTTGATGAGAAAATAATTCCAGAGTTAATCGAAATCAATAAACTTTCATCACAATATGACAGAATTTTAGGATCTGCCAAGATTGAATTCAAAGGTCAAATATATAATCTTTCTCAAATGGGAAAGTTCTCAACAGATAAAGATCGACAAATTCGTAAAGATGCATCGATTAAAGTTGATGAATTCTTTGCATCCAAAGAAAAAGAAATTGGCGATATTTATGGACAATTAGTTTTACTTCGTGACAAGGCTGCTAAGAAACTTGGATTTAAAGATTTTACTGAATTAGGCTACTTATCTCTTGGCAGAGTCGATTATGATGCTAATAAAGTTGCTTTGTATCGCAAGCAAATTGCCGAATCTGTTGTTCCAGTTGCTCAAAAACTCTACAAAAAGCAAGCAAAACGCGTTGGAATCCCATTTTCTAAGATGTATTCATTTGATTATAATTTATCCTTTTTATCAGGTAATCCAAAACCAGCAGGCGATACAAAATATTTAGTGGAAGCTGCGACAAAAATGTATGACGATATGAGCAAGGAAAGTGGTGAATTTTTCCGTTTCATGAGAGATCATCACTTACTTGATTTAGAAGCTAGAGCAGGCAAAGCTCCAGGCGGTTATATGACATATCTTCCTTTATATCAATATCCTTTTATTTTCTCTAATTTCAACGGAACAGAAGGGGATGTTAATGTCTTAACACATGAAGTTGGACATGCATTCCAAGGATATTTATCAGGAAAAATTAAACCTTCTGATTTTAGAATGCCAACATTAGAGGCATGTGAGATTCATTCAATGAGTATGGAATTCTTTGCATGGCCATATATGAAAGATTTCTTTGGAAAAGATGATGAAAAATATAGATTCTCCCATTTATCAGACGCAATTGAATTTTTGCCATATGGAATCTCAATCGATGAATTTCAACATTGGGTTTACGCTCACCCAACAGCAACTCATGAAGAACGTTGCAAAGTGTGGTTAGATATTCAATCACGTTATGAGCCACATAAAAAATATATTAAAGAAATGCCTTGCTTTGGTCATGGAGCAGCTTGGATGAGGCAATCTCATATCTTTGGTTCGCCATTTTATTACATCGACTATACATTAGCCCAAGTTGTTGCATTCCAATTCCTTGTTGAAATGAGAAAAGATCAACCAAAAGCATGGAGGAAATATATTAAACTTTGTAAGTGTGGTGGAAAATACCCATTTGTTGAATTGCTTAAGAAAAATCATCTTCGTAATCCATTCGAAGAAGGCAATGTTAAAAAGGTCATTAGACCTCTTGTAAAAGTATTAGAGTCATTCGATGATTCGAAGTTCTAATTAAATAGGTTCCATAAGGAACCTTTTTTATTTCGCTTTTATTTTTAAAAAATTTAATCATAATATATTGTGGTATTTTAATTAATTAAAAGGAGCAAATATTATGGAAGATTATCGTACAAAATGTATCGAATTACTTGAAAGCCGTGGCGTTACTGTTGATGATATCGCAGATTGTGCACGTTTTCTTCAAGCAGATTATCATGTTGATTTAAAGAAGGAAGAATTACTTGAATCTGTCATGAGCGTTTTATCAAAACGTGAAGTTCAACACGCAATTATGACTGGAATTGAACTTGATATCGCAGCTGAAAAGGGCGCAATGTCAAACAAAGATTTAGAATCTGTTTTACGTAGAGATGAAGGCTTATATGGCGTTGATGAAGTTTTAGCCTATGGAATTTGTAACTTATATGGCTCTATTGCTTTAACAAATTTTGGCTTTATTGATAAAAAGAAATATGGCATTATTGCAAAATTAAACGACGAAGGAAAAGATAGTGGCATTGTAAATACTTTTATTGATGATATTGTTGGTGCGATTGCTGCATCTGCTGCATCTAGATTTGCTCATCGCTGGGTAAAATAATATGTTTGATATTAACTCAAAAACATTTATTTTTGATAATCCTGTTTTATGGGTTGATTTTGTTTTTACTATTTTACTTTTAGTTTGTTTATTTTTTGTTATTTTTAAATTAATTAATAGAAAAATCGCTTATGCAATTTTTGGCGGTCTTGCTGTTACATCTCTTTTAGCTTGGTTTTTCTCACTTAAGTTTGTTTGGTTATTAACTCTTGTTGCCCTTATTGGATTTGTTGTTGTTTTACTTTCTGTAAATATTAGCGAAGTTAGACATTACTTAGCTAATAGTTTGGCAGGAAAAAATGATTTAATTAAAAATTCTACTAAGATTTTTGATAGACATGCGTTATACCAAAAAATTGAAACAGCAGTTATTTCATTGTCAAAAACTAGAACGGGTGCAATCATGACATTCGAAAAGAACACAGAATTAACTGATGTTATCAAATCTGGGACAATTTTAAATTGTCCTGTTACACCTGAACTTCTTTTAACAATTTTTTATCCAGGAACAAGATTACATGATGGAGCAGTTGTTATTAGAAGAGATTTAATTATCGCTGCTAGTGTTTATTACACGCCAACAACTAAACCTTTGACAGGCAAATTTGGCTCAAGACATAGAGCCGCGATTGGCATTAGCGAAATAACTGACTCTATCACTGTTATTGTTAGTGAAGAAACTGGACGTATTTCACTTGCTGTTTCTGGCGAATTAATTCCAGTTAACGCTGATAACTTCTTAAGAATCTTCGAAGATTATATGTTCGAAGAAGAAAAAGTATCTAAATAATTTGGTAAAGGATTTTAATATGGGAAAGTACTTTGGGACTGATGGTTTTCGTGGTTTGTCTAATAAAGGACTTAAAGCGGAACACGCATTCAGAATTGGCAGGTTTATTGGATACGCAAATAAAGACAAAAAGATTAAGGTATTGATTGCTAGAGATACTCGTTTATCAGGCAAAATGCTTGCCGACTCTTTAGCAGCTGGCATCATTTCTAGTGGTGGTGATGTTGTTAATATTGATGTTTCTACTACACCATCAGTATCTTATTTGGTGAGACATTGTGGGTTTGATTTTGGCGTAATGATTTCTGCCTCTCATAACCCATATTATGATAATGGAATAAAAATCTTTAATTCATTAGGTGAAAAACTCGAAGAATCTATTGAAAACGAAATTGAAAAATATATTGATTCTGTTGAGGATTATATTCCCCGTGCATTAAATGAAAAACTCGGTAGGTATTTAGATTCAAGCAAATTCCTTGACTTATATATTGATTTTCTTGTTAGCAAAGCTATTCCTCAAATTAGCAAATTAAATATTTTAGTTGATTGTTCAAATGGTTCTGCAAGTAGTATTGCTCCAAAACTTCTTTCTCGATTAGGTGTTAATGCTAGTATTGTTAATTCAGATCCTAATGGTTTAAACATTAATGATAGATGTGGATCAACACATATCAATAATCTATCGTCTGTTGTTAAAAATGGTAATTACGATATCGCTTTTGCTTTTGATGGCGATGCTGATAGATGTTTAGCTATGGACAATGAAGGCAAAGTTATTGATGGCGATGCAATTATGTATTTGAATGCTTTGTTTTTGAAAAAACATAATCAGCTAAAAAATAACTCAATTGTTTTGACAGTTATGTCTAATATCGGGTTAAAAATAGCATTGAAAAATAACAATATTAGTATCGCTGAAGTTGGCGTAGGAGATAAGTACGTTCAAGCGGAGATGAAAAATAAAGGTTATCTTTTAGGTGGAGAGCAATCAGGACATATTATATTTTTGGATGATTTAAATACTGGCGACGGATTGTTAACCATGATAAAAATGCTTAACTTATTATCTACTGAAAAACAAGACGTTAAAACATTGTTAAAAGATTTAACGATTTACCCACAATGTTTAAAAAATATTCATGTGAGTAATAAAGATGCAATTCTATCTCATCAAGGTTTTTTGAATATGGTTAAAGAATGCGAAAAATCATTAAATGGTCAAGGAAGAATTCTTGTTAGACCAAGCGGAACTGAACCATTGATACGAGTAATGGCGGAAGCAAAAACGCAAGAGGTTTGCGAAGAAATTTGTGATAAGCTCATTAATTATATTAATGACTTACAATAAAATATTGAAAATGCGTGAACATCACGCATTTTTTATTATTTCTAATTGAATAAATTTTACGCCTATTGCTTCGCATCGTTTATTCATGACATTTGATAAATCGTTTCGGCTATCTTTTAATGTAGCACGAAGTATTCCTTCGATATCATGTTTACCAACATAGTGATAAATTTTAACATCTATAATTTCGTATGTGAGTTGATAATCTATTCTATTGATAAGGTATTGGTCTTTTATGACCCCGACTCTATACATGCCTACGCGTCTATAAAGCATAGGTGCAAAATAATATAGTCCTGGCTTATATAAGCCAACAAATTGACCGACTCTTTCAATAATGGCAACTCTACCTTTTTTAACAGAAATGAATCCTGTTAGTGCGTAAAGAATTCCTCCAAGAAGAAGAATTCCAAGAAACACTAATGCAAATTGCCATGGTTCAAGCATAGATAAAATATAGCACAATAGCATGAAAAAATATAATTATTGTGTAAATACTTTAATAGATTTGTTATTATAACAAAGGATAATATGAGAAAAACATCTGCTTTAAATCGTATTCTAGCAACTATGCTTGACATTCTAATAGGTGGATCTTTTTGCCTATTAATGATGATTCCGACAATAGTATGTTTAGTTAACGCTATTATGACAGCGTCTCAAATTAATATCATCGCTTTGCTTATCTCGAGTTTTATTTCTGGTGGCTTAGTGATTGGAGTTATATTCGGTTATTATGTTATTTTGCCTGTCCATTTCAATGGACAAACATTCGGCAAAAGATTTTTCTCATTAAAGTGCCAACAAAATGATGGCAGTGAAGTTACATATAAATCAATGATAATTAGGGTTTTACTTAGAGTCTTAGTTGCATTTTTATCATTTGGTTTATCTATTATTGTTGATCTTATTACGTTAATTTGCTCAAAAGATCATTTAACGTTTTATGATACACTAGCTTCAACTATAATAGTTGATGTAAGTGATAAATAAGGAGGCTAATTTATGCCAACACCACATAACGAAGCTAAAAAAGGCGATATTGCAAAAGTCGTCTTAATGCCAGGAGACCCTAACCGTGCTCAATGGATTGCTGATAATTTTTTGCACGATGTCAAATTAGTTAATCAAGTAAGAGGAAACTTATGTTTCACTGGATTAACAAAAAATGGAAAACGTATTTCTGTTATGGCATCAGGAATGGGACATCCATCTATTGGAATCTATTCTCACGAATTATTTACCGAATATGATGTTGATTTGATAATTCGTGTTGGAACATGTGGCTCATATCAACCAGAAATTAATTTAAAAGATGTTCTTGTTTGTCAGGGAGCATGTACTGATAGCAATTGGATGAGTCAATATGGCATCAACGGAACATATTCCGCTATTGCATCCTATGATGTCTTGGAAAAAGCAGTAGAGGTTCTAAAAGAAAAGAAATTTCCTTATCATGTTGGCAATATTTTTGCTGCAGATGTCTTCTATGATGTCGATAAAGAGATTTGGAAAAAATGGGCTCGCCTAGGTGTTATGGGCGTTGAAATGGAGTCATATGCTTTATATGTAAATGCAGCTTATCTTCACAAAAAAGCCTTAACTATGTTAACAGTTACAGATAACTTTGTAAAAGAAGGCAAATTAACTGCTCAAGAAAGACAAACTGGACTCCACGATATGATTCAAGCAGCAATTGAAACTGCAGAAAAATTCGCTTAATGTTTTATTTGTTTCTAACGTTTTTAATTGTTAGTGTTTTAGCAATTTTATTCTTTATATTTTTTCCTATTATTTATAAAAGATACTTAAACAAGTTTTTTCTTAATGTATATGGAAAAAAGGCATATCAAATTGCAAATAAATACGATTATTATCTTATCAATAAATTAACTTTAGAAGCTAACGACAATACTAAGATCCAAATTGATCATTTATTATTTGGGGATAAATATCTCTATGTCATTCATGATTGTTATTATGATGGGGCTATAGAATATAAAGAAAATGATCGAAATTGGATCTTTTATTATGGTAAAGCAAAGCGTCCTAATAAACGTTTTACAGAAAACCATATAATCACTAACAAGAATTTAATTTCCAAATTAAGTATGATTACAGGTTTGGATAAATCATTGATGATTAATGTTGTACTTATTAACAATAGTTGCATTGTTAACGAATTTAAAACCGATAGTTCTGACGTTGCTTTTTTAAAAGTTAAGTCTTTAAAAGATTTTATTTTAGAACTAGAAGGAAGAGACATTAAGCCGTTAGATAAAGAACAACTTCGCTATGTTGTCCATGATTTGGCAAGGCTTAATTTAAAGCCATAATACCTAATTTGATTTAATAAAAAACCTCGATTCAATCGAGGTATTTTTTGTTAATGGAGCAGATGACGGGAATCGAACCCGCATAACTACCTTGGCAAGGTAGTGTTCTACCACTGAACTACATCTGCAAACTCAGCGTTTATTATTATAAATAAAGTAGTATAATGTTTCAAGACAATTTGAAAGAATTTAATAATTATGGTTACTTACAAAGATTTAGCACAATACATATTCAGCGATATTAACGAAACGATAGAAGATTTGGAGAAAAAATATCCTCCAAGAAATTTATCTTGCGACGCAGAGGTAACTCGTTTTGCTCCATCTCCTACTGGATTTTTACACTTGGGCTCATTATTTATGTCACTAGTTGCATCCAAAGTTGCATATGATTCTAATGGCGTATTTTATGTTCGACTTGAGGACACAGATACGAAAAGAGAAATTGAAGGAAGCGGAGAAGAGCTAATTGAGCAATTAAGTCATTTTGGAATTGTGCCTGATGAAGGTTATTTAGGAAGCGAAGAAAAAGGTGATTATGGTCCATATACGCAAAGCAAACGTGCTCATATATATCGTGTTTGTATCAAACATTTAATGGAACAAGGAAGAGCATATCCATGCTTCTGTTCGCATGAACAAATTGAAGAAATTAGACAAGTTCAAGAAGCAATGAAAGTTATTCCTGGTTATTATGGCGAATATGCTTTATGTCGTAATATAACACCTGAAGAAGCTTTAAAAAGAATAAAAGCAGGCGAAAAATATGTTATTCGTTTTAGGTCTCAAGGCAACTTTTCAAACAAAGTAACCTTCCATGATTTAATTCGCGGTGATATTCAAATAGCTGATAACGCTTTAGATGTTGTGATTATGAAGTCTGATGGACTTCCAACATATCATTTTGCTCATGCTTGCGATGACCATTTTATGAGAACAACGACCGTTTTACGTGGAGAAGAATGGATTGCAAGTGCTCCTATCCATCTTGAATTATTTAAGGCATTAGGATTTGACTTACCAAAATATGCTCACGCTCCAGTTATTATGAAATTAGATAACGGAAATAAGAGAAAACTTTCTAAAAGAAAAGATCCTGAAGCAAGCGTTAGTCACTTTATTATGGAAGGTTTCCCAAAGGAAGCACTTAAGGCTTATTTAATGTCCATCGCAAATTCTAATTTTGAAGAATGGACTATTACAAATAAATGTTTTGACATCAATAAATTCAAATTCTCCTTTGAGAAGATGTCACTTGATGGCGTTTTGTTTGACCAAGATAAATTGAATTATTTCTCGAAAGAAATTATTGCTCAATTTAGTGCGGAAGATTTCTATAATCGTCTTGTTGAATGGTCAAAATTATATGATGAGACTTTATACACGCATATTAAAGGTAATAAAGAATATGTCACAAAGATTCTCAATATTGAACGTGGCGGCGAAAAAGCTCGAAAAGATTTCACTTTCTATAAAGAAGTGTATCCAATTATTGGTTTCTTCTTTAATGATAGATATGATCAAATAGTTAAAGATGGTTATCCATTTAATGAAGTTATGTCAAAAGAAGTAATCAAAAATGTATTAACAGATTTTGCTTCATCAAATGATTATTCATTACCAAATGATTTATGGTTTAATTCCTTAAAAGAATTAGCTGTTAGACATAACTTTGCTGATTCTAATAAAACATACAAAGCGAACAAAGATATTTATCTTGGACATGTCGGAGATGTTGCTGAGATGGTTCGTGTTGCTCTTGTTGGCGCTAAAAATTCTCCAAATTTACATTCTGTAATTCAAATTCTTGGAAAAGAAGAAGTTGATAAAAGAATTAATAAAGCAATTGATTATTTAGCCTAAAATTGGTTAAATAAATCTACTGGCCCCATGGTCAAGCGGCTAAGACGCAACCCTCTCAAGGTTGAATCCTGGGTT
>JAKSVG010000008.1 GCA_024408105.1 Bacilli bacterium | reverse complement strand
GCCATATTTTTCGAACAAACATTTAACTTCATTAAGCAAACCGTCTTCTATCATCGTATCAACTCGTTCATTAATTCTTTTATACAAAATATTTCTGTCTAAATCTCGTACAAAAAAATAAATATTCTTATATATTGGCTTATGCGTTTGAGAAGCGATTAAATCACTTTTTCTAATATGCTGATTTTCGTATATATCTAAAGCACGAATGATTCTTTTTCTATTGTTGACGTGGATTTTTTTAGCTTCAATAGGATCAATTTGTTCTAACATAGAATGCAAATCTTCGTTGGATAACTCATTATAATTATCATTATAATTATCGGACTCTTCTTTGAATTCATAATCATATAACGCGGCCCTAATATATAAGCCTGAGCCACCAACAATAATTACATTTTTCCCACGTTCATAAACTTCGTTAATTTTATTACGCAATATCTTTTGATATTCCATAATTGAATACTCATGTGTAGGTTCAAGAAATGAATATAAATGATGAGGAACAGACTTAAGTTGCTGCTCGCTCGGCTTTGCAACACCAATATTTAACTCTTTATAACTTTGAAACGCATCACCATTAATTATTTCAGCATTAAACTTCTGAGCGATCTTTACTGCTGTTTCACTCTTTCCTAAGCATGTTGGTCCTGTAATAACAATAATCATTCAAGGACCTCCTTGATTTCATTCAACAAAAGAAGAATTTCTTCTTTAAGTTTTAAATAATTAGAGTAAACAGGATGTGAATTTAATGATTTCACTGCCTTTTCATAAAGATTTTTCTCTTTTAGATAAACTTCATCAGAGTTAATGTTTTCACACATTTTCTTTTGATGTTCTTTAACATTTTTTTCAAGACTAATAATCTCTTCATCACTTTCAACAATGCTTTTTATTCGAAAATACTCCTTAACCAAAGGCTCGGAGTAAAGTTCATTTTTAACATTTTCCAAAGCATTATCAAAACTATTCATTTACAATTTCTCCAATAAGTGAATATAAATGAGATTCATTAATCTTCACCTTGATAATTTTTCCCACCAACGATATATCACCTTTAAAATGAACTAATTTATTCTTTTCGGTGTAGCCTGAAAGCATCGATGGATCTTTTTCTGATGGACCTTCAACTAAAACATCAAACGTCTCTCCAACCATAGAATCACTAGAAATCTTAATTGTTTTTTCTAGTTCTTTTACAAGTTCTCTAAAACGAAGTGATTTCTCTTTAGGGGAAACATTATCTTTAATTTTCGCTGCAGGAGTTCCGTTTCTTGGTGAATATATAAAGGTAAATGCTGAATCATATTTAACATATTTAACCATTTCAACAGTTTCTAAAAATTGTTCATATGATTCATTAGGGAAGCCAACAATAATATCTGTAGATATAGCGACATTAGGAATCTTAGTCTTAATTAAATCAACTAAATTCTTATATTGAGCCACTGTATATCTTCTTCCCATCAAATGTAATATTTCATCTGACCCTGATTGAACAGGAAGATGGATATATTTCATTATGTTATTGTGCTTAGCGATAACATCAATCATATCTTCTTTAAAATCCCATGGGTGAGAAGTTAAAAATCTCACTCTAGGAATGCCGAGTTTTGCAACCTCATCAAGAAGTTTTGCAAAAGAACTTCCATCTTTTAAATCTTTTCCATAAGCATTAACATTTTGGCCCAGTAACGTAACTTCTTGATATCCTAAATCTTTGAGTTCTTTACACTCATTAATTATGTCATTCATTTTACGACTACGTTCCTTACCTCTTGTATATGGAACAATACAATATGTGCAGAATTTATCGCATCCATAAGAGATATTTACAAACGCCTTAAAAGAAGACAATCTAACACTAGGTAAATTTTCTTTTATATCTCCAGGCAAAGACTTCACATCCACCAATCTAACATGCTTTAGGATAACTTCGTTAAGCATAGACGCTAAATCAGTGATATTGTGTGTTCCAAAAATTAAATCAACATGTTTATATTTGTCTAAAATGCGTTCAATAATATGTTTTTGTTGAACCATGCATCCTGAGACAGCAATAATTACATTTTTATTTGCTTGTTTATAAGATTTCAATTCGCCAATTTTTCCAAAGACTTTGTCTTCTGCATTTTCTCTAACAGCGCATGTATTAAGAATAATTACGTCGCTTGTTATTTCACTATCAGCTTTAATAAATCCGGCTTTTTCTAAAATGCCAGACATAACTTCCTCGTCTCGATAATTGGCTTGGCAGCCATAAGTGTGAATATAATATTTTTTTCCTTTAGCGAATTTTTTTAGCGCTTCAGGAATAATAATTTCGTCATAATTAAAAGAGAAAGAAATAATTCTATTTCTCTCTAAATTATTATCGGGAAGAGATAAAAATTCACACTTATTTGCCATCACTATTCTCCTATTAGTTTTATTGAGAATATTTCTTTACACTTTTTGCTAACTTCATCAACATCGATAACAACTGCATTAATAAGTTCTTGGTCTTGATCTTTTAGTTCGAATCTAGCTTCATTACCAAAAACGGTCTTGTTTATAACACTATTTCTTTCAAAACCAAGCACGCCATTATATGCACCACACATGCCAACATCAGAAATATAGCCAGTACCATTTTCTAAAATGTGGGCATCACTTGTTTGAACATGTGTATGAGTGCCAACAATAGCACTTACTTGTCCGTCAAAAACATAACCAAAGCAAATCTTTTCGCCTGTTGCTTCGCCATGATAATCGACAATATGAATTGAATCTTCATCTTTGGTTTCTTCCAAAAGTTCCTTTAAGGAAAGATAAGGTTGAATAACTTCTTCTTTCATAAAGGAAACGCCAAGTAAATTTGTAACCCTAATAAGAACACCATTAACTTCAAAAACTCTAGAACCTAAACCCCCAATGTTTTTTTCAACATTTAATGGCCTAATTAGACAATCAGCATCATCAATGTATTCAGCGATTCTATTCTTAGAATAATAATGGTTGCCCAAGGTAATCGCATCAACGCCATAGCTAAGTAATTCGTTATAATGTTTTTCAATCAAACCTTTGCCATGGGTGACATTTTCACCATTAGCAATAACAAAATCAATTTGATATTTATCAATCAATTTTGAAAGATAGTGCTTAATTGCACTTCTTCCAACCTTGCCAACAATATCGCCAAAGAATAAAATACGCATAATAAATTTTATTTAGCTGTTTCAATAGCGCGGTATTCACGAATGACTGAAACTTTGATTTGACCTGGATAAGTCATCTCTGTTTCAATTCTTTCACGAATATCACGTGCTAACTTGAATGCTTCTAAGTCACTAATCTTGTCTGGAACAACCATAACGCGAACTTCACGTCCTGATTGCATGGCAAAGCATTGATAAACACCATCATATGATTTGCAAATTGATTCAAGTTGTTCGATACGCTTAATGTAATTTTCAAGTGTCTCACTACGTGCACCTGGGCGAGCTGCAGACAATGTATCAGCGGCTTGAATTAAATTTGAAATAATAAATTTGGCTTCTTTATCACCATGGTGTGATTCAATAGCATTTACAACAACATCAGGTTCATTATATTTTTTCGCAAGTCTTGAACCAAGTTCAACGTGTGATCCTTCTTGCTCAAAATCAACTGCTTTTCCGATATCATGCAATAAGCCTGCACGTTTAGCTAAGTTTTGGTCTAAACCAAGTTCGGCAGCCATAATACCAGCAAGATATGCAACTTCCATTGAGTGATCAAATGCATTTTGGCCATATGAAGTACGGTATTTAAGTCTACCAACATACATTAATAAATCTTTATTAATTTTTGGTAAGCCCAATTTAAATGCTGCTTCTTCGCCAGCTTTGCGAATTGTCTCATCTAATTCAGCTTGAACCTTTGCAGTAACTTCCTCAATTCTACCTGGTTGAATTCTTCCATCGCGAATAAGGATATCAAGTGTTCTACGAGCGATTTCTCTTCTTATTGGATTGAAACAACTAATAGTAATAACTTCAGGAGTATCATCAATAATTAAATCAACACCAAGAAGTTGTTCAAGTGAGCGAATATTTCGACCTTCACGTCCGATAATACGACCTTTCATTTCGTCACTTGGAAGAGCAACTGTGCAAACAGTTCTTTCGGTGACTGCTTCTTGAGAGAATTTACTAATAGCAAGACCAAGAATATTTTTAGCTTTCTCATCAACTTCAGCTTTTGCTTCATCTTCTTTATTTTTGATATAAGCAGCAATTTCCATTGACATCTTGCTTTCAACTCTAGCAAAAATTTCTTCTCTTGCTTCCTTGACAGAAAGTTGAGCAACTTTTTCAAGTTCAGAAATAATTGAATCAATTTTTGACTGAAGAACAGCTTCCTTTTTATCGCATTCTTTTAATCTTCTGCTAAGAGTTTCATTTTTCTCTTCAATAGCGTTTTCTTTGTTGAGCAAATTAGCATCACGCTTATCTATATTTGCTTCTCTTTGATTTAGTTTGTTTTCAAGTTGAGCGTATTCTTGTTTTCTTTCACGAATATCCTTCTCAGCTTCTTGCTTCATTTCAGCAATAGTTTGTTTGCCATCAAGTTGAGCATTTTTTCTAATTTGCTCGGCTTTAATTTCGGCGTCACGAATAATTTTTTCAGCTTTTCTTTCTGCGCTTTTTGCTTGAAAAGCAGGTACAAATTTAACAATAACAAGTGTTATTAAAAAACCGAAAACTAAAGCAGCAATGGCAGCGATTAGAACAATATACCAATCTACCATGTTCTTTTAACCTCCTTAATATATGAAACGACATCATATTTATAAAATAAATAATGAGTCGAAAAAATGGATTATTACCTTAAATACATGTCCAAAATCAAGGGCACAAATTTATATGTAAACGGAATAATTCCGAATCAAATATTTGGTAATAAGTATCTTGCGATACATTAAGATTATAACACTACTAATTTATTTTTTTAAATAAAATTAAAATGAAAAGATAGAAATATTGTTTCAATTAATTAGAAGTTTTTTATTGGCTTGAGGTAGGCTTACTACAAACATACACATTAATTAAGGCAATTAACTAGACTCTGTAAAAGAAATTTAATATAAACAAAAAAAGGCGCTTAGCGCCTTATTTTGATTCTTTTATTTTTTGGAGTAATTCTTCAACAAATTCTGGGTGTTCGCTTAAGTAATTTCGTCCAGCTTCTTTTCCGTTAGCGAATCGATTGCCATTATATTCAAACCACGAACCTGTTTTCTTTAGAATACCTTTTGAAACACCGACTTCCAAGATTTCAGAATTTTTTGATATTCCTTTTCCAAAGATTATATCAACTAAGCAATTCTTAAATGGTGGTGCGACTTTGTTTTTAACAATCTTAACATTTACTGTATTTCCAACAATCACACTTCCATCTTTAATAGCTTCTGATCTTCTGATATCAATACGAACAGAGGCGAAGAATTTAAGCGCACGACCACCAGTTGTTGTTTCTGGATTACCATAAATAACACCAACTTTTTCACGAAGTTGATTTAAGAAAATAACAGTACATTCATTTGAATTTAAAATACCAGCAAGTTTTCTCATGGCTTTGGACATAAGTCTAGCTTGTAAACCAACTTGATTTTCTCCCATTTCGCCATCAAGTTCTGCTTGAGGAACTAATGCGGCCACACTATCAACGATGATAATATCGAAAGCGCCACTATTAGCCAGCATCTCAACAATTGATAATGCTTCTTCTCCACTATTTGGTTGCGATAAAATTAATTCATCAATATTAACGCCTAAATTTTTCGCGTAAACCGGGTCGATGGAATGCTCAGCATCAACAAATGCGGCACGTCCACCTTTCTTTTGTGATTCAGCAATAGCATGTAATGCCAATGTTGTTTTGCCACTGGATTCAGGACCATATATTTCAATGATTCTACCTTTTGGATAACCTCCAACACCCAATGCTTCATCAATTAATAATGAGCCTGATGGGATAACATCAACATCGATGTTTTGACGTTCGCCAAGTTTCATAACTGAGCCTTTGCCAAAACTATGTTCAATTTCTTTAAGAGCTTCTTCGAGAGCAGCTTGTTTTGTTTTTGCATCATCTTTTTTCATAATTAGACCCAACCTTTCGAATATATTAAATACGATATTTTTATTTTTGTAAGTCTTGCAGCACTGTTTGTGAGACTAATTTTTTCATTTCTTGAACACACATACAACGTATGTGATTTCGATCACCTTTTAGACTAAATTGTTTATGAATAATAGTATCTTTATATGCAACTGCTATATACACTTCTCCAACTGGCTTACCACCTATATCAGATGTAGGTCCAGCATTTCCAGTAGCAGAAACACAAACATCAACATTGAGTGCATCTTTTCCACCAACAGCCATTTCAACGGCAACTTCTTTGCTTACAACGCTATATTCTTTAATAACATCTACGTGTACATGAGCAAATTTTATTTTTTCTTCAGCAGAATATGTAACAAGTGCCCCTTTAAAAACTTTACTCGCGCCAGAAATGGATGTAACTTCACTTGCAAAAAGACCTCCAGTAAGTGATTCAACACTTCCGAGAGTGAGGCATTTTTCTTTTAATAATTCAAGAAGTTTTTCCATGTATTATTTAGTCTCTTTCAAAACATTTTTGTTTTGAACTAAATATATTATACCAGATATTAATGACATTAATGTAGCTAAATAAAAGAAAATATTTGAAACCTGTAAAGCTTCTGGCCAAGAATTGTCAAAATAATGGAACGGCCAATCATTTAATAAAAGCATTGGAATGGCAATCATTTGAAGTACGGTTTTTAATTTTCCAAATTTGTTTGCGGCAATTACCTTTCCTCTTTCAACTGCAATCATTCTCAATGCATCAACAACCAAATCACGAGCAATCATAACAACAACACAAATCATCAAAATAGTTAACATTGTTTGATCGCTTCTTTGGCTCTTAGCATATGCTTGAGGAACAAGTAAAAATATCATTGTTGCATCATTAAGAAGTTTGTCTGCAATTGGATCTAAAAATTTACCAAATGCGGTTACTAAGTTAAGTTTTCTTGCTAAATATCCATCGAGAAAATCAGTGCATGCTGCAATAATAAAAACTGCACAGAAAATTAAATAAATAATATTTATATTTGTGTTTGGAATTACTAAATCACAATCTTTTAAACCAGGGATAAACGCTAATACTAGCATCGCGATTATCATCCCAACAATCAAAACAATTCTTGAGATAGTTATTTTATTTGGCAAATTCATATTTATCTCCTTTTGAGTTCCGGTCCTATAAGCCATGTTTTGTCTTGGACAAAAATTTATCTATGTAACAAAGTTACATGCCATCAGGAATTCAATTCTTCCATCAGACCTCCCCTACCAAATTTGGGTTTCTCGCTTGTGGGGTTTACCAACGTTCCACTCTAGCATTTCTACTAGCATCGTCACTGTGGCACTTTCAGGAATATCACCTTGACTTACGTTTTAGGCTAATTCCGCCGTTATGCACTCCTGCATACCTAGCGTTATTTTTTCCGCTAGCGCAATCACTACCATCATCGCAGATGGTGCGAGCATGGACTTTCCTCTAGTAACCTAGCAATTGTCCAGACCGGATTTATCTTATTTTTGTTGGATCAATACCCTTTGCATACAAAGCTTTTTCTAATGCATTAATTCTTTGAAGCAAATCGATATTTTCAGAAGAAACATTTGTTTTATCTTTGATTCCTTCGATTCTTTTGTTAATTCTAGCAATCTCGATATCTTTTTTTCTTGTTTCGTCTCTTAATTTCTTGACATCGCTTTCCAACTTAGCAATGTAATCTTTGGCTTCTTTGTAAAAATTTTCATAGAAATGGTAATCATCAATCACTCTATCTAATGCAACATCTACTTGATATGCATCATAGCCTTTAACATTTTTAGCGAATTTCAAATCGCATAATGTAATTGAATTGAAATTTATTTTTCCAGCCATTTTTTACCCCTTAAGCCGTTATTATTATATGTTAGAAAATCATTTAAAAAAATAATTTTCGTAAATCGGTGCTATAATAGTCACCGACTTATGAAAGAATTAGAAAAACACATTCAGCATAGAAGAACGCTTTGCTTCCTTGATTTAGAAGGAACTCAATTCTCACATGAAATGATTGCGATTGGCGTAGTCAAGGTCGATCTATATAAGGATATGACCATTAAAAAATACCATAAAGGTTTTTATACTTTAGTAAAAGCTAAAAACAAAATTGGAAAAGTCGTCACAGATTTAACAGGTATAACAGAAGAAGAGGTCAAAAAGAACGGTGTTCCTTTTAGAGTAGCGGTTGCTTCTTTAAAAAAATATATGGGTAAAGACTTTAACAAGACATTATTCGTAACATTCGGAAATCATGACTTAAGAATTCTTGCTCAATCACTAGCATATAACTTAGATGCGCCTAAAGATGATGTGCATTTGATGATCAAACACAATTTTGATTTAAGTGATTTTATTTCAACTTACATGAAGGATGAAAATAACAACACTTATTCTCTCGCAAACATGCTCAAAATTTTTAATGTTGATTTTAAAGGCACTCAACATAACGCATTAGCTGATGCTTTAAACCTTGCGTATTTATATCAAGCTATGCTTGAAAACAGGGAAATATTAAAAGAAGAATATAAAAAGGTTTTGATAAAAATGAGGCATCTTCCATCTCCGGTTCAAGGCATTTTATCCAAACTTGCAAAAGGAGAAAATGTTACTCCAAATGATTTTGAAAAATTAGTTGAGGATTCACTTAAATGATTAGGTATCCTAATGGTGCACCAGCAAAAACCAAAACCCAACGTAAGAAAACTTCTAAACCGGTAAAAACCGGAAATAGAGGGATGGGTTTAGAAAGCGACATTAATGATTCAAATCTATATTATTTAGAAAAAAATCTTTGCTTAATAACAAAAAGACCAACTCCAATAAATGTTGTTAAAGTCGACTACACTCGTGGAGCAATCATTACTAATGCATATTTTGAAAAACAATCCACAACAGACTATAACGGTGTATACAAAGGCAGATACATTGATTTTGAAGCTAAATCAACTCATTCAAAAACATCACTTCCTTTAAGTAATATTCCACCTCAACAAGTAGCGCATCTAGAACGTGTGTTGGAACATGGCGGAATTGCGTTTTTTATAATTGAATTTACAATGCTGCAAGAAGTTTATCTAATTGATGCAAAACACGTTATAGATTTTATTAATAAAAAAGAAAGACAATCATTATCTTACGATTTTATAAAAACAAATGGTTACGAAATAAAAAGAGGCTTTCATCCACGCCTCGATTATTTACCAATTATTGAAGAAAAGTACTTTAAATAATATTTTTTTCTTTGCAAAACTCGCATATTTTGCAGTTTTTACAATTTGGGGATATAGCTTTACAGAAATATCTACCAAACCATATTAATTGGTGGTTTGTTTTTATTAATCTATCGTTTGGAATAAACTTCATCAGTTTTTCTTCTATTGCTTTAGGATCGTCTTTTTGGCTAACGATTTTTAATCTTTTACTTATTCTTTGAACGTGGGTATCAACTGCCAAAAGAGGCTTGTTGCACCACTCTGCTAAGTAACAGTTCTTGGTCTTATTTCCAACGCCTGGAAGTGATATTAAATCTGATTCATTTGTAGGAACTACACCAGAAAACTTATCAATAATTATTGTGGCAATTCCAATTATATGCTTAGCCTTATTTTTATACATTCCAAGAAAAGAAATGCATTTTTCAATATCATTAATATCTGCATTTTTTAAATCGATAAGTGTTGGATACTTATTAAACAAAATAGCGGTTGCCTTGTTAACTGCTTTATCTGTTGTTTGAGCAGAAAGCATAATCGCTATCAATAGTTCATAATCTTTAGAATAATTTAATTCGCAATGAGCATTTGGATATAACTCATCTAAATAATTAAATAAAATTTCTTTTTTAATAGTCATTAATCAATCCATTTTGCTTTAGCAATTTCGATTGTCTTCTCAATATCATCGTCCCAAACTTCTTTGACATTAGATATTCCTTCTTTTTCAATATCGTCTCTGACTTTCCATTGAACAAGAATTTTATCAACGCTTTTTAAAGATTTTTTACCTTTTGATATTGCTTCATTGAATGCGGCAATGATTACTTCGTCACTAAAACCATCATTAACCCATTCTCCAATAAGGGCAAATTCAAGAGGAGACAATGTTCTTTTTAGTTCTTTTTCAAAAACTTCATAAATATTGTTCAAAGCAGCAGCTTTTCTTTCATTAGATACATTTTCTTGTTCTTTTGCTAAAGCAACTTGAAAAGTATTATATAGTTTCTTTTGAAGAGGTTTTAATGATACTTTGATTTTCTTACCAACTTCATAAACCAAAAAATTTCTTTCGATTAAAGAAACTAAAATCTTATCAAGTTCCTTACTTGAAAGATTCATTTTCAATGAAAGCATGTCTGGTGTTATCAAATTATTTTTTTGATTTAGCAAATGGTCAATCATTAAAATAACCGCTAATTCACTTTCACTAATTTTTAGCTTTTTGTAATATTCAAGAAGTAGGTAGCGGAAGTCTAATGCTTCCATTTGTATAACTGACATAGTGTATTTATTTTATCTTAATTAGAGTTTTATTAAAACTCATTTTTCATTTTTTCTAATTCGGCTTTAATTTTTAGAGGATTCAATTCGTCGATAAGATGTCTATTTCTTTCGATTGCTTTAAATGTTTCATCTTCAATTTTAAATCCTAATTTCTTTTCAAATCTTTCTGCTCGCAAAATTCTTAATGGATCTTCTTTAATGCGTTTATCAGGGTCGCCAATGAAACGAATTATTTTAGAATTTAAATCATTTAATCCATTGCAGTAATCAATGATGTTGTACTCTTCATCCATATAAATTGCATTTATGGTGAAATCTCTTCTAACATAGTCATCTTTTATCGACTTAGTAAAAATAACTTTTCCTGGATGACGATAGTCAACATAATCGCTTTCAATTCTTAAAGTTGTGATGTCAACCTTTACTCCATTAACTTTTATCCTAACCGTGCCAAATCTAGAAAATGTAAAATCTGCATCTAACAAAAATTTCTTCATTTCATCAGGAGTGGCATCGCTAACAAAGTCGTAGTCTAAAATTGGACGTTCTAAAAGATAGTCTCTAGTTGCCCCACCAACCATATATAAACGATACCCATTTTGATTAAATAGGTTCGCAACTTTATCGAATATGTTTTTATTCATAAAAACAAAAGAGGCTTTAAGCCTCTATTAGTTAACTTTCGCCTTGAAATTCTTCGAAGGTCTAAATGAAATAGTTGAACTAGCAGGAATAATAATGTGCCTTCCATCAGAAGGGTTTGTTCCTTTTCTTTCTTTTCGTTGTTTCTTTTCGAACACACCAAAACCAGAAAGTTTAACATCTTCTCCTTTAATAATTGATTTTTCAATCAAACTAAGAAATTCCTCGATAACCATTTCGGTATCGCTATGAGCAACATCAACTCTTTCGCTAACAATTTGAATTAATTCTGCTTTATTCATATACTAGTCTCCATTTATAAATTTATTATACACGTTCTCTAAGAACAATTTCAATTGGAGTTCCATCTAAATCAAAGGCATCTCTAAGCCTATTTTCGAGATATCTCATATAAGAAAAATGAGCATATTTAGGTTTATTCACGAATAAAACGAATGTAGGCGGGCAACTGTTTGCCTGATTTGCAAAATAGATTTTTAATCTACCATGATTAAATTCTGGAGCTTCATTCATCGTCTGAGCATCTTGCAATACATCATTTAAAACACTAGTTGGTATGTGCGTATCATATGCTTGATGAACTCGATCAATTAAATCATAAATTTTATCAACTTTAGATTTTGTTAGGGCAGACGTAAACACAATAGGAGCATATTCAAGAAATTGAAATTCTTTTCTAATTTTCTTTTCGAACTCTACTTGAGTGTTTTGCTCTTTTTTAATCTTATCCCATTTATTAACAACAATAATTATTCCTTTTTTCTTTTCTACTGCGTAGCCCACAACGTGTTTATCTTGTTCTAAAATACCTTCAGAAGCATCGATTACAAATAATACAATTTCGCTTCTATCGATAGCAGACAATGCTCTTAAGGCAGAAAATTTATCGATACTTTCGTAAATTTTTCCACGTTTTTTCAATCCAGCCGTATCAATAACGACGTAATTTTTGCCATCTTTTGTAAAAGGAGTATCAACTGAGTCTCTTGTTGTCCCAACAATATCGGAAACAATAACTCTTTCTTTATTTAACAAAGCATTCACTAATGAAGATTTGCCAACATTAGGTCTTCCAATTAATGAAAAAGTAATTGAATCATCATATTTCTCATCTTCTTTTTCGGGAATATTTTTGATAATTAAATCAAGAATATCACCTATTCCGATTCCGTGTTCTCCACTAACAGGAATTGGCTCACCCAAACCAAGGCTATAAAATTCACTGATGGATAAAGCTAAATTATTATTATCGATTTTATTTACAGCAAGAATAATAGGCTTATTACACTTATAAAGCATTTTTGCGATTAATCGATCGTCGTTTGACACGCCTCTACGAGAATCACACAAGAAAACAATTACATCTGCTTCATCTATAGCCAATTGCGCTTGTATTCTAATTTGCTCCTGAAACGGTCTATTAGCAGTTTCAATTCCGCCAGTGTCAATTAAGCGAAATTCTTTTCCTAACCAAGATGTTGTCTCGTATAATCTATCTCTTGTTACGCCAGGTTGATCATCAATAATAGATCGCCTTTGACCAATAATACGATTAAAAATTGTGGACTTACCAACGTTAGGACTACCTATTAATGCAACAACTGGAAGTGACACTGTTATTCTCCAACTTTATCTCTGATAATTTTTAAAACAGCTGCAATTGATTCATCAATATTAATATTTGAAGTATCAAGTCTAATTGAATCCTCGGCAGGCTTTAAAGGCGCGAAGGCTCTTGAAGAATCAATTCGATCACGTTTTTCAACATCGGCAACAATTTCTTCATAAGTACATGCAATGCCTTTTTCCATGTTTTCTTTATAACGCCTATCTGCTCTTTCTTTAACAGAGGCAACCATAAAAATCTTTACATCAGCATTAGGAAGAACATAAGTTCCAATATCTCTTCCATCCATTACGACAGATTGTTCTCCAGCCATTTTTCTTTGGAGTTCAACTAAAGCTAAACGAATATCTTTATATGATGCAATGTAGCTAACATTGCTACTTACAAGAGGTTCACGAATAACACGTGTGACATCTTTTCCTGAACACATAACTTTTCCATCAGGATATAGATTAATGCTAACTTCAGGAATAAGTTTTACACATTCGCTCTCATTTTTTGGATCAACTCCCTTATCCAATATATAACTTGTGAAAGCACGATACATTGCACCGGTATCAATATATGTATAACCAAGGATTTTAGCGACAGCTTTTGAAACTGTTGATTTTCCAGCAGCGGCTGGTCCGTCAATTGCAACAACAACTTTTTTCATTTTATTTTCCTCCAAAGGCCATGATAGCAAATATAATAGTTAATCCAATAAGAACAAAGCAAGTTATTAGAGAAACTAAAACATATGTATGTTTTCTTTTCGCCTTTACTAATAAAGGAGATTCTTCAGAATCGATTCCTTTATCATAAATTTCATAGGCATTAATCATTTCATCTAAAGATAACGATTCATTTCTAGATGAAACACCTTCTTGGCTTTCTAAAAGTTTATTCACTCGATCAGATGTTTTCTTCTGTGTAGTAAGATCAGAATCTGAAGATAAATTCTGAATTTCTTCACGATAAGCCTTATATTTTTCTACTCTTGTTTCTGCCATATGAATTTTATACTTTTATATTCTAATACAAAGTATGAAATTTTTTAAGAATTTAATATCTATATTGAAACGTTTTAACTAGTTAATTATAATAAATGCATTGGAGGATTTGTCATGCCAAAAGTAAAAGTTAACCCAGAAGCATGTGGTTCTTGTGGACTTTGTGTCGGTTCAAGACCAGATGTATTCGAATTCGATGATGAAGGACACGCAAAAGCAGTTGTTCAAGAAGTTGAAGGAGAATTAGGCTTTGAATGTCCATTCGGTGCAATCGAAGTTGAATAATTAAAATTGTATTAAAATACCGTCCTTTGGACGGTTTTTTTATGCTTGCAATTTGTCTATAAATCTATGCGTTGATTTATACACTAAAATTGTAACGATTATAACTATTGCATCCTTGATTAAATTAAACGGAAGAACCGCAAATAATCCATATGTCCAACCAACATCTTTTATTGCAGGATTTGCAAGTTGACAAATCGATAACAATTGTTGACTAGACATATTAAACATAAACATATAAAACGGAACCATTACATAAATATTTCCGATGATAGAAAATAGTAATTGAAAAACTAATCCTGTACCCAAACCTACTAATGCGCCTTTAATATTACGATGATATTTATAAATTAATGAAGCAGGAATGATAAAGGCTGCTGAAAAAAGAAGATCCGATAATTCACCAACACAAAGTGTTGAGGTTAACGGTAATTTAATAAGAGTCTTAACAAGCAATACTCCAATTGCTGATAACGGGCCATAAGCAAAACCAGCTATAAAAGCAGGAATCTCATCAAAATGAAACTCAAGAAATTGTGGAAATATAGGGACAGGGAATTTTAATATTGGAACACAATATAATATAGCTGAAATTGCTCCAAAAACTGCAATTCTAACAAGCCTACGAGTTAAACTTGTAGATTGTCCTTTTCTTTTTGTGTCGTAAAAAACTTTTAAGAATGCAATAAACCACAAAACAATCATTACTCCAAGAACAATTGCATGTGTTATTTCCATAAAAAAATGCCCTTTCTTCAGGGCTTAAAACAAAATAATAATGTTTCTTTCATCCAGACTTTACTGTCGCCTCTAGAATTTCACTAGATCAGCCTTTCGGCGCGCGGGGTTTACCACCGGTAAGGAATTTCACCTTGCCCTGAAACAAATTAATTATATCACACTATAAAGGTGATTTACATATTTCGCTATATTGACGAGGATATTTTTTCTTTGTTTTGCCATATTTTTTAACAAGAACTAAACATCTATTTATACCTGTTAATGGCAATGAATATTTATTTAAAGAAGAAATCTTTGCATCTAATACATGCAGAGCATGTTCAGCGTGTTTTACTTCATCTTCAACATCAAAGAGTTTATAAGCCACTAAAAGACCATTAACTTTAATTAAATGCATAGTAATTTCTAAGAGAACATTGAGTTCAGTAACCGCTCTAGCGCAAACAATGTCAAAATGTTCGTTAAGTTTTAATTCTTCAGATCTAGATTGAATTATTTCAACATTTTCTAAAGATAATTGCTTTTTAACTTCTTGAAGAAATTTTATTCTTTTGCCGTTACTTTCAACCAATGTGACTGATAAATTTCGATTTAAAATTGCTAAAGGGATTCCTGGGAAACCTGCTCCTGTACCAATATCGCATAATTTCATTCCATCAAGTTTTAAATATTTATTTAAAACGATTGAATCAATAAAATGTTTTTCAAGTATTCCGTCTTCATCAGTGATAGCAGTTAAATTAAATTTTTCATTCCACTCGAGAAGAAGTTTTTCAAACATTGAAAATTTAGAAACAATTTCATCATAAGATGAAATATTTAATTCAGTAGTCAAATAATTAATTAATAAATCTCGTTTCATCTTTGTTCTTTCTTTAACTGTAATATAAGTATCGATATATCACTAGGATTAACACCTGAAATTCGAGCGGCTTGTCCAACTGTTAAAGGACGAACCTTATCAAGTTTTTGACGAGCTTCAAGAGCTAGGCCATTCATATTTAAATAATCAATATCATCACTCAGTTTATAATCTTCAAATTTAGCAAATGAATTTGCTTCTTCTTGCTCGCGTCTAATATAGCCTTCATATTTAATACCAACTTCAAGTTGATTAATACCAATGTAATCTAGTTCAATATCATTAAGTTCTGGCACTAATGCGAGAAGATGTTCATAATGAACATTTGGTCTTTTTAGAAATTCAACACCGCTGACTCCTGCGTTTAATGGTTCCAAGCCCTTACTAAGAAGATAATCAGTGACCTTTTTACTTGTTCCTAAGTGAATAGATCTAAGAATCTCAGTTGCTTTAGCAACATTCTCGTTTTTCTTAGTAAATCTTTGAAAACGATCTTCGCTAATAAGTCCTAACTTATATCCATAAGGCGTTAGTCTTAAGTCAGCATTATCATGTCTAAGCAAGAGACGATATTCTGCTCTAGAGGAGAGCAAACGATATGGCTCATTTGTACCTTTAGTCACAATATCATCAATCATAACGCCTATATATGACTCATTTCGTTTCAAAATAAATGGTTCTTTTCCTAACACATATAATGCGGCATTAATACCAGCAACTAAGCCTAGACCAGCAGCTTCTTCATATCCAGATGTTCCACAAATTTGACCAGCACCATATAATCCTTTAAATTTCTTAACTCGAAGAGTTAAATCAAATTGTGTAGGAACTAAAGCATCATATTCAATTGCATAAGCATATTTTAAGAATTCGGCATGTTCAAGACCTTTTAGTGAATGTACCATTTGTTCTTGAATATCTTCTCTCATTGCAGTCGAGAAGCCTTGTAAATAAATAGACTCACCATCTTTAAATTCTGGTTCTAAGAATAATTGATGTCGCGTTTTGTCTTTAAATGTCATGACCTTGCTTTCTATAGATGGACAATATCTAGGTCCAACACCAGTTTGAAGACCATTATAAGTTGCTGTTTTATCTAAATTAGAACGAATTATATCGTGAGTTATTTCATTTGAATAAATAAGCCAGCAAGGTAATTGATTTTTTAATGGAATGAAAGATTTAGTTTCATATGAAAATGCTAGCTTCCCTTCCATGCCAGGTTGAATTGATGCGTTTGAAAAATCAATCGATGACTTTTTGATTCTAGGAGGCGTACCGGTTTTAAATCTAATAATTTCTATGCCTAATTTTTGAAGAGCTTTTGATAAACCAATCGATGGTTTTTCTCCATCAGGTCCACCGGAAGTGACATTATTGCCTCTTAATATGGCACCTTCCATATAAGTTCCTGTAGCAATAATAACTGCTTTCGATAATATCTTTTCTCCGCCTTCTAAAACGACTCCATTAATAACGTTCTCATCATGTAATAAATCGACAACATGTCCTTCAATTATCGACAAATTATCAATTTTTCCCAGCAAATCCTGCATATGTTTTGGATAATTGAATTTGTCTTCTTGCGCTCTTAAGCATTGAACTCCTGGGCCTTTTCCGGTATTTAACATCTTTATTTGAAGGTAATCATAATCTGCTGCAATACCCATCATTCCGCCAAGTGCATCTACTTCACGGACAACAATGCCTTTCGCGGATCCTCCAATAGAAGGATTGCACGGCATGTTTGATATCATTTTCTTGTTTAATGTAATAAGTAATGTAGAAAGACCCATGTGAGCGCTCGCAGCACAAGCTTCGACACCCGCATGACCACCACCAACTACTATTACATCGTATTTTTTTATCATCCAATGCTACCATCCATATCCATTTTAATGAGTTGATTTAATTCAACAGCATATTCCATTGGAAGTTCCTTTGAAAATGGTTCAATAAATCCCATTATAATCATTTGAGTCGCATCCTTTCTAGAAATGCCACGAGACATTAAATAGAAAAGTTGATCTTCATTAATTTTGCTAACTGTTGCCTCATGTTCAATAAATGAACTATTGTTCATTACCATATTAGTTGGTATCGTATCACTTTTAGAAATATCATCAAGTATCAAAGTATCGCATTCAACATGGCTTTTACAATTGACTGCATTTTTCACGTGTCGAACAGTGCCACGGTAATTCGCGACTCCGCCATTCTTTACAATTGATTTTGAAATAATTGTTGAGGAAGTATTGCTAGCAAGATGTATCATTCTTGCACCAGCATCTTGATATTGGCCTTTCCCGGCAACAGCAATTGAAATGCAATTACCTCTTGCACCTTCTCCAGCAAGTATACAAGCTGGATATTTCATATTAGTTTGACTGCCGATATTTCCATCGATCCAATCCATTTGTCCATTTTCTTTAACTAATGCTCGCTTTGTGACAAGATTAACTATGTTAGTAGACCAATTTTGCACAGTTGAATAACGACATTTTGCGTCCTTTAAAACTACAATTTCTACAACAGCTGCATGTAAAGAATCTTTGCTATATATAGGTGCAGTGCAGCCTTCAACATAATGAACAGATGCACCTTCATCAACAATAATTAATGTTCTTTCAAACTGCCCACTTTTTTCATTATTGATCCTAAAATAACTTTGAAGTGGTTTATCTAAAACAACACCTTTAGGAACGTATATAAATGATCCACCAGACCAAACAGCACCATTTAATGCTGCAAATTTGTTATCTTTATATGGCACAACAGTATTGAAATATTTTTTTACAATTTCAGGGCAAACCTTTAAAGCTTGGTCAGTTGATAAAAAGATTACGCCTTTATCTTCAACTTCTTTAAGCATGTTATGATAAACAGCTTCGCTTTCATATTGAGTTGTAACACCAGATAAATATTTTTGCTCAGCTTCAGGAATTCCGAGTTTTTGAAATGTGTTCTTAATTGTTTCTGGAACATTATCCCAATCTTTTTCAACCTTTTGGCTAGGTCTAATAAAATATGTATATGAACCAAAATCTAAGAATGATAAATCTGGGCCAAATGAAGGCATTGGTAATTCAAGAAAAGCTTTATAAGCTTTAAGCCTGAATTCAAGCATCCAATTCGGTTCATTTTTCAATTTAGAAATTTCGCGAACTACATCTTCAGAAAGACCCTTGCCTGTATTTAAAACAGAGACATCTTTGTCCTTGAATCCATATTTATATTCTTCATTAACAAAATCTTTTTTCATAATTAATGTTTGTGATCATGACAAATGATATCTTCAAGACCATCCCATCCTATCGTTGCGCATTTAATTCTTGCTGCTTGTTTCGATGTGTTCATAAACACAATTGCTTCATCTAATACAGAATCATCATATTCTTCTTCATGAATCATATGTTTGAATTGTTCGATAATATACAATGACTCTTTATAGGATTTTCCTATAACAAGAGAACACATAATATCAGTAGATGCAGTTGAAATTGTGCATGCAACACCATCAAAGTAGCATTCTTTAACTATCTCATTTTCTACCAATACATAAATATTAATATCATCAATACAATTGGTTGAATTCATATTGATGGTTTTATATTTACTGATATCTTCTGGAGTTTTTTTAAATTGTGGATTTTCATAATGATCCATAATAATTTGTCTCATCATTTGAGGACTAAGCGAAATAGGCATCGAGATAGTCACCACCTTTCTTTAATGCATCGACAAATGCATCAATATCTTCTTTTGTAGTGTAAAAATATATTGAGGCTCTACATGTAGCAACCTCATGTAAAAACGTAATCAAAATTTTCGCGCAATGTTGTCCGCTTCTAATAGCTATTCCTTTACTATTTAAGTATGTCGCTAAATCTTGAGCAAAGACACCTTTGACATTAAATGTAATGATACCTGCATCCGCATTTTCATTATATATAATGATATTTGGAACTTCGCGCATTTTTTTAATCATATACTTTCTTAAATGCGTTTCATATTCTGCAATGTTATTTCTGCCGATTTTATCAACATATTCAACTGCAGCTTTTAAACCATAAATTCCTTCAATGTTCATTGTTCCTGCTTCAAACTTAGAAGGTGGATTTAAGTATTTAACATCACCGCACATATCGAATTTAGCATTCATTCCCCCACCACTCATTAATGGGTCCATCTTTTCAAGAAGTTCATATTTACCATACAAAACCCCAATGCCTGTAGGACCGCAAACTTTATGACCGGAAAAACTAAGGAAATCAACATCCAAATCTTTCACATTAACATTCATATGTGGAACCGATTGAGCGCCATCGCAAACAACCAAAACTCCATGTTTGTGTGCGATTTTGCAAATCTCTTTAACATCAATAACAAACCCAAGAACATTAGTGACTTGAGCAACAGCAATTATTTTTGTATTTTTTGTAATAGCCTTTTCAACACTAACTGGACTTAATCTCCCATCCTTATCAAGAGGAATATAATCTATTTTGCAACCAGTAATTTCATGAACTTTAAACCAAGGTAAAACATTAGATGCATGTTCTGCTTGAGTAATTAATATTTCATCTTCGCTAGTTAAGTATTTTCCTGCATAGCCATAGGCTATCAAGTTAATTGACATTGATGTACCACTTGTAAAAACAATCTCATTTTCATTCGCACCAATAAATTTTGATATGCTTTTTCTAGCATTTTCAACTTTTACATCAGCGTTATAGCAAAGATCATAATCACCTCTATGAGTATTAGATGTTTCATTTAATAAATATTGGTCAACCGCTTCAACAACGCAATCAGGCTTAAATGTAGTAGATGCATTATCTAAAAACACAAGGTCATGCTCTTGCATTTGAGTTTTATTTCGAAACATTTGAAAATCTTTTCTAAGTTTATAAGGGTCTAACATTATAAAGCCTCCTTAATTGCGATTTCGATTTTGCTTTTGTTTTCAATAGAAAACTTTTCACTAATAGGTTGTAAATAACCGCGCGTGATTAATTCGCGCGCTTCATTTTTATTTAATCCACGTGACATTAGATAAAACATATGATCAGAATTTAATTGTCCAACACTTGCTGAGTGACTTGCTGAGACATCATTCTCATCAATGCGTAAAATAGGTGAAGCAACACCAATAGAATCCTTATCAAATACAATGATTTTTGCAACCTGATTCGTAATTGATTTTTTTGAACCATTTTTTATATGATTTACACCAGAAAAAACAATCTTAGATTTGTCACGAGCAACACCGTAATTATCCATCAGCGCCTTAGTACTTCCAACATTATGATAAAAAGACACGTCAAAATGCTTAATAGATGTAGCTGAAGAAAGACTTGCTAAATGCCACTCGCATGATGCGTTTTCTTCTATTAAATGAATATCTGATTTTAATAAAATATCACGTTTAGAAAAATCCGCAAAAAATACGACCAAATGTGAATTTTGTCCAACTTTTGCAGAGATTTTTATATCTTTTGAATCATCTAATTTTAGCAATTTTAAAGTTAAAGTAGCACCATCAAAAAGAGAGAGATTAAGATCGGTTAATTCACTCATTTCAATCTCTTTATTTTCGCCTACAATTTTGATGATTTTTTCCATTATTTTCCCTTCAAAATTTCCTTTGTGGCACAGGTCCCAATTGACACCTGATTCATCTTCTCATTTTTATCGAATTCAATACCAGCAGATTTCTTTAACCATTCATAGCCTTCTGAATCAATTTTGTTAATTAATTCTTTGCCTCCATCCATGACAATTTTTCCATTAACTAAAATAATCACTCTATCAACATTAATCATTTCATAAAGACGAGCATAGTGAGAAACAATTAAAAAACCTCTTTTGCTTTGCTCTTCGGATAGAATTTTAGCAACAACTTGAACTGCATCGACATCAAGACCTGAATCAATTTCATCAAGCATAACGAGAGATGGATTTAAAACTAGCATTTGAAGAATTTCATTTTTCTTTTTTTCTCCGCCCGAAAATCCTTCATTAAGATTTCTATTACTTAATTCAAAAGGTATATTGGTTCTTTCGTATGCATTGTTTAAAACTTTATAAAATTCAAAAAGTGATACAGGTTTTTCCCTATGAGCGTTTAAACTTGCTTTCAAAAAATCTGAATTATTAACTCCTGGAACCTCACTTGGATATTGCATGCCTAAAAAGATTCCAAGTTTTGATCTTTCATTAACTTCTAAATTCGTTATGTCGTGTCCATCAAACAAAATTTGTCCTTTTGTAACAACATAATTTGGGTTTCCCATAATTGTTTGAAGTAATGTGGACTTTCCGTTTCCATTCGGACCTAATAAGGCAATCGTTTGTAACGAATCTATTTTTAGGGATAATCCTTTAAGTATTTCCTTATCTTTTACACTAACGTGGAGATCTTTGATTTCAAGTGTTGGCATACATTTTCTCCTTAAATCTACACTATTCTAACGAAAAGAAAAAACTACTTCAAATAAAACGATAAATTTTAATGCAAAGACAAAGTCTTTGAAATATTTAATATAATAGACAAAAGCTCTTCTAATAATAGATATATCTATTGCGAAACTCTAAAATCCATATTGTATTAATACAAGAGAAGTTGTAAAATACTCTCGCTATGTTTGAAAAAGGAGGCAAAGAAGGTTAAATATGAAAAAATCAAAATTAACTCTCGGGATTGCTTTCTCCGCTATGGCTTGCACACTCTTAGCAGGTTGTAACGAAGTCAAGTATTCACCAGATGGTTCAATCTTAACCTATAAGAACTCTGCCGGAGAAGTATTCAATTACACTGCCGAGGATTTATTCGGAAGTTATTATGAAGACTCTAGCAAAGTATCAACAATGTTTGATAGTGTTTACAAAACAATAGTTCGTAACTACTTTACAAAAGAAAATGCCGGTTACAGTAAATACTCAGAAATATTGAAAAACTCAAAAAATGATGTGGAAGGTGTTAAATCTAAAGCACAAGAAAACGCCAACACAAACTCAACAAGCTATGATGATGAATGGAATGCATTACTTTCAAGTTATAGCTGCAAAGATGAAGCTGAACTATTAGAACACTTCATCTATGAAAGGGAATTAAAAGAATTTAACGATCAATTTTATGATAACAATATAGAATTGCTTCGTGATTCAAAACCAACTGTAGGAAATACATATGAAGGATATTTATATAATAAACTTCCATATCACGTTCGCCATATCTTGGTAAAAATTTCTGATACAGGATCAACAAACTTTTGGAACGGGACAATCGATTCTAGTGATGCAATCCAACTTTACGACGTTGCAAGTTCACTTGCAGCTGGAGCAAAATCTTTTGGTAAAATCGCTCAGGAATATTCAGATGATGGTTCCGCATCAAGTTTTGGTGATTTAGGTATCATGGATAAAGACACAAGCTTTGTTAACGAATTCAAATTAGGTGTTTATGCATTCGAAAATATCTATAACAATGCAACAAAGGCATCTGCAGAATCATCAAACATCGCTATGTCTGGTGAAATAAAGCATCTTTACCAAAATGCAACAGAAACAAACGTTGATGAAATCGCAAAAATCCCTTATGGCGTATTTCTCAAACTTAACGAAGTTAATGACTTAACAAAAGACGAGAAAAACCGTGATGTTAACGATGGTAATGCAAACTTTTTCCCACGTAATGTCTACTTTAATAAATATTTAAATAAACATGCTGTCGCAGTTGTTACACCTGAAGGTGTTAAAGGACAAGATGCAACATCATTCCCAAGTCTTCCAGGATTTAATTTCTCGGATTCTCATAGTGATGGCCTAGGAAACATCTTAAGAACAAGCGATGGCTTACCAGTACTTGTTTCACGTGCAGGAACAAGTGATTATCAAGGCATCCACTTCATTGTAGTTGAAAGAACACCATTAGTGGATGAAGTTGCTGATGTTAAATTATCTGAATACTACACAACATTCTATCCAGGACAATCCGGTAAGGAATTCCCACATTATGATGATGGTTCATTAAAACAAACATACGTTAACTTCTTTAATCAAGAAACAAAAGATTACAAAACACGTGCTGAATCAGTTCAATCAAAAATTAAAGACTTTGATAAGGATTTAAACAAATTAATCTTCTCTAAATATCTTGAAGAAGAGAAAATCTCATTCAAAGACGAGAAACTTAAAACAGCAATTGAAACATGGATTTTAAACTCAAAAATCAAAAAACTTTATGATGATGATATTGCATGGGAAAAGACATGGAATACCTATATACAAAGTTTAAGTGTCCAAAAAATTGAAAGAGAAAAATTAATTCCAGAAGCTTGTGCAATTGGATTTAAAACTCACACAGGCGCTGATTGGGAAGATGGAGGACAATGCTATGACAACAAGAACAGGTAAGAAAACAGCCGCTATCTTATTAGCGTTATCCGCAGGGATTATTCTTGCAGGTTGTGATTCTGTTGAAGCACTTCCAGCAAACTATGAATCACCAATCGTCGTCAATGACTCTGACAACACAAAAGTTGATGTCTATGACAATATCATGGGTGTCATCTATGATGGCATATCAACAGGTAAGAAAGATGATGTGTTAAATAACTTCATCAAAATTGTTGCTAACGATCAAATTGGAACATATAAAGAATTAAAAGCTGTACATGAATCAGGTGATAAAACCAAATTTGCTGAATATGTTCAAAAACATAAAGGTATATTTGTGCACGAAAACAAGATCCAAATTGATGGCGGAGAAATTACTGAAGATGAATATCTTGCAAGTAAATTCTCAACAACAGATCATCAAGTTACACCTGAAATGGTTCAAGCACAAAGAGTTGAAGACTTCTATAATGCTGTAAATAAAAAGATTCACGAAGCTTTCTATAATGAAATTGTTTCAAAATCATACAACGATGATACTGGAATGTTCCATGAAGAAAGACTCGCATATGCTCACTTTGCTGAAATGTATGATATTGATTTAACAAAGGAAGAATGGTTCAGTGGTTATCTAACACCATCACTTAAAAAGGAAGATGTTTCATCATTTATCCACTTGAGTGACGGTCGATATGATGATTACATTGAGAGAAAACTTATTCCAACAATTTATAAAGATAAATTAGTCGAAGAATATCTCTTAAGAAATAACTATTCTACTATCGGACGTGCATATGGACGTAAAGTTAATGTAATTAAATTAACACGTGATGAAAAATTCAAAGATTTACCAGGTTCTCTCTTAAAAGCATTTGCTGAGAACTACATTGAAGCAAATACTCCAGATTTCGAAATCGCCGCAAATGCTTGGAGAGGTTTCCATGGTCTTAATGCGGACGGAACAGTCATTCCATTAACAGCTGAAGAAGAGACTCTTCTTGAAAGTGCAGGTTTAGTAAAATCAACAGGCGGTTGGTACGAGGCAACTCAATACGGCCAAATGATGAAAAAATACACCCTCGCACAAGAGAATCTTGACAAACGTTATGCAAGTGAAGAGGCACAAACAGCTATTTCAGAATTTACAGGCAGTTTCACTCATACAATCGAAGAAGGATTGAAAGTAAAACTTGCTGAACTTGCATTATCTGACTACACAACAGATGGTTGGTTCGTTAAAAATGGTGGCTTAACTGATTTGCCAGAAGAAATTAGAAATCGTTTATTCAACATTTCTGTTTCTCGTGAAGTTGATTCAATTGATCCAGCCACATATGAATACAAACAATCTGATTACGTTAGATACGTTAATGGTCATTATTACTTAACACCAGCTGTCAGCGAATCAGGCGATGATTTGAACTACATTATGTATAATGAAGGTAGTTATTACATCGTTGAAGTTGTTGAAGCTGTTGCAACATCAAAACTCGATATTGATGGAAGCGAAGGTTATGTAGCTAATAGACCAGAAGAAGGATATTTATTCACTGAAACAGTTGCAAGAGAAATTGCAGCAACACTCGGAACGAAGGATTCATACATTAATAACGCTTATGCATTCTTCATCAAGAAATATTCAGTTGAATATCACGACAGCGCAATCTACGATTACTTCAAGGAAAAATTCCCAGAATTATTCGAAGAAAACAAATAATTAAAATGAGGGTGGCTTTGCTACCCTCTTTTTTTGGAGAAATATATGGAAAAGAAGGATTGCTTATTTTGTAAAATTGTTAAAGGTGAAATACCTTCAAACAAAGTTTATGAGGATGACGATGTTCTCGCATTTTTAGATATATCGCAAACAACAATTGGGCACACATTAGTTGTTCCAAAGGAACATTACGATAATTTCTTAGATACCCCAAAAGATATCATGCACAAAGTTATGGATGTCGCTCAAAGAATTGGGCAAGCCCAAATGATGGTTTTAGGTGCTAAAGGAGTCAATATCCTGTCGAATGTAAATAAAGAGGCTGGACAAACAATTATTCACTTCCATGTTCATGTAATTCCTAGATATATAGCAAACGAAGGAATACAAATAACAATGAAAGAAAATCCTAAGGCAAGTGAATTATCACTCCCTCAATTAGCAAGTGAAATTAAAAAAGCATTATAATAAATTATAAAATCATTTATAATGGTTTAAATTAATGATATGAAAGCTGTTAAAATTTTATCATCAAATAAAGAATGTATTTGGGGCGGAAACAAACTAAAACAATATTCTATAAAATCTAATGATTCAAACATTGCTGAAGCTTGGATATTTTCATTTAATCCAAATGGATTATCAACCGATGCTAATGGAAATGCGCTCCCTAATGTACTTTTAGCGGAAGACTTAGGAGAAAAATATTCACAATTTGAAACATTCCCATATTTAATCAAATTGATTGACGCTGATAAAATGCTTTCAATTCAAGTTCATCCAAATGATGAATACGCAAAGAAAAACGAACATAGTTTAGGCAAATGTGAATTGTGGTATATTTTGGAAGCAAAAGAAGGAGCTTTCATATATTTAGGCTTAAACGATAATTACACCCCAAATCAAGTGAAAGAAGCTATAAGAAACAATACGATTTGTAATTTGTTAAACAAAGTTTACGTTAAAAAAGGCGATTGTTATTTTGTTGATAGCGGAACTATTCATTCAATAGGCGAAGGTATCGTGCTACTTGAAGTTCAACAAAACAGTACTTTAACATATCGAGTATATGACTTTGCAAGAAAAGATAAAAACGGTAAACTACGTGAACTGCATATTGATAAAGCACTTGATGTAATTAACTTCAAAAAACTAGAAGTAGTAAATATAAAATCTGAGGAGTTAATGAAAACAAATTATTTTGTTGCAAATAAAATATCAAATATTAAATCATTATCTGCTAAAAAAGATGCAGGATTTGTAATAAGTTTTATCGAAGGAAGTGGAATCATAGACAATCAACCGTTTACAAAAGGAAATACATTCTTTATTAAAGCAAATCAAACTGTAGATATATCGGGTGATTACACCGCAATTACAACTTCAATATGAAAAAAGGTTGCATGGTGCAACCTTTTATAAACTATATTATTTTCTTATTTTTATTTATATATGTTGTGAAGCGAATTTCAAATTCGCCATCTTTTAGAGGCTGACCCTCATCAACACATTCAAAAGATGGATCAGCATCAATGTTTACAAAGAAGACCTCTGCGCCACCAACAGCATTAACTTTGGTTAATAATACTTTATCAACATAAGGAAGTGTTTGGCGATATATCGACGCTCCACCAATGATATAAACATCATCACTTAATGAGAGTTCTTTTATCTTCTTTAAAAATTCATCAAATGAGTGGACATTAATAACACCTTCATAATTATGGGTTTTATCTTGAGATAGAACTATATTAATTCTATTTTTCAATGGTTTACTACCAGGAAATGATAATAATGTGTTTTCTCCCATTGCAACAACATGGCCATTTGTTGTTTCTTTAAAAAATTTCATATCTAAAGGCAAAGAAAACAAAAGACCGTTTCTTTTTCCAATACCATATTCTTTATCACAGTTAAGAATTGAAATAATCATTATATTGCCACCGGAATCTTTTTATCTAATTTTTCGTATTCATAATCAACTAACTCAAAGTCTTCAACTTTGAAATCGTAGAAATTTTTAACATTAGGATTGACAATCAACTTAGGAGCTTTATGTTGAGGCTTAGATATAACTTCTTTCACTAAATCAACATGTCTATCATAAATATGAGCGTCAGCAATAACATGAACCAATGTTCCAGGTTTTAAACCAGAAACTTGTGCAAACATTATAAGAAGCAATGAATATTGAAGAACATTCCAATTGTTTGCAGTTAACATATCATTACTACGTTGATTCAAAATTCCATTCAATGTATCACCAGTGACATTGAATGTCATTGAATATGCACAAGGGTACAAATTCATTTCATGCAAATCATCAAAATTATAAATATTAGTCATAATTCTCCTTGATTGAGGATTATGTTTTAAATCATATAAAACGCGATCGACTTGATCGAATTCACCTTCTTTATAAATAGATTTTTTAGCCAATTGATACCCATATGCTTTTCCAATCGAGCCGTTCTCATCAGCCCAACTATCCCAAATATGAGATTTTAAATCATGAATATTATTTGATTTCTTTTGCCATATCCAAAGGAGTTCGTCTAAGCAAGACTTAAAGGCAGTTCTTCTTATTGTCAGAATAGGTAATTCCTCTTGAAGATTATATCGATTAACTATCGCAAATTTCTTAATTGTATGCGCAGGTGTTCCGTCTTCCCAATGAGGACGAACAGGTAAATCTTTATCTGAAAAACCATTTTCAAGAATATCTTTCATATTTGCTATAAATATTTCATCTGCTCTAGACATAATAATTTCTCCTTACAATGCTATATATCTTATAGATATATTTTTATTTATTCAATAGTTAAATCTCTTGCAAATAATAAATTGACTGCATCAAGAGGCTTGACACCTTCAAAAATTATTGAGTACACCGCATTAACAATAGGCATTTCGACGTTATATTTATCTGCTAATTGCTTTGCAGCTTTCAAGCAATTTATACCCTCAACAACCATGCCAACTCTTTCAAGAGTTTGCTCAAGATTTAAACCTTGTCCAAGAAATACACCTGCATTGTGGTTTCTTGAATGAAGACTTGTTGCGGTAACAACTATGTCGCCAATTCCTGTTAGGCCGAAGAAAGCCAAGTCAGAACAGCCCATTGTTTTTCCTAATCTCGTAATTTCAGCAAGGCCTCTTGTGATAATAGCAGCTTTCGCATTATCACCATAACCCATGCCATCACTAATGCCACCTGCTAAAGCAATAATATTTTTAAGTGCACCTGAAAGTTCAACACCCTTAATATCATAGTTAACATAAACCCTAAAATAAGGAAGTAATAATTCATGCTGAACAATTTTAGCGATGCTAACATCTTCACAAGCAGCAACAATTAGACTAGGCAATCCAATAGAAACTTCTTCTGCGTGTGTTGGGCCAGATAAGGCAACAACATTGTAATCTTTTCCTATTTCATCTTTAATGACTTCGCTTAATGTCATTAAGGATCCTTCCTCTATGCCTTTTGCAACATCAACAATAATTTGCTTGTTGTTTAGATATGGTTTAGCGATTCGTGCAGTTTCTCTAACATAAGGTGAAGGAACAGCAAAAACAACCATATCCATTGTTTTAATAGCGGCTTCTAAAGATGATGTAAATTTTAAATTATCTAAAAGCTTAACTCCGGGAAGATTCTTATGTGTTCTACTGCTTGTTAATGAAATAACTTCTTTTTCAAACCTAGACCAAACTGTGACATCATGCTTTTTTACAAAAGCATTTGCCAAAGCAACGCCCCATGTTCCTGCACCTAAAATGCCAATTTTCATTATTTTCTTTCCTTTGGTTTATAAAATGAAACATTGTCCATTGACCAAACTCTTTCAGTAAATTCTCCAGGATTAACTCCTTCAAGTGCTTTATCAAGGACCATCATCCTTGAATCAAGTAAATCAATCATAGAAAGAAGTAATGCTTCTCTAGTAGATGGAAGTACAGGCGAGCCAAATTCAAGCTGACCATGATGTGCTAAAATCATATGTTCAAGAAGAAGAGGGACTTCAGATTTTATATTAAGTTCACTGACAACCATCTTAAACTCTGCATACATAAGCGAAATATGGCCTATAAGTTTACCTTCAACTGTTTGTTCTGGAACAGGAAGATCTTTATATTCAACTGTTTTACCAATATCGTGCATCAATGCTCCTGCAACAAGAATATCTCTATCAACTTGAGGGTATAATTTAGCTACTGCATCTGCTAAATCAGCCATCGCAAGAGAATGATGAATAATTCCGCTACCAAATTCGTGGTGAATCTTAACTGCAGCAGGATAAGTGATATATTTCTTATAGAAACGTTTAATAACAGTATTAGCAATTAAGCTAACATCAGGGTCTTTAAATGATTTTAAATATTGATCAAGTTTTGCTTCCATAACTGCTAAAGGAATAGGTGAAACCTTCTTAAAGTTTGATATATCAACTAATTCAGGCACTGTTTCCATAACACTTAAAACTTTAAATTGAAGTGCACCTTTATATAATGTAACCTCTCCTTCAACCTCTAAGACATTACCTGGTTGGATAAGAGATAAATCTCTTTCATTAACTTCCCATTTCTTTGCACTGATGGATCCAGTCTTATCTTGAAGAGTGATATTTAGATATGATTTACCTTTATCAGATGCGCATTTTGCAACATTTGCAATGATAAATTCATCATGGACATGTTGTCCATCTTTTAAATCTTTAACCCATTCTACTTTCATCGTTTTTCTCCTTTAATTTTATTTATATCAGTTTGTCTATAACCTTTTGATAATAAGTATTGATTGATTTTAAAATCAACTTCATCTTTATTATATTTCTTTATGTAACGATTTTTAACTTTTAAATAATCTTTCTTTAAAATTTCTAATTCATGCTTAGTATCATTTGATTTAACATTTTCGATAATTTTATTAGCAACCTCATAACTATATCCATATCGAAGCAATGCTTGATAAATATGTTCTTTCTTTAAGCGATAATTATATTTAGAGAATTTCTTTTCTAAAGAAGGTAACAATCTTTTTGCTTTGCTTAATTCACTTCTATCTTCAAATGAATAAGAATCAATTAATTCTTTTGATATTCCTTTTTTATATAGAATTTCTTTAATTCTTGCCTCGCCGTAATTCTTATGCGATGCATTATCTATCAAATCCTTCATTAATGAAGCATCATCGATTAATGAATATTTTTTTAATTCATTCACAATGTAATTTATTTGACGAGGTTTTGCTCCAATATTGAGCAATTTATCTTTAACTTCCTTTTCGCTTCTTAAAGAGGCTAAAACATACTTTTTTGCAGATGTTAGATAATTATCTAATTCATCAATATCTTTAATTTTTTTAATTTCTTTATCGCTTAATTCTTTTCCTTCATAAAGCATCATCTCTAAATATGCGCTTTTAGAAATATTTATTTTTTCATCAGAAAACTTAATGATAACTTTTTCTTTGCCTAAATATATTCCTGTAATCTTTTTACCACTTTTGCTTGATGACATGCTCATAAGCCTCCATAACACTCTTATAGAAAGTTTCTATTGAGTAATGATCAATTGCTTTAATAGCTTCATCAAGCATGGTTTGATCTTTGTTTTTGTGCAGTTGATAAGCTTTGTATAACTTATCAGCAAATTCGTCTTCGTTTTCAAAGAAATATCCTGTGGTTCCTTCTTGAATAACATCAAGCAAGTTATGATCATAACGCCCAAGAACAAATAATCTACCCGCCATAGCTTCCATATATGTCAAACCTTGAGTTTCACTAAGAGATGATGAAACAAAAGCGTTTCCTAAAGTGTAATAATATTGGACTTCGCTAGGTAGACATGGACCAGTAAAAATAACCTTATTATCTATTCCAAGTGTTTTAACTAATTCTTTTAATTCTTCCTCGGCAGGACCTTTACCAACAATAACCATTTTCGAATTTATTTCAGGGTATTTTTCTATAAATCGCTTATAACATTTAATTGAAAAATCTACGCTTTTTTCAGCAGCGATTCTACCTAATGATAATAATGTGAATACATTATCATCAATATTAAATTTTTTCTTTAATTCTTTAACCTTTTCTTGATCTAATTTTGAAGGCTCAAATCTAGAAAAATCAACTCCTGTAGGAATTACATGGGTATATATATCCATTCCAATACGTCTCATATAATCTTTTGTTTTTTCACTAGGAGTAATAACTCCATCAACATGGTTAATGATATTCTTCGCATAGTTACGCATAATGTGTTTACCAATACGATCGAAATACCCTTTGGTAATGTAATAGGTATAATCTTCATACATAGTATGATATGTATAAATTGATGGGCATTTTAATTTTTTTATTACGACGCGACCAAATATGCCAATTCCCCACTCAGATTGAATATGAATTATTTCAGGATTAAATTTTCGAAGGATTTTCATTGCTTCAGCATTATAAAAACCTGCAGCACGATAGCCATACATTTTCTTCATCTCGGGTCCAGGAAGACGAACAACTCCATCTTCATTTGTGACCTTATTAGTAAACGGGTTTGTTGTCACAACAATAACATCATTGCCGTGTTTAACAAGAATATCGCGTAATGATTTAACTGATGTGGCAACTCCGTTAATTTCTGGTGGATAGGTATCAACAAATAATGCGATTCTCATTACTTATAATCATCCTCTCCAACATTAATTGAGCCCCACTCATCATCAAATTTAGGTTGCTGTTTCTTTACAGGTTTTTTCTCAGTAATAGGTTTCTTAGTTTTAATTTTTTCACTCTTGCGAGGCTTTTCATTTTCATCAATGTAGTCAGATTTTCGTTCGCCTTTTTTCTTTCCAAACGATTTTAAACGAGCCTGAACTTCTTTTCTTGATAAAGATGCTGTTTCAAACATTGTATCGGCACTAGCTTTACGATTCTCATATGTTTCAAATTGCATCGTAACAAATGTTTTTCTATTAGCATGATGAATTTCATTTTTAGGTGAACTTCTATATGTAGCGGAGACAATACCTGCAACAAGAAGAACAACGTGGAATGTTGAGAATCTCCATATAATTTGAGCAGCAGATACAATTTGAGGTGATGAATAATAATTTCCAAACATAATGTTAAAGAAATATTCACTAACACCAGCACTTCCTGGAAGAGGTAATAATCCTGTTGTCATTTGATGATACGAACTTAAAAAGACAGCTCTCCAGAATGATTCAATATTATTTCCGCCCACACTCATAACTGGTTGTTGAACATTTACTCCGTTAATCAAAACTGTTTGAGTAATTAATGTTCCATCCATATTTGTTCTTAAACCAAATCCATCAAGAGCGAGCCCGGCAAAAAACGGAATGGAGAAACGAATGATAAGAATTAATGTGTAGCAAATTAAAACCAAAAGTAAAACTGGAATATTTGATAATAAACGTCTTAATTCGATTTTAAAGTTTTCAACCTGAATACGTAGACTCTCTCTTTTTTCATCAGGATTTTTAATTAATCGAAGTTTTGCACCAATGTTAATTCCGTGATTCATAATAAAATTATGGAATTTATGAGAATATGACATCATAAACAAACCAAGAATAACAAACAAATTTAACAAGAAGCCTGCAATTGTTAATGGAATAGCAGGAATATGAATAGTTGTATTTCCAAACGAAATATTAAATGTACCAATTGATGCAATAAGTTCACCAGCAGAGAAGAATAAACTAACAATACCAATGCCAATCAGAGCAATTTGATAAACAATAAAACTCATAATCATGATAGAAGCAGCATTAGATGTTTCAAC
>JAKSVG010000007.1 GCA_024408105.1 Bacilli bacterium | reverse complement strand
CACCTGTTCCCATCCCGAACACAGAAGTTAAGCACCGTAGTGGCGAAGGTATCCAGTTTACTGGGAAGAATAGCGAGCCGCCGGGCTTTTTCTTTTTGTTTATATAAAATAATAACTATTGTATAATAGTTTTATGAAGAAAATATTTAGTCTTTTATTCTTATTGCCTATTACAATAGGTATTTCAAGTTGTTCAAATCACGAAGAAGATCAAAGAATTGCTGATGAAATATCTCATTGTGCTGCTATTGCTCAGTTATCAAGAGGTCGTGATGGTGTGCAAGTTATGTTTACATCTAACGAAGATGTAAATGACATATATAAACCTTATAATCCACCTCGTGGTAGTGACGAGAAGACTATTTATACTTCTTCACTTTTATTGTCGGTTTGGTTTGAACTTGAAGAAAATTCATCAAACAAAGCCACTTTAGAATGGTCTTTTGATAAGGAAGAATATATTAATATGATTCCACCTAAAAGTGAAAAACTTCCTCATGCAACTGTAACATTTACCAAATATCCTAATTACGGCGAAGAAATTATGATTAAAATGGAAGCAAAAATTAAATATAATACTGCTGTTAGTTATGCAAAATATGATCTTCGTTTATTAAACACAGTTAAGGAATAAAATGAAAAGAGAACAGTTTATATTTTTGAATTCAAGTGTGTCTAAATCAAATAAAAATATTCAAATAGACACCGATAATTTCATAAATGAATTAGATTTAAAAACAATTAAATTTAATAATAAAGTATTCTTTATCCAAAGTGGTGGTACAGAAGAAATATTTATTAAAATTTATAAAAAGTATAAACCTCCATATTATTTGATTGCTACAGATTCAAACAATTCACTTCCAGCATCTTTAGAGATTGTTTCTTTCTTACGTAGTAAGAAACTTGAATGTTATTTATTTCACGGCAAAGCTAAAGATGTGAGAGAAAGTTTAAATAGTCAATATCAAAATAAAATACATTTTAACTATGAATTAAATCCTGAAATTAAACTATTAGAAAATGTTAAATTAGGTGTCATTGGCGAACCATCTGATTGGCTTATCGCTTCTAAAGTAAATTACGAAGAAGTTAATTATGTTTTTGGCGCTTCGATTGTTGATATTTCATTTGAAGAATTTAAAAATGAAATTGAAAAATCTAAAGTTAGTTCAATCGGAAAATATAAAAATTATCTAACAGATAAAATTAAAGAAGAAGATATTATTGTTGCTTTAAAAATATATAAAGCATTAAAAAGAATTGCAGATAAATATTCTTTAAATGGTTTGTCTGTTCGATGCTTTGATTTACTTGGCACAATTCATTCAACATCTTGCCTTGCACTAGCTATGTTAAATGATGAAGGTATTATTTCATCGTGTGAAGGTGATATTCCTGCTTTATTAACAATGATGATTGTTTTCAAACATTTTGGCAAGCATTCCTTCCAATGTAATCCCAGTTATATTAATGTTGATCAAAATTATGGATATTTCGCACATTGTACTTTGCCACTTAAGATGACGAGTTCATTTAGTTTGAATACCCACTTTGAAAGCAACATTGGTGTTGGTATTCATGGTGAGCTTAAAACTGGTAATGTTACAATTTGCAAAATTAATGCAGATTTGAAAAAATTTAGTGTTTTTGCAGGGAAAATTAACGAAAATTTATATAAAAATAATCTATGTAGAACTCAAATTAAGGTCTCTTTTATTGACCCTATTGACACTGTTTTGTCATCACCATGCGGCAATCATTTGATCATTTTTTACGGAAATTATTGTTCAAAATTTGTCTCATTATTGACTAGTAAACTTTCCTAATTTTTGCATATTGTCTTTTTATATGATATATTACAAATTAGATAAATAATTTTATCTAGAATTTTATATGGGCGTAAAAACTAAAACTAAATTTGGGTCTATTGATATCTCTAATGAGGCAATTGCAACAACAATTGCTGATACTGTTTTAGCTTGCTATGGTGTTGTTGGACTTGCTAAAAAAAGTTCAATTCACGATAAAGTTGTTTATATGTTAAAAAAAGGGAACTTCAGTGAAGGAGTAATTGTGTCCCAAGATAAAAATTCTGTGACTATAGATGTTTATTTGGTTGTAGCTTATCATGTAAAAATTACAGAAGTTCTTCGCGAAGTACAAAAACGAGTTAAATTTATTACTAAAAAAGCATTTGCTCTTGATGTTAAAAAAGCTAATGTCTTTGCTCATAGTTTAAAGAAGGTTGGTTAATTTATGCGTTCGTTAGATGGTCAAATTTTAAAGCAAATGCTCTTATCTGCGGCTAATAATTTATATAATCATTATCCAGAAATAGATGCCTTGAACGTTTTCCCTGTCCCTGATGGTGACACTGGTATGAATATGAATCTTACACTTACAAGTGGGGCAAAGGAAATCTTAAATAGAAATGATGATGATGCTTATTCAATAGCAAATTTGTTTTCTCGCGGTCTATTAATGGGTGCAAGAGGAAATTCAGGCGTCATTACTAGCCAAATTTTTAGAGGATTTGCATCATCTTTAAAAGATAAAAAAATTATTAAAGTCACTGATTTTGCTGACGCTTTTGCTAATGGTTCTACAGTTGCTTATAAAGCTGTTATGAGACCAGTTGAAGGAACTATTTTAACCGTTATTCGTGAAGCAAGCGAAGCTTTAAGTGATTATGTTAGTAAAGAAGTATCTATTGAAAAGGCAATGAAATATTTTGTTGAACAAGCAAGAGAATCATTAAAAAGAACACCTGAATTGCTTCCTGTTTTGAAGGAAGTTGGCGTTGTTGATAGTGGTGGTGCTGGTTTAGTTACCATTTTTGAAGGTATGGAAAGTGCTTTAAATGGCAAATTTATTGAAAAAAATGTTGTAACTAGTGTTGAGAAAAAAACATCTGTCGCAACATTAAGTGACACCAACGGTTATTGTGTTGAGTTTGTCCTTAAACTTGGTCCTGCCGACGAGAAAAAAGTTTTTATTCAAAATCGCTTCTCAAGTGTTCTTGATAGTCATGGTAAGTCGATTAGAATTATTTCTAATGATGATACTGTAAAAGTACATATTCACACATTAACACCTGGTTCTATATTGACTTATGCTCAAAGCTTTGGTGAATTTACTTCGTTAAAGATTGAAAATCTTGCAGAAGGAAAACATACTTCATTGATTGACTCTATTGAAGAAGCAAAAAATGATGAACCGCTAAAAGAATCCGCAATAGTTTCTATTTCAGCAGGAAAAGGAATGGACGAATATTTCAAAGAAATTGGTGTTGATAGAATAGTAAGTGGTGGTCAAACAATGAATCCTTCAATTGAAGATATTATTTCGAATATTCGCGCATGCCACGCTAAAGTTGTTTATGTTTTGCCAAACAATTCAAATATTGTTATGGCTGCATTTCAAGCAGCTGATGTACTAGCTGATGAAATTGATGTTAAAGTTATTACCACTAAGACAATACCTCAGGGTATTGTTGCCGCATCTGCATTTAATCCTGATGCTAGTGTTGAAAATAATGTTAATGAAATGAAAAATTCATATGCAAATTTAAAATCTGGCTCTGTAACATATGCTATCAAAGACACTGTTATCGATGGTTTTGAAGTTACAAAGGATTACTTTATGGGTATATTTGACAAGAAAATTGTTGTATGTGTTAAAAATAAAGTTGTGTCACTTTTAAAACTTCTTGATCAAATGATTAATGAAGATTCTTTCCTTGTTACATTGTTTATTGGTAGTGATGTTTCAACTAAAGAAGAAGAAAAAGTTCGCGAGGAATTACCTAAGAAATTCCCTAATGTTGAATTTGATATTAGACGTGGTGATCAACCAGTTTATTCCTTCTTGATTGGAGTTGAATAAAATAGGCCTTTGGCCTTTTTATTTATGATTATTAAATTATCTAAATCTGATAGAATCAATAAAGCACTTAAAGATATGAGCATATTTTCATATCGTGATGTAATTTTTCATTTACCGAGACGTTATGATGACCTTCATGAAACTCATGAGAATAACTTGATAGATAAGGAACGAATAGTTTTTGTGGGGCGCATTGCATCCACAATCACACAAAAACGTTTTAAACAATCTTCTATATCAAAATTTTCTTTTGTTAGCAGAAAAGGAAATACCTTTTTTGTGGAAGCATGGAACAGACCATATTTAAGTAAATCTTTTTCTTTGGGTGATGTTTGTACATTAATAGGAAGTTACGATATAAAGAAAAACATTATTAACTTAATTAATATCAGCAAAGGCTTCATTAATGATGGAAGATATTTGAAGCCTATTTATTCTTTGAACTCAAACATTGACAATTTTGAATTTCAAAGACTAGTTCAAAAATCTTTTAAAGAAATATCACCAACCGATTTATGGAATGAAGTCCCTTCATATTTTATGAAGAAATATAAACTTATGGATAAATATTCTGCTTTATACAATGTTCATTTACCAAATGATGCTAAAGATATTTATTCAGGCTTAAGAGTTTTAAAATATGAAGAGTGTTTATTATTTTCTTTAAAGACTCAGCTAATTAGAGATCTAAATAACCAATCTTTTGTATTTGAAAAATATCAAATTGATAAAAATAAAGTAGATCAATTTATATCAAAACTTGAGTATAAGTTAACCAACGATCAAAGCACCGTAATAAATGAAATACTTGATGATATGAATAAGCCAAAGCTTATGTATCGTTTGCTTCAAGGAGATGTTGGCACAGGAAAAACATTGGTAGCTGAATTAGCATTGTATGCTAATTATCTTAGAGGTGATCAAGGTGCTTTTATGGTTCCAACGGACGCTCTTGCCAAACAGCATTATAAAAATTTATTAAAATTATTTGCTCCATTAGGTATAAAAGTAGGTTTGCTTGTTGGATCAAGTTCAACCAAAGAAAGATCATTAATTCGTAATGCGCTAATCAATAAAGAAATAGATATTATTGTTGGAACGCATATCTTATTTTCGAAAGATATCAATTATCTTTCCCTAGGTTTAGCAATTATTGATGAACAACATAAATTTGGCGTAAACCAAAGAATGCTTCTTGCAAACAAAGGAGAACATGCCGATTTATTACTTATGAGCGCTACACCTATACCAAGAACATTAGCATTAACTTTGTATGGTGACCTTGATGTTTCAACATTAAGTGAATTTCCTCATGCAAGAAGGAAGATTATAACTAGTATTGCGAAAACGACTGATGTAAAAATTGATTGCCTAATTAATCGATCTTTATCAGATGGCCGACATGTCTTTATTGTTGCTCCAACTATCATGAGCGAATCGTTTTCGAAGATGAGCGTTGAAAATTTATATGCTAAATACTTGCTCAAATATCCAGGAAAAATTGCACTTTTGCACGGAAATTTGGACCAAGATGATAAGGATTTTGCATTAAAAGACTTCGTTTCAGGCAAATCTCCTATTATTATTTCTACTAGTGTTATTGAAGTTGGAATTGATGTTCCTGACTCAAATTTAATGATAATTTATGATCCATCTCATTTTGGCTTAGCTAGTTTGCATCAACTCAGAGGGCGCATAGGTCGAGATGGTTCTATGGCAAATTGTGTATTAGTTTATGATGGAAACGATGAAGAAGAGTTGGAAAAATTAAATGTTATGGTATCTTCAAATGATGGATTTAAAATTGCAGAAGAAGATTTAAAACGTCGTGGACCTGGTGAACTTGGTGGAGTTAAGCAATCAGGTCTTGCTAATTTTACTTATGTAAATTTGATTAATGATTTTAGAATGATTGAAGCATCTAGAGAAGATGCAAAATTTATTTTAAAAAATAAAAATGAACCTGGCTTTAGGCACATTATCAAACGTGCTTCTATTGAAATTGAAAACAAAAAATTCACGAATGCGTAAATATTCTTTAAGAAACAATTAATTGTTTTTTGTGTTATATATTACTTTCGCGTGGTAAAATTACATAGGAGATTTTTATTATGGTCAAACTTGTTATTGATATGATGGGTGGAGATAATGGTTCAAAAGCCACAGTTGAAGCCGTAAATAGATTTTTAAATGAGATAAATGATTGCGAAATTATTGCAGTTGGTGATGAAAATGAACTTGCATCATTGAAAAGTAGAGTAACTATTATTCCTTCACAAACTGTTGTACCAATGGAATGTTCTGTTTTGCAAGCTATGAGGATGAAAGATTCATCAGTTTATAAAGCAGTTAATGCTGTTATTAGTGAAAAAGCTGATGGCGTTGTCTCAGCAGGTTCAACAGGTGCATTTTTATCATTAACTACTTTGATATTAAAGAAAATCGATGGCGTTGACAGGCCAGCACTTATTACACCTTTTCCAACGAAAATAGAAGGTAAATATGTTGTTCTTCTTGATGTTGGGGCATCTAATGAAAATACTCCGTTAGAACTTATGCAATTCGGTAAAATGGGCCAAGCATATTGCAAAGCAATATATAATAATGATAATCCCAATGTTTATTTAATTAGTAACGGTGCTGAAGAGGGCAAGGGATCGCCTGTTACAAAAGAAGCGTATGAATTGATGAAAGATATGAAAGGCTTTAAAGGTAATCTTGAAGGACGTTACGTTTTAGATGGTAAGGCTGATGTTGTTGTTTTTGACGGCTTTTCAGGCAATGTATTTCTAAAAGGGTGTGAAGGATTAGCCAAGATGATGTCATCTATGATTAAAGATGCATTTACTTCTTCGTTTGGTTCAAAAATTGGATATTTATTTGCCAAAAAAGGCTTTAAAGGTTTTAAAAACAAAATGGACTATAAAAAAGTCGGTGGAGCATTCTTGGTTGGTGTTAACACTATACCAGTTAAAGCTCATGGTAACGCAACTGGCGAATCGTTCTTTTATTCAATGATGATCGCTTATAATCTTGCGAAAAAGAATATTGTTAATGAAATTAAAGAGAATTTAAAATGAAAGACATAGTTGAATTATTGAAACAATTTAATATTAATTATCATGACATTTCATTATATGAAATGGCTTTTACTCACAGTTCATTTAACGCAGACGCAAAAACAAAGCACCACGATTATGAAAGGTTGGAATTTTTAGGGGATTCAGTTCTTGGTTGTGTAGTATCTGAACTTGCTTATAAATCACGTTCTGATATGAACCAAGGTGATTTAACAAAGCTTAAAAGTGCTTTGGTAAGTACTAAATCACTTGCCGATTTTGCTCGAGAATATCATTTTGATGAATATGTTCGTGTTGGTCACTCCTTCGCTCGAAATATTCGTGAGAGTGATAACGTTCTTGAAGACGTGTTCGAGGCATTTATTGGAGCAATGTTTTTAGATCAAGGTTTTGTTAACGCTAGAAAATTTTTAATTTCAACATTATATAGAGATATTCAAAAATTCCATTTAGAAGATCTCCAGGACTATAAATCAAAATTGCAAGAAGCAATGCAAGGTGAACATCGCGAATCTGTTACATACGAAATTATTAAAGAATCAGGCCCTGCTCACAACAAACACTTTGTTTCTAGAGTTTTATTTGATGGCATAGAAATTGGTGTTGGTGAAGGTAGTACAAAAAAAGCAGCCGAACAAATGGCAGCAAAATCTGCTTTAGAAAAGAAAGTTGATAAGGTGAGATAATGGGCTTATTTAAATTATTAAAAGAAAAATTCTCTAAAAAACCTGTTGAAGAAACTTCAACATATGTTGAAGGAATGGCTAAATCTCGTTCAAATTTTGCGAGTAAATTAGATGAATTATCTAAATTATATAAGGAAGTAAATAAAGAATATTTTGAAAAACTTGAGGAAATTTTAATTGAGGCCGATGTCGGCGTTGAATTATCTTTAAAAATCATTGATGAAGCTTTTACTGAAAGCAAATCCCAAGGAATAAAAGACCCAAAAACTATTAACGAATTAGTTGTAGATAAGATGTTTCTAGGTTATGCAACAAAAGGTGGAAACATACATAATGAAATTGACTTTGTTGATAATGGACCAACAGTTCTACTTGTTGCAGGCGTTAATGGTGTTGGAAAAACTACAACTATAGCTAAACTTGCACATCGTTACATCAAAAAAGGCAAAAAAGTTATGCTTTGTGCTGCAGATACATTCAGAGCAGGCGCTGTTGAACAACTTACTGTCTGGGCAACTCGATTAAATTGTGAAATTGTTGTTGGAAAACCTGAAAGCGATCCTGCGAGTGTTGCATTTGATGGCGCTCGTAAAGCAAAAGAAAATCATGTTGATTTATTAATTGTTGATACTGCAGGAAGGCTACAAAATAAAGTAAATTTAATGAATGAACTTGCTAAAATATGTAGAGTTATTTCTAAAGAAATACCTAACGCACCTCATGATGCATTTTTGGTGATTGATGCAACAACTGGGCAAAATGGGTTGTCTCAAGCTAAGCAATTTCTAGATTGCATAAAATTAACAGGAATTGTTATTACGAAAATGGATGGAACATCTAAAGGTGGCATTATTCTGGCAATTAGAGATATGTTAGGAATTCCTGTCCGTTTTATTGGTTTAGGTGAGAGAATGGAAGATTTGGAAGAATTTGACTTAGATAAATATCTATATGGGTTATGCTTAGGTGATAAATATGAATAAAGAAATTAATGAAACATTAAGGATAAATCGCCTTCTCGACATTTACGGTAATCTTTTAACTCGTTCACAACTTGAAATTATGAATGATTATTATCAATGCAATTTGTCACTTTCTGAAATTTCTGAGATTCGATCCATTTCTCGTACAGCAGTTAGTGATGCAATTAAACAAGCAAAAGAAAAACTAGATAAATTCGAAGAAAAATTGGGTATTTGCAAGGTTTTTGATGATATCCGTTTACAAAATGATACTAACAAAAACGCGATTATTGATGAAATTGAGGAGAAGATAAAAAATGGCATTTGAGTCTCTTAGCGAACGCTTTCAAAAAATTATTAAAAAGGTCAAAGGCCAAACACGCCTCACTGAATCTAACATGGATGAAATGCTCAAGGAAGTGCGTATTGCTTTGCTTGAGGCTGACGTTAATTTTAAAGTTGTTAAGGAATTTACTGAATCAATTAAGCAAAAAGCTATTGGCGAAGAAGTTTATCTTAAACTTAATCCATCACAAATGGTTGTTAAGATTGTCCATGATGAATTAACATCATTATTAGGTTCTGATTCATCAGAGTTAATATATCAAAAAAATAAACCTACTGTAATTATGCTTGTTGGATTGCAAGGAACTGGTAAAACAACATCAGCAGGCAAATTAGCTTTGCTAATGAAGAAAAAACTTAATAAAAAAGTGCTTCTTGCTGCTGGCGATGTTTATCGTCCTGCTGCTATTGATCAACTAAAACAAATAGGATCACAAATTGACGTAGATGTATTTTCATTAGGTTGTGACGTTTCACCTGTTGAGATTGCCGAAAAAGCTAGAGAAAAAGCCTTTAATGAACATTACGATGTATTAATTCTCGATACTGCTGGTCGATTAGCAATTGATGAACCATTAATGAAGGAACTTAATGATATTACTAATGATATTACGCCAGATGAAACATTATTACTTGTTGATGCAATGTCTGGACAAGACGCTATTAATGTTGCAAACGCATTTAATGCTGATTTAAAAATAAGCGGAATCATTATGTCAAAACTTGATGGTGATGCTCGTGGTGGTTCTGCTCTTTCTATTAAATATCTTACTGGTATACCTATAAAATTTGCTGGTGTTGGTGAAAAATTAACTGATTTAGATGTTTTCCATCCAGATAGAATGGCTGATCGTATTCTTGGAATGGGTGATGTCATGACCCTTGTTGAAAAAGTGCAAGAAGAAATTGATGAAAAAGAAGCTAGAAAAGATGCTGCTAAAATGATGTCTGGCGAATTCACATTAGATGACATGGTAGCCCAAATGAAAAAAGTTCAAAAACTTGGATCTTTAGGCGGGTTAATGAAATTAATCCCAGGCATGCCTTCATTGACTGAAGAACAAAAACTTGTTGCTGAAAAAGAAATGAAAAATCTTGAAGTTATTGTTAATTCAATGACTCCAGAAGAAAGAAGACATCCTGAAATTCTTAAAAACTCTCGTAAAGTCAGAATTGCTAAAGGCTCCGGAAAAACTAACGCTGATATAAATCGTGTTATTAAAAAATATGAACAGTCTAAAGAAATGATGAAAAGGATGAAACAATATCAAAAATCTGGAAAAGTTCCACCAGGCATGGGAGGAATGCTTCCGCCTGGAATGGGAGGAATGATGTAAAAAAAGGAGGCAAAGCCTCCTTATTTTGTGAATTTCTTACCCTTTTCAAGAGCTTGTTCAAGCCATTTTGGATTTTCAATTTTATTATCTATTTCTTTTAATAGTTTTAAATCTTGTTTTGTAAGGACATGTTTTTCGAACATATCAGGACGATATATTTTAGTAATTTTTAATGCTTCTTTTCTTCGATATTTTTCTATTGCTTCGTGATTTCCTGTGTATAGAATATCTGGAACTTTATATCCTTCAAATTCTTTTGGCTCTGTATATTGAGGATATTCTAATAAATTGTTTTCGAATGTTTCCTCGCTTAATGACGAATTGGTTATTGCTCCATCTAGAAGACGTATTAATGAATCTGCTATAGCCATTGAAGCAATTTCTCCACCAGTTAAAACATAATCTCCAATTGATATTGATTCATCGATAAAATTATTTACCCTCTCATCGATTCCTTCGTAATGACCACAAACGATTAATATATCTTCAAGTTTCGATAGTTGAACGGCTTTATTTTGACAATATTTTTCACCTTTAGGTGAAAGAATAATTTTATGAGTTTTATTTGATGAAACACTTTTTATTGCATCAACTATAGGTTGACACTTCATTATTAAGCCGGCTCCGCCTCCAATTGGTGGGGTGTCAACTCTTCCGTAGCGATCTTTCGTGTAATCTCTAATATTAATAATATCTATAGTTACAATACCTTTGTTTAAAGCACGTTTAATAATAGAGTTTTCTTTAAACCCATTAAACATTTCAGGAAAAAGAGTAAGTATAGTTATTTTCATAAAAGACCTTTAATATAATTAATTATAATTTTTCTTTCATCAATCAAAACATCTCTTAAGTAAGCTTTAACAAAAGGTATGAGAACATCTTTTTTGTTTGTTTTGACTCTTAATGTTGAATACGACGAATATTCTTCGACTTTATAGACTTGCCCGATAAATTCACCATTATCAAAATAAACATTACAGCCTATTAAATCTGAATAGAAATAACTATCCTTTTTTAGAAAATTATTATCCTTTTCAACACATAAATATTTGTGAATGATTTGCTCAGCATCTTCAATAGTTGAAATCTCATCAAAGATGAGATTATCACAATCTCCATTTACACGATGAGATTTTATCGTAAGATCACGAACAATATTGTTATTTTCATCTAATATAAAAACGTGATTCCCTTTTTTAAAACGAGAATCACGAAAATGGGTTGAGGGATATACTTTTACTTCACCTTTTAAGCCAACTGTTCTAACAATTTGCCCAATAGAAAGATATTCCATTATTTGCTTTCTTCGTCAAATGATTCAAATTTTAAATGAATGTGTTTTCCTTCGCTTTTGCCAGCGACAGCAACAATCTCTCTTAATGCATTTGCGACAGAACCTTTTTTGCCGATTAACCTAGCTGTATCTTCACTTTCAGAAACGATTAGGATTGTAATATCCTCTTCTGATGTGCCAGGAATTTCTCTAATCATTAATGCTTCAGGATTAATTAAAATTGGATCAACGATAGTGTGAATTATTTTCTCAAAAACCATTATTTAGCACCTTTTTTTGATTTGGCGTATTTTTCCATAATGCCTTTGCGGTTGAATAAAGCGCGAATAGAATCTGATGGTGTTGCACCTTTTGATAACCATTTTAATGCAGCTTCTTCATTGATATCTGCACTTTCTTCACCTTTAGCTGGATCAAAATAACCAATTTGTTCGATATAGCGTGCATCACGTGCAAATCTGCTATCTGCGACAACAATACGATAAATTGATTCTTTGTGGCGACCAATTCTGGTCAATCTAATTTTTACTGACATATTTGTTCTCCTTGTTTAACGTCTATATTATAGACATATGATTTTATGTGTCAAGTATTTTTACTTAACAGACAATATTTCCTTGATATTCAAATATATATTTGCTATTATCTCTCTTGCGTAATTCAATTACGTTGCGGACGTTCCGCTTTCAAGTCATGATATGAACGCCTTAAGAAATAATCGAAAAAAGGAGGAGAGACAATGAACACAAACATAGTTAACGAAGTTACTGCTCGTCAACTTAAGAAAGATGTTCCAGAATTTAAGTCTGGTGACACAATTAAAGTTAGCGTCAGAATTATCGAAAATAAGAAAGAACGTATTCAAGTCTTCCAAGGCGTCGTTATGCAACGCCGCGGCTCCGGCGTCAGCGAAACCTTCACTGTTAGAAAAATTTCTTCAGGTGTAGGAGTAGAAAGAACATTCCCTGTTAACTCACCAGTCATTGCTAAGATTGAAGTTCTCAGAAAAGGTAAAGTTCGTCGTAGTAGAATTAACTACTTACGTAAACTCTCTGGCAAAGCCGCACGTATTAAAGAAGTTCTCTAATACGTTTATAGCTAAAAGCTCGCTTGTGCGGGCTTTTTTTATGTGTATTATTAGAAAGTTCATAAAACTTTTAGTTTTCCATAAATTCTATATTATAATAATTGCATGGAAACTCTTTCTAGAAAAAAACCAATTTGGCAACGCATAATTGTTATTGCTGCGATTATTTTACTAGTTTCATCTATTGCTGTTTGTGGTGTTTGCTTGTTTCAACGTTTCTACTATAGTCCTATATGGGTAAATGGTCAAAGTATGTATCCTACCTTAAATAAAGAAGCGAAATATAAAGATGGAACTTTAATAGGCGAAGTTAGACATCGCGGTGAGGAAGAAGGAACTTATGATGTTGATTATGGATTTATGGCAACTAATTCTTTTGCAATAAATTCAATAAAAAGATTCAACATCATCGTCTGCAAATATTCCTCACAGCAGGCTTCATATAACATAAAAAGAGTTATTGCTCTTCCTGGGGAAAAGTTTTACTTTGTAAACAATCCTGGAAAGGAACATAATGGCGATTTGTATGTTTGCGAAAAAGGGCAAAATGAATTTAAATACGTTAGTCAACCTATAGATAGTGGTTTTGTTTTAAGAGGAGATTATACAAAAAAAGGCTCTGAAGTTTTTTCACTTAATGAAGACGAATATTTTGTTTGTGGAGATAATAGAGTTGGAACAAATTCGCATGATTCTCGCGATGTTGGTCCTATTGTAAAATCAAATATTCTTGGTGTTTTTAGAGGAATCAATGGTAAAGCGACACTAGGATATAATTCTGATAATGTTTTTGGCCCAATTTCTGTTAGTCATCATTGGCCGAGGTTTTTGTGATTATGAGTAAAGATGTACATTGGTTTCCAGGTCATATGAAAAAAGCCTCTATCCAAATAGAAGAGAAACTTAAAATTGTTGACTGTGTTATTGAACTTCTTGATGCAAGAATTCCATTTTCAAGTAGAAATAATCAGCTATATGAATTGACTAAAAATAAAAAACGTTTGGTTGTTTTAACAAAGGCTGATTTAGCGGATGATAAAATCACTGCAAAGTGGGTAAAATATTTTAAAGAGGTTGGTTTTGCAGCTATTTTTGCTAATATTAATAACCACAAGGACATTCAAAAGATTATCATTAACGCCGAGAAATTGGGCGAAGATAAACACAAAAAAGAAATTTCTAGAGGTATGAAGCCTCAACCTATCCGTTCAATGATTATCGGAATTCCTAATGTAGGTAAATCAACTTTAATTAATAAAATAGCTGGAAGAAAGGCTGCTAGTGTAGAAAACAAACCTGGTCATACTAAATCGCAACAATGGATTAAGGTTTCTAATAAATTTGAACTTCTTGATACTCCTGGAATACTTCAATCAAATTATGATGATAGTTTAAAAGCTACGAATCTAGCATTAGTGGGTTCAATTAACGAAAACATTCTTCCGAACGATGTTTTATGTGATCAATTGCTGAATTATTTAAAAGAAAATTATTCTGATTCTTTTTTAAATAGATATTCCTTATCATCAATTGATGTAGCTAATAATGTTTTGCTTGAGGAAATAGCAATTAAACGTGGCTTATTAGTTAAAGGTGGTCCGGATATCAATAAGGCCCAAATACTACTCTTAAATGAGTTTAAAAATGGCAAAATTGGTAAGATTAGTCTTGAAAGAGAGCCAAAATGTCTTTAAATTACCAAGAGCAATTTTATACTGATGATATTAATTTAATAGTTGGCGTTGATGAGGCCGGTCGAGGTCCGTTGGCTGGTCCTGTTGTTGCCGCAGCTGTTATTTTTTCGCGCGCGTATATTAATATTGAAATAAACGATTCTAAGAAACTTACCGAGAAAAAACGTGAATATCTTTTTAAAGTAATACAAAAAGACGCTATTGCTATAGGCGTTGGCATTGTTAGCCCTGATAAAATTGACGAAATAAATATTTATGAAGCTACCAAAGTTGCTATGAAAGAGGCTATTAAAAATTTAAATTGTAATTTTGATTTGGTTTTAACAGATGCAATGAAGCTTAACGGTTTAAGTAAGCCTGTTATCGACATTATTAAAGGCGATGCGAAAGCACTCCCTATCGCTGCCGCAAGCATTATTGCCAAGGTCACTAGAGATCATTTGATGAATGAATTGGCAAATAAATATCCACAATATGGTTTTGAAAAACATAAAGGGTATGGCACAAAAGTTCATTTGGATGCGTTGAAAAAATTTGGTCCTATTGAGCATGTCCATCGATTTACTTTTAAACCTGTTATTGATGTTATTTATAGGAAAATGAATTTATTTGAAGATTTCTAACACTTTATGATCAAAAACCTCCTACATATAATTGGAGGCTTTTTTATGGAACCACGAGAATTACTAATCTATTACTCGATGAAATATCATGGAGACTGGGACAAGATATATCAATCTATTCAAAACAAAGAAGAATTTCCAAATCCTAAAATTGTTAACGATTTAGTAAAAGATTTAACTTGCAATGCGATTACTATCATTGATGAAGACTATCCAGAATCATTAAAACGTTGTTATAAGTCACCTTTTGTCATTTATTATTATGGCGATATATCTCTTGCAAAAGATATGAGCAAAATTGTAGGAATAGTGGGGGCAAGAAACCCTTCCTCATATGGAATAGAGCAAACTATTAAATTTACAAAGGATATTTCTAAATATGCAGTCGTTATATCAGGTTTAGCAAAAGGAATTGATTCGATAGCTCATGAAACTGCTATAAATAACGGTGGTAAAACGATAGCTGTTCTTGGCACAGCAATCAATAAATGCTACCCAATTGATAACATTGATTTATATAACCAAATAAAAACAAATCATTTATTAATAAGCGAGTATCCACCTAATTCTGGAATGATTAATGATAGTTTTCCTTTAAGAAATAGAATAATTTCTGCTTTAAGTGTGGGTTTATTAATTACCGAAGCAAAAACGAAATCGGGAACATCGATTACAGCAATGCACACTTTAGGTATGGGGAAAACAATATGCTGTATTCCTGAGAGAGTGGATGTAGATTCATTATGCAACCAACTAATTTATCAAGGTGCAACAATTGCTTTATCTGGAAACGATGTGCTTTATGAATTAAATGTCATTAAGGAGTAAAAAAAGTAAAAGAAATATATTAATTCTTTTATAAATATTATGCTTTGACATTAGCAATATTGGTCTTTATATTTGTATAGCGAAAACGTTATGAAGTTAGTAATTGTTGAGTCACCACACAAATGTGAAACCATAGGTAAATACCTTGGTGAAAACTATAAAGTTATGGCCTCTATTGGTCATCTTAACGACCTTGCCACTAATGGCAAAGGTGGTTTTGGGGTTGATATTGAAAATGATTTTAAGGCATCGTATGTAATCGATAATTCTAAATACAAAACAGTAAATCTTCTAAAAGAAGCGGCTAAAAATTCTAGTGAAGTAATACTTGCAACCGACCCTGATCGAGAAGGTGAAGCAATTGCTTGGCATTTGACTCAAATTTTAAAATTAGATCCTTTAAAAACTAAAAGACTAGAATTTCATGAAATTACAAGAGAATCAATTACCGAAGCAATTGAGAATCCAAGAGTTATTGATATGAATTTAGTATATGCTCAAGAAGTTAGACGTATAGAAGATAGAATTATTGGGTTTAAACTATCTGGAATTATTCAAAAAAAGATTAAAGCACGATCTGCTGGAAGAGTACAATCAGCAACCTTAAGGTTGATTGCTGATCATGATGTGGAAATCGATTCGTTTGTCCCAGAGGAATATTGGACTCTTTCTTTAGAATTATTGAAGGGCAAAACAAAACTTACCGCATATTATAATCATCCTAATGATGAAAAAATTGTTAACAAAGAGCAGAACGATAAGATTCTTAAAAAATTAGATAGCACAGCTCAAATTGTTGATATTAAAAAAACAATTAGAACAACTGAATCTAAACCACCTTTCACTACATCAACTCTTCAACAAGAAGCATTTAATATTTTAAAAATGTCTACTGCAACAACAACTAGAGTTGCTCAGCATCTTTATGAAGGTTTAAACATTGGTAGTGAACACGTAGGTCTTGTTACATATATTCGTACTGATAATGTTGCATTATCTAATGCGTTTGTTTCTAAAGCAAAGACATTTATCGAAGAAAAATTTGGTAAAGAGTATGTTGGTCATCGAAAAGTGGCAAAAGTAAATGGTGCACAAAATGCTCATGAAGCTATTCGTCCAACATCATTATCAAGGACACCTGAATCAATAAAAAATTATCTTAAAACTGATGAATATAAGTTGTATAAACTTATTTACGAAAGAACTTTAGCGTCTTTGATGAAGGGAAAAGTTGATGAGGTTTCATCTATTAGTTTTAAATGTGGCGATTTATCTTTTAAATGCGAAGGCGCAAAAACTTTATTTGATGGATATTCAAAAATTTATGTTTTTGATGATGAAGATAAGAAAGCCTTTGTTCCTAGTTTAAATATAGGCGATACATTTCAAGTATCTAAGATTAATAATGCTCAAGAATTTACTAAAGCACCTTCTCATTATAATGAAGCAAAAATTGTCAAATTAATGGAAGAAAAAGGAATTGGAAGACCTTCAACATATGCAGCAACAATAAAAACATTAAAAGATCATTCTTATATCGAATCAGAAAAAGGATTGATTGTTTCCACAGAAATTGGAAGAAAAACTTCGTTTGTTTTGAATAAATATTTTCCAAAATTAATTGATACAAAATATACAGCAACGATGGAAAAAGAATTGGACAAAGTCCAAGATGGAAAAATTTCTCGTGAAAAAGCATTAAAAGATTTCTATTATCCATTTATTAAAGAATGTGATGAAGCAAGTAAAATCATGTACTCTGATGGTGATGTAGAAACTGGCGAAAAATGTCCAATTTGTGGTGCACCATTAGTGTATAAAAAGTCTAGATTTGGAGAATTTATTGGCTGTTCAAATTTCCCTGAATGTGATTATCGAAAGACTGACAAAGTTATTGAATATGCACCTGGAACTTGCCCAAAATGCGGTAAACCTCTTGTTTATAGGTATACTAAAAATCACAAGAAATTTATCGGTTGCAGTGGCTATCCTGATTGTGATTATATTCAAAATGATGAAAAAACTTCAAAACAATTGGTTGTCAAGCAATGTCCTGATTGTGGTGGTGACTTGGTTGTGAGAACTAGAAAAGGTAAAAAATTCCTTGGGTGCAGTAATTTCCCTAAATGCAATCACATGGAACCATATATTGAAAAAACAATAAAGAAGTAAGCCATGGCTTGCTTTTTTGTTATATAATAGTTTTCGTGAAACGAGTCAATATTATTGGTGGAGGTCTTTCTGGCAGCGAGGCTGCATATTTTTTACTAAAAAAGGGATATGAAGTTCACCTATACGAAAAGCGACCTCTAGTTCAAACACCAGCGCACCATACCTCATTTTTCGGAGAGCTTGTTTGCTCTAATTCACTCAAGTCTAATAGGTTAGACAATGCATGTGGTCTTCTTAAGGAAGAAATGAGAGTGATGGACTCTTTAACAATGAAGATTGCTGAAAAAACCAAGGTTCCAAGCGGGAATGCTTTAAGTGTGGACCGAGATTTATTTGCAAAAGGAATAACAGAAGAGCTCAAATCATTTCCTAATTTAATTATTCATAATGAGGATGTTGAATCGTTTCCCGATGGAGTAAATATTGTTGCAACTGGCCCACTTACTAGTGATAAACTAGCATCTTTATTATCAAAGATAATCGGGATTGATAATTTGTTCTTTTTTGATGCAAGCGCTCCAATAATTGAAAAAGATTCTATTGATATGAATATAGCATATAAAAAGGCTCGCTATGATCAAGGTGATGATAGCTATATTAATTGTCCTTTTTCTAAAGATGAATATGATTTGTTTTATAACGAATTGATTCATGCCGAACTTGCTAAAATTCACGATTTTGACAAGGCATATTTCGAAGGATGCATGCCAATTGAAGTTATTGCTAAACGTGGATATGACACACTTAGATATGGACCATTAAAACCTAAGGGACTTCAAATGATGGATAGGCCTAAAGCATATGCTGTTTTGCAATTAAGGCAAGATAATTTACACGGAAATTTATATAACATTGTCGGATTTCAAACAAATTTAACTTATCCAGAACAAAAACGTGTTTTTTCACTAATTCCCGGATTGAAAAATGCTAGATTTATTAGATATGGTCTAATGCATAGAAATAGTTATATTTGCTCACCTATTGCTCTAAACAAAAATTTATCATTAAAAAACAATAAAAATATTTATGTGGCCGGGCAACTTTCTGGTGTTGAAGGATATGTTGAATCATCAGCGATAGGAATATTGGCTGCAATTTATGTTCATCTTTTATTTAGTGAAAAAGAAATACCTGATATTCCAAACACAACGATACTAGGTTCTTTGCATAATTATATTTGCAATGCGAACCCAAAAGATTTTTCGCCTATGAATGCAAACTTTGGCATACTGCCTAATGCGAGTAAGTTTAGTCGCGAAGAATGTGCGAAAAAATCACTTGATGATATTAAAAAATGGTGGTTATTAGTTAATGAATAATGAAAAATATATAGATCAGTTTTTGGAGTATTTAAGATATTATCTTAACTTTTCTCAATTAACAATTAATTCTTACGGATTTGATTTAAGAAATTTCGATAAATTTTTGACTCAAGAAAATATTGATATTGATGATGTAGATGCGCCTATTATCCGTAATTATTTATCTATTCAACTTGCAAATGGCATTTCTAAAAAAACTTGCTGTAGAAGGTTATCTGCTTTGAGACATTATTTTGACTTCTTGGTTGAAAATAAAATTGTTGCTGATAATCCTTTTATTTTTATTAAATCTCCAAAGAAAGAAATTAGATATCCTCAAGTTTTATATGTCGAACAAATCAACACTTTATTAAAAAGAAATTCTGAGCGTGATGATGAATTGGCTCTTAGAGATCAATGCATACTAGAATTGCTTTATGCCTCTGGCGTTCGTGTTAGTGAACTTGTGAAAATTAAGTTAAAAGATATTGATATTAGAAACAGAAGCATCCGTATTCTTGGCAAAGGCAGAAAAGAGAGAATTGTTCCTTTTAATAAGAGCGCTCAAGATGCGATAAAAAAATATGTTAATAATTCTCGAGATCAACTGCTAATTCGTTATTCATTATCAATTCAAAATGATTATTTATTATGCAACTCTAATGGTAAACCATTAACCACTCGTGGTGTTGAGTATATATTGAAAGATATTGAAAAGAAAACTGGGTGCAATTATGATTTGCATCCGCATTTACTACGGCATACTTTTGCAACCCATTTACTTGAAGGTGGGGCTGACTTAAGAGTAATCCAGGAACTTTTAGGACATGAATCATTGAATACTACTCAAATCTATACTCACGTAACTGAAGAGTCGATGAAAAACCAATTCGAGGCTGCTCATCCAAGAGCAAAAAAGAATAAATAGTAAAAACTATTTGTCTAATGAGTGTTCTTATGCTATTATAGGAACGCTCTTTTTTAAAGAGACTACGCACATCATGGATTCAACGTCCTAGTCCCATGACCAAGGGGTCGAGTATGGGGGAAGTTGTTCGAAGTGATGGAGGCAAAAAACAAATGGAGGTTCATAAAATGAACGAAGAAAACAAAGTCGTCACCCCAGAAGCCGAAGTTGAAACTGAGGAGACAAATGTCATGGAAATGGTTATGCATGATGAAAATGCACCAATCATTACTATGAGAAAACTTCTTGAAGGTGGAGTCCACTTTGGACATCACACAAGAAAATGGAATCCAAAGATGTCAAAATACATCTATGGTGCTCGCAATGGTATTTACATCATTGATTTGGCTAAATCAGCTCAAAAAATTGAAGAAGCATATTTAGCACTTAAAAAGATTGTTGATGAAGCAGGAAAGGTATTGTTTGTTGGAGTTAAACCTCAATGCAAAGAAATTATTGAAGAACAAGCTTTACGCTCTGGCTCATTTTACATTACTAACCGTTGGTTAGGTGGTACATTAACAAACTTCAAGACAATTCAAGGACGTATTCGCCGCCTTAGAGAATTAGAGACAATGGAAGAAGATGGCTCATTCGAACGTCTTCCTAAAAAAGAAGTTGCTCTTTTGAAAAAAGAAAAAGATAAACTTTCTAAGAACCTTGAAGGCATTAAAGAAATGCGCAAACTTCCTAATGCTGTTATTGTTGTCGATCCACAAATCGAACACAACGCAGTTTCCGAAGCTCACAAATTAGGCATTCCTGTATTCGGTATCGCTGATACAAATTCAGATCCTGATGTACTTGATTATGCTATTCCAGCTAACGATGACGCATTACGCTCAGTAAAACTTATTATTACAGTCTTAGCAGACGCAATTGTTGAATCTAAAGGCGGAATTACAGAAGTCGCATATACAAAAGATGAAGGCGAAGAAGTAACAATGAAGGATGCTATTCGTCAAGCAGATAAAGAAAATGCTGAAAGACTTGCTGCTATTCGCAAAGCTCGTCAAGAAAAACAAGAAAGATACGAGAAACTTCAAGCTCAACGCGAAGCATTTAGAAAAGCTAGAGAAGAAGGAAAAGCCGCTGCTCCAAAAGCCGAGGAAGTTAAAGAAGCTCCAAAAGCTGAAGAAGAAAAACCAGCTGCAAAAAAACCAGCAGCCAAAAAACCAGCAGCCAAAAAACCAGCAGCAGAAGAGGCTAAATAATATGGCCAGCTTAGTCGAACTTATTAAAGAATTACGCGACCGTACCGGTGCAGGTATGATGGATTGTAAGAAAGCTCTTGAAGCAAATAATCAAGATATCGAAAAATCTATTGACTGGTTACGTCAAAAAGGAATTGCTAAGGCTCAAGCTAAAGCAACAAGAATTGCTGCAGAAGGTTTAGCATCAGTTCTAGTGGAATCTGATAAGGCAGTTATCGTTGAAGTTAACTGCGAAACCGACTTCGTCTCAAAAGGCGAAAAATTCCATAAATTGGTTGATGATGTTGCTAAAGCAACAATGGTATCGAACCCATGCTGCATCGACAAAGCAAAAGAATTAACACAATCTTTATTTACTGATGCAACAGTTTCGATGGGAGAAAAGCTCGATTATCGTCGTTTCGATATTCTTACAAAATCTAAGGATCAAGAATTTGGCGCATATATTCATATGGGCGGTAAGATTGCTGTCTTACTTGTACTAAGCAAAAATGATCCTGAACTTGCTAAGGGTATTGCAATGCATATCGCAGCAAACAATCCTCTTTATATCGATTTAAAAGATATTCCTGCTGATGCAATTGAACACGAAAAAGGAATTCAAGTTGAACTTATGAAGCAAGATCCAAAACTTGCTGGTAAGCCAGCTGAAATGCTTGCTCAAATTGCAGATCGCAAAGTTCAAAAAGTCCTTTCTGAGTCAACATTAAGTGCTCAAGAATATGCTCTTGATGATGAAAAAACAGTTGGACAAATCTTAAAAGAAGCTAATGCTTCAGTCATCAAATTCATTCGTTATTCTGTTGGGGAAGGCATTGAAAAACGCCACGATAACTTCGCAGAAGAAGTAATGAAAGAAATCAAATAATTTAATGGAGTCTTGCATGAAGTATCATAGAGTTCTAGTCAAATTATCTGGAGAAGCTCTCTCCGGAGAAAAAACAAATGGTATCCTTGATAGCAAGGCTCTTTTAAATACCGCAAACGCAATTGCTAGTATTTCAAAACTAGGAGTTCAAGTTTGTGTTGTTATTGGAGCCGGAAATATTTGCCGTGGTTCAATGATGAGTCAAAACAAAGGAATTGATAGGGTGACAGGCGACTATATGGGTATGCTTGGCACAGTTATTAATTCGTTCGCAATGATGGATACTTTAAAATCAATTGGTGTAAAAGCTGTAACGTTATCTGCTGTAAAGATGGAACAATTTACCGAAACATATTCTCCTGAACTTGCTGATAGTTATTTAAATGAAGGATATGTTGTTGTTTATGGTGGAGGAACAGGCAAGCCATTTTTTACAACTGATACATGTGCTACATTAAGAGCAATAGAATCTAAATGTGATGCAATATTAGTAGCTAAAAATGGAGTTGATGGTATTTATTCAGATGATCCACGTACTAATAAAAACGCAAAAATGTACAAATCCATTAAATGCTCTGAAATTATTTTAAATAATTTAAAAGTTATGGATTTGACTGCAATTGAGATGCTTAAAAATCAAGATATTGATGTTCGTGTATTTAATATGTCAAACTCTGAGAACTTTATGAAGGTTGTCCAGGGCGAAGATATTGGCACGACAATTTTGAAAGGATAAAACAATGGAAGAAATCGCATTAGAAGCAAAAGAACAAATGGGTAAGACCATTGAATCATTCAAAGGTGAATTATCCACTTTAAGAACAGGACGTGCATCTGCAGCGATGCTTGATAGAGTTCAATGTGAATATTATGGCGACATGATGTTTATCAAAGATATTTCAGCCATTTCATCACCTGAACCACGTCAACTTATTGTTAAACCTTATGATAGAAATGACATAAAATCTATTGCTGCAGGCATTTCACAAGCAAACCTTGGATTAAATCCAATGGTTGAGGGTGATTGCATCCGTTTGATTATTCCTGCATTAACCGAGGATACTCGTCGCGATTTAGCAAAAAAAGCTAAAGCCATGAGCGAAAATTCAAAGGTTGCTATTAGAAATATTCGTCGTGATTATATCGACTTAGTTAAAGAAAGTGATGACTTTACTGACGATTACAAAAAGCGAATTCAAGATGATATTCAAAAAGTAGTTGATGAAGCTATTAATGAAATCGAATCATTAGAAGCAATAAAAGAAAAAGAAATTATGGCGATATAGGAGGGTAATACCTCCTTTCTTTTTAAGAACTTTTGGATTATTTTCATATATGCGCTTTTAAGTTCGTACGTTCGTGTGTATAATATTTTCAACTATGGAAAGAAAAGTTATTTTAAATAAACCAATCAAACATATTGCATTCATAATGGACGGAAATGGCCGATGGGCTAAATCACGCGGGCTACCAAGACATTTAGGTCATAAAGAAGGATGCGATAGAATTATTGAAGTTTTCGAATATTGCAAAGAATACGATATTAAAGTTATGTCGTTTTATGCATTTTCCACCGAAAATTGGAATAGGCCAAAATCAGAAATTAGTCATTTGTTTACCTATTTAGAGATTTTCTTTAAAAAAGAAATCGGAAAACTAATGAAAGATGGTGTTAGGGTTATTATTTCTGGAGATTTAACTAAGCTACCTCTAAAAACTCAAAAAGTATGTTTAAATGCAATCGAAAAAACAAAAAATAATTCCAATTATTATTTTAACATTTGCCTAAATTATGGTGGCAGAGACGAAATTGTTCGTGCTTCATTATTGCTTCATCAAGATTTATTAGAAAACAAAATTAATTTAAGTGATGTTACAACAGAGCTATTTGAAAAATATTTATATACACAAGGCTTACCAAATGTTGATTTGTTAGTTAGGACTAGTGGTGAGCAAAGAACATCCAATTATTTGCCTTGGCAACTAGCATATGCAGAATTTGTTTTTACTCAAGTTCATTGGCCTGACTTTAAAAAAGATGCATTTTTAGATTGCCTTGAAGAATTTAATAAGCGTAATAGAAGATTTGGAGGATTAAAAAATGAGTAAGAAATTAATCGAAACCAACGAAATTACTCCAGAGGCCAAAGCTTCGATGAAAACCAGGATAATTACTGCCCTGGTATTGACCGCATTATGTGTTCCATGCCTATTTTTAGGCGGTTGGTTTTTCTTTGCTTTATCTGTCATAATATCGATATTTGTTTCTTATGAACTGGTTCATGTCTTATCTTTAAAGACACGTTTTAAATATATTATTTATATCGCCTCAATTGTTATTTTACTAGCATTTGTTTACTGGATATTTATCAAGAATAATATTGGCAATTCAGATATTTCTGCTAGTACAGTTTTGACTATAGGATTTTCAAATTTATTAGTTTCAACTGTTTTAATCTTGGTAACTGCCGGTGTATTTTTTGGCATTTCATTTATTTGCGAAGAATTTTCTCCTTCAAAAGTTTGCTACTTAATTTCAATGATTGTTATCGTTGGACTTTGCATTCAGTCATTTTTATATCTTAGATTTGCTCCTACAAAAATATTCATCGAGAAATTAGATGGCTTTGATGTTTCAACACCTTTATTTAAATATTTTCAAAGTTCATTACTTCTTGTCTATGTTATTTTAGGCACTATTCTTAATGATATTGGTGCTTATTTCTTTGGCATACTTTTTGGCAAGCATAAATTAAATCCACGCATTTCTCCTAAAAAGACATGGGAAGGATTCTATGGCGGAATGATTATTTCCTTTGCTTTCACAGTTGCCTTTGCATTAATTATGTCAGCGGTGGGCTTACCATTATTACCTTTCTTGGATGTTCAACATTTTTATTGGGTTCTTTTAATTAGTGCTGTTATGCCTATAATAGCTAATCTTGGTGACTTTACTTTTAGTGCAATTAAACGTAGTTTTGGTATTAAAGACTTCTCTAAACTTCTTCCTGGCCACGGAGGAGTATTAGATAGAATAGATTCTCTTTTATTTGTTGGTGGCTTTGTTTCTATTATGGTTATTTTCATTAATAACGGATGGGATTTCTTTAAATAATGAAAAAAGTTTTACTTCTTGGCGCATCTGGATCAATTGGAACTCAAACTCTTGATATTTTGGATAAATATCCAAATGATCTTGAGCTTGTTGCTTTTTCGGTCGGTAAAAGAACAGAGAATGTTGAAAGAGTTATAAGAAAATATTCTTCAATTAAATGGGCCTATGTTATAAATAAAGACGAAGCAATTAAATTTCAATTTAAGTACCCAAACATTACCTTTTATTTTGGCAAAAATGGTTTGCGAAAATTAGTTAAAAGAGCCAAATACGATATTTGCGTTGATGCTTTGGTCGGTTTTGTTGGAATGGAACCAGCCATATTATCTTTAAAAAGAAAGAAAATTCTTTGTTTAGCAAACAAGGAAGCATTAGTAAGTGGCGGAACAATTATTAATAAGCTTCTTTCTAGAGGAAAAGGGAAATTATATCCTATCGATTCTGAGCATGTCGCTTTAGCAAAGTGTTTGTCTAAAACTAAACCTGAAAATGTTAAGCAACTTGTTATCACAGCAAGTGGCGGCGCACTTAGAAATGTTGACTTAAAAGACTTATCCAAATGCAAAGCAAGAGATGCATTAAGACATCCAACTTGGAAAATGGGTAATAAGATCACTATTGATTGTGCCACTATGATGAACAAAGGCTTTGAAGTTATTGAAGCATATTATTTATTTGGTTATGACATTGACAAAATTAAAATTCAAATGCATGATGAATCTTTGATTCATTCTGCTGTTTTACTAAATGATGGAACATATCTTGTAGATTATGGAAAGCCTGATATGCATAATCCTATTGAATATGCACTAACTGAGGGCAAATGTAATTTTGAAATAAGAGAAGTTAAATCTTTTGAAGAATTTAAAGGATGTCATTTTAGAGAATACGATCCAAATAGATATCCTTTAACTGAACTTGCAAAGAAATGTTTATCTCTTGGAGCATCAAAGATGATTGCATTAAATGCCGCAAACGAAGTTGCAGTTAATAGATATTTAAATGATGAGATTGGTTATCTTGATATTTATAGAATTGTTAACGACGTAGTTTCTAAAACTAGATTAGTTAAAAATCCTTGTTTATCAATGATAAAGCATATTGACAAAATCAGTAGAAAGGAAGCACACAAATAATGAATGCAGGGCAGTGGATATTATCAATCCTACTATTTATTGTCTCGTTAGGCGTCCTCATTTTAATTCATGAATTAGGGCACTTTTCAATGGCGAAGCTTTTTAATGTTTACTGCCACGAGTTTTCAATTGGCTTTGGACCTGCATTGCTTCATAAACGTAAAAAAGGAAAAGAAACATATTTTTCAATTAGATGTATTCCATTAGGCGGTTATGTCGCTATGTATGGCGAAGGAACGGAAATTGAAGGAGTAGATGTTCCTAAAGAAAGAAGCATTGAAGGCATAAAACGTTGGAAGAAAGCCATTATTCTTGCTGCTGGCGTTATTCTTAATGCGTTCTTGGCTTTAACTTTATTTGCAGTTAGTAATTTATGTTTCCCGTTGCGACAACTTTCAAGAAATATTAGCGTTGCTGAAAACTCAATTGCTTATAATGCTGGTTTTAAAGAAAATGACCAACTATATTTTTTAGGTCCTAAAGATGATGACAGAGTTTTATTTGATAATGAGGCTATTGGCGATAAAAATTACAGCGGATCATTTTATATATTAAATGATGATGTTACCTTTAAAGATGAAAAATACGTTTTATGTTGGTCTCCAAATACAAATAATTCTGAACCTCAATTATCTGAATCGATTAAATTATTCCCTGCTGACAAAGATGGAATTATTAAGAATTCAAAAACATTTTCTTTGTGGTGTTCCAAAGGTGTTGAATTAGTTAATTATCCTGATATTAGGCAAGATAGCTTAAAACCTTACGCAGACACAAAATTCACTGCAAAAATAGGCTCTTTTGAATATATTGGCAAGGATGAAGAAGGCAAAGGGATCTATAAAGAACTCGTTCTTCATGATGTGACTTTTAATAGTGTTTCAACTGATGGTAAGAATTATTCTTGGGAAAATATTGGGCTTTCAAATAAACTTGTCGATACGTGGTTGCCTTTTGGAACAAGAATACAACAAACATTTGTGGATTTTGGTAACGCTTCAATTGCTGTTTTTAGAGGTATAGGAAGTTTATTTACCTCTGGAATAAAAAATATGTCCGGAATCATTGGTATTTTCCAAAGTTCGGCAACATTTTTGACGAATTATGTTTTTAGCACATATCTATATTTCTGGGGATTAATTTCAGTTAACTTAGCAATCTTTAATCTGCTACCTTTCCCTGGACTAGATGGTTGGCAACTTCTTGTTACTGCGATTGAGTTTTTCCCAAATGTAATAAAAAGAAAAATTTATGAAAAAAAAGGCAAAATGGATTTATATGTTGCGTGGACATTTCCAAAAAAAGCCAAAAATATTGTTTCCTTTATTGGAATAGCCTTATTATTCGCATTAATGATTGCAATTATAGGTGTTGATATTGCTAGATTGGCAGGTGGATTATAATGAACAATAAAATGATTCGCTTCCTTACATCAATTAATATCAAAGATATTGAACGCTTTGATTTGGATTTTGATTTGGTTACAAGAAACAGTTTTGTTCGTGACCAAATCGATATGTTTATTGCTAAAAATACTCCTTGGGATTATTCGTTACTTGAAGAATTTTTAGAAGGTCTTAATACTGTTAAATATCCTTACAAAATAACTTTTAGTTATCGTCAAAAACCAACAGTCTATGAAGCTATTCAATTATTCGATGATTGGCATCGCTCTCACTATCGCTATTTAAGTGATTTTTCGTTAAGCGGAAATGGCGATGTCATTGAAGCAGTATTTACTTCAGAACTAGATAAAGAAAAGCATCAAAACGTTATTAATGAATTTAATGAATTTCTTGAATTTTTAGGTTATAGATTTGAGATTAATGCTCTTGTTAAAGAAGAAAAAAGCGAAGGACCTGTTGTGTCACAGAAAAAACTTGAAAAGTTAGAAGAAAAGGCAATCAAAGTAGCTGATGAATCAATCCAAGAAGATTCTTCTGAAAATGAAACTTCATATTATAAAAATGAAGATGATGTTAAAGAGGAAACCGAAAAGGAGGAACTAAAATCCTTTGAAGAACAATACATTAAAGAGATGAAAGAAAATCTTAAAAAGATGAAAACTGAACACAAGAAAAGTGGTGGAAATTCATCTTGGAGAGACAATTTGCCATATACACATTATGATGATTTTGATGAACTCACTGCTGAGTCAGGCAATGTTGATATAAACGGCGAATTATTTGGCATTGATAAGCCAAAAACTACAAGAAATAATAAAATGTTTTTAAGTTGTGGAATAGGTAGAGAAGGAAAAGCTTTATCCATAAAATTTATGGAAAATGATTACCTATCTTCTGAAGATATAGAAAAACTTAAAAATGGTTTATTTGTTCGTGTAAGAGGCTATGCAGAAATTGATCGTTTTACTGGACAACTAATTATTAATGCTCGAGGATATGAATTTTTGCCTCCACCAGAGTTAAGAACCGACAAATGTGAGGAGAAACGTGTTGAACTTCACTTACATACGAAAATGTCTACAATGGATGGCTGTTCTACCATTAGCCAGTACATTGAATTAGCTAAAAATATGGGCCATAAAGCCATTGCTGTAACAGATCACGGTGTAACTCAATCATTCCCAGAAGCTCAAATCGCTGGCAAGAAAAATGAAATTAAAATTTTGTATGGCTCTGAGCTATATATGGTTAATGATGAATTGCCGTTTGCTCTTAACCCTGCTGATATTGTTTTACGTAACGCCAAGTATGTTGTGTTCGACTTTGAAACAACAGGATTGAGTACAAGGTATGATAAAATTACCGAATTTGGTGCAGTTAAATTCCAAGGTGGTCAGATTGTTGATAGGTTAGATATCTTGATTAATCCTGAAATGCCCATACCTTTAAAAATACAAGAAAAAACACATATTACTGATGAAATGGTGAAAGATAAGCCTGCAATTCGCGAGGTTTTGCCTAAAATTATGGAGTTTTTTGGTGATTCAATTATTGTTTCTCATAATATTACATTCGATGTTGGAATGCTTAATGAAGCTTTGCGAAATGAAGGGCAAGGTCCGATTAAAAACCCAGCCATCGATACATTATCTTTGTCAAGGTATATGTTTCCAGAAGCTCGTTATCACAATCTTGGTTCATTATCCAGAAATTTGGGGTTAAGTATCTATAATGAAGATGAAGCTCACCGTGCAGACTTTGACGCGGAAGTTCTTAATGATGTATGGATTGCGATGTTAAATAGATTGACTTCGGATAATTTTGAACTAAAACATTCAGATTTAGCTAAATTCAAAGTTACAACAACTATGTATCAGCATCTCAGGCCTGCTCACGTAACTGTTTTATGTAAAAACAAAGCCGGATTACATGATTTATATAAATTAGTGTCCGATTCAAATATTAAATATCTTGCTGATGTTCCAAAAACACCTATGAGTGAGATTAAATTAAATCGTTCTAACTTATTAGTTGGATCTGCATGCTTTAATGGCGACGTTTTTGATGCCGCATTAACTCGTTCAAAAGAAGATTTAAAAAAAGCAATCCGCTTCTATGATTATATTGAGATTCAACCTCCTGCAAATTATTCGTATTTAATACATCGTGGTTCAATAGATAATGAAGATACATTAAAAAAATATCTAAAAGATATTATTGAAGCTGCATCTGAAGAAGGAAAGATTATTGTTGCTACAGGCGATGTCCATTATCGTGATCCAAGTGATAAACTAACTCGCGACGTTTATATTTCTGCAAATGGAGTAGGTGGAAAACCTCACCCTCTTCATTTAAGAATGAATGTTCCTTCGCCTGATCAACATTATAGAAGCACAAAAGAAATGCTTGATGCATTTGAATTTTTAGGCAAAGATAAAGCATTTGAAATTGTTGTCACTAACACAAATAAAATCGCTGATATGATTGATGAAATTATCCCTATAGACAATGTTCTTAGACAGCCAGTTATTGAAGGATCTCCAGAAATACTAAGAAATGTAACTGAGCAAAAAGCTAAGGAATATTTTGGCGATCCAATTCCTGAGTTTATAAAAGAAAGACTCGATAAAGAACTTAATGGTATTATTGGTCATGGTTATTCTGTCACATATTATATTGCTCGAAGAATTGTTGAAGAAGCAAATTCACACGGTTTCATGGTTGGTTCTCGAGGTTCTGTTGGCAGTTCTTTTGCTGCTCATCTATTTGGCATTACTGAAGTTAATCCTTTGTCTCCTCATTATCGTTGCCCAAATTGTAAACATTATGAGTTTGTTGATGATCCAAACATTTTATCTGGCTATGATTTGCCAGAGAAAGTGTGCCCTCATTGTCACACGAAAATGATTCATGATGGTCAAAATATTCCTTTTGAAACATTCTTAGGGTTTGATGGAGAAAAAGTTCCTGATATTGATTTAAACTTCCCACGTGATTATCAGCAAAGAGCTTTTGATTATACAAAAGTTGTTTTTGGTGAAGAAAATGTCTTTAGAGCAGGAACAATTGAAACTGTTGCTGATAAGACAGCATTTGGCTATGTTCGTGGCTATTACGAAGATAAATATATGCGAGAACTTGGAAGATTTGATAAATCTGCTCAAGAAGAAGCTAAAGCATCTGTTAGTAAAATTTCTGGTCAACAAATTGCATATATGGCTTCTCATTGCGTCGATGTTAAAAGAACTACAGGTCAGCATCCTGGAGGCATTGTTGTTTTGCCTAAGGGAATGTCAATCTATGATTTCACTCCTATCCAATATCCTGCTGAAGATAAAAATTCATCATGGTTTACTACGCATTTAGATTACAATGCTCTTCATGAAACGTTATTAAAACTTGACCTTTTAGGTCACTTAGATCCAATGGCATTGCGCCTTATGTCCGAGATGACTGGCATTGACGTTTTAACCATTCCATTAAATGATGCAAAAGTTATTTCTTTATTTTCGACAGATAAAGCATTAAATAGAAATGGCAATTATTTAAAAGCAATTACTGGCGCAGCCGGCTTACCTGAATTTGGTACTGAAACAGGTAATGATATTCTTTTAGATGCTAAGCCAAAATCATTTGCAGATTTAGTTATCATTGCTGGTCTAGCTCATGGCACTGATGTTTGGGCCCACAATGCTCAAGATTTACTTAGAAATGGTACATGTACGATTCGCGAAGTTATTGGATGCCGTGATGATATTATGACTTATCTAATTAAAAAAGGACTTCCAAATAACGTCTCGTTTAAGATTATGGAAGATGTGCGTAAAGGTAAAAAACTTAAACCTGAATACGAAGAAATTATGAGAGCTAATAATATTCCAGATTGGTATATTGATTCATGTAATAAGATTAAATACATGTTCCCTAAGGCTCACGCTGTTGCTTATGTTACTATGGCTGTTCGTGTTGGATATTTTAAGGTATATTATCCACTTGAATTCTATGCTGTTTGGTTTACAGTTAGATGCAAGGCATATGATATAAATGCTATGCTTGGAGGTCTTGATGCGATTATTCAAAGATATGAAGAAATTAAACGTAAAAAGAATAATCGCGTTGAAAAAATCTCTCCTAAAGAAAAGGATTTATTCTCTATGCTTAAAGTCGCTATTGAAATGTGCGAACGTGGATATAAATTCTCTAATATTGATTTATATAAATCAAAAGCAACCGAATTTGTTGTTGATAGAGAGAATAAATGCCTAATACCTCCATTTACTGTTCTTGATGGATTAGGTGATAGTGCTGCTATAAGTGTTGTAGAAGCTCGTGAACAAGGTAAATTTTCAACCAAGGAAGATTTATTAAAAAGAACAAAACTTAACTCCACAAATGTTGAAGATCTTGCTAAACTTGGAGTTTTGGATGGACTTGGTGAAACAGATCAAATGTCTTTATTCGAATTTGGTTTAGAGTCATTTGAAGACTAATCGGGGCATAGCACATTTGGTAGTGCGCTTGGTTCGGGACCAAGAGGTGGCGGGTTCGATTCCCGCTGCTCCGACCATTATTGCGCTCATAGCTCAGCTGGACAGAGCATCTCCCTCCTAAGGAGAGGGTCGGACGTTCGAATCGTCTTGAGCGCGCCACTTAGATTTGAAATCCTCTTGCGAATAGGGGATTTTTATATTAATATAATGTTGGGCACAGGGATTGGATCTCTGGTGGTCCATCGAAGTGCGGGAAGAATTCCCGCTTTTATTTACCTTATGAAATTAGCAAGAGAATTAGACATCTACATTGATGAAACAGGCGATCAATCGGTATATAGTGCTGATAATCCACTTTATATCGTCTCGTTTGTTTGTGTTGAATCATGCAGTCTTAATGATGGCGCTATTAAAAACTTTAATGAGAAACTTTCTAAATTAAATGGTGGTAATCATTTTGTACATACAGGAAACTTGGTTAGAAAAGAACGTCCATATAAGGAACTTATTGTAGGAGAAAGACAAAGTCTTTTTGGATGTATGTTTTTCTTTTCTATGAAAGCGAAATATCAGTTTTTTAATGCAATTATTGATAAAAAAGTTTATCAAGATAAATCACTATGTGAGCGAGTAACCGATTCTATAATTTCTTTATTAAATTCTCACAAAGATTATTTCGATAAATTTTCTACAATTAGGGTTCATTATGATGGTGGACAAGCGTTTTTAAGCGGAGTTCTTTCTGCTTCTATAAAGTTTGTTTTCAAAAATGGTTCATATCTTCCAACAAAACAAAAAGATTCACCATTTATGCAAGCGGCTGATATGCTTGGATTTATGGAATTAATTTGGTATAGAGCCTGTAATGGCACTTTAACAAGAAGCGATGAATTATTTTTTGGGAAGAAACGCAAAATTTATAAGGACTATATAAAGTTTATTGAAACTAGGAAATTTTAATTATATTTTTCTGAGACGTCACAAGGGTGGATATAATAGCGAAGTTGCAAAAAGTATTAATATTATATTAATAAAGATACTATCATCTTCATTACACACATCTTCAAAAACTATCATCTTCATTACAACACATAAGTAAACAACAGCATTGATACAAAATTCAGTGCTGTATTATTTATTTTTTTTACAGATATTTAATAGGTTTGAACTAGAAAAATCTTCGTTTAATAGCGACTACTGTAAATCGAATAGAACATAAATTTTAATAGGGTTTATTGTGTTTTTGTCGGGTTTATTGATTTGGTATTGTGGGTTTATAGAATGATTGATTAATAATACATATCAAATATAAGTTATTTATATTAAAGCTACATATCAAATCTGTGTTGAGGCTTTAAAAAACAAGAATGTCTTTGGCGGAGAAGCACAGAAAGTTGCACTCTCAAAAGCAAAAGAGACTGTTCTTTTACAGTTCTCGACAGAAGTTAAGTCTTACATTACTAAGAGAAATAGCTAAAACATCAATTGGTGTTGCGTTTAAAGAAACGGAAACTATTATTTTTCAATTAGTAAACGAATTAAGGATAATCAAACAAAAAGATGATGAATTAAATTCGTTATTAGAGCCATTAATAGATGAAACATACCCAAACCTAATAACTATTCCAGGAATTGGATATCGTTTAGCAGGATTGCTTATAGGTGAAATAGGTGATATTTCTCAATTTCCTACTCCTGATAAATTGATTAAGTTTGCTGGATTAGATGTAAGAATTTATCAGTCAGGGACAGTGGAAAAACGAGGTGGTGTTAGGAAAAGAGGATCACCATTGTTAAGATATGCTTTATTTCAAGCAGCTGAAAAATCAAGAATTCATTCCACTGAATTAGCAGAATATTATTCTAAGAAAAAGAATGAGGGCAAACATGCAATATGTGCATTAACACATACTGCTAGAAAGATACTTAGAATTGTTTGGGCTTTATTAAAAACAGGGCAAAATTATACATCAAATATCTCTGATTAGTGCTTAAATTAGAGAAAAATTTATTTGCTTATCTTTGATAGGATGTTTTACTTATGGATTTTTTCAAAAAACTACTTGATAATTATAGGTATGGAAAAGAAAAGAATTCTAAGATACGACATTATTCGAACTGTTGCAATTTTTCTAGTTTTAATGTGCCATGTATCTGCATTTTTGGTAATTCAATTTCCAGATACATCAACACTAGAATTTCAAATGGGCAATATTCCCAATGGAATTTGCAGAGCATGTATTCCTCTTTTTGTGATGCTTTCAGGTGCTTTGCTTTTAAAAGAAGAAAAACCATTTGATGTAAAAACTTTTTATAAGAAATCTTTACTTTGGGTAGGATTATTACTTGTTGGATGGCTAGCTTTTTATGCTTTGTTTTATTCAGTGATACTTCCTGCACTGACTCATCAACCTATCGAATTTAAAAATTTTATTGAGTATGTATTGACCTTCAAAGGATCTGACTATCCTCACCTTTGGTATATGTTTATGGTGTTCGGATTATATTTGATGCTACCTATTTTTAGACTCTTTGTTAAAAAAGAGAACATTAAATATGTCGTTGGAATTGTTGTAGCAGCGATTATATATACATTTTTAATGAAGACTCTTAATGTATTTGTGGTTAATTCAGAAAATCACCCAACTCTATTTACTACTTTTGTAAGTAAATTTCATTTAGAAGGTTTAGGTGGTTATATTGCGTATTTCTTATTAGGCTGGTTATTTGATAATTTTGAAATTAAAAAGCCATATAGAATTGTTATATATATTGTTGGATTGCTTGCTCTTATTGCCCAGATTGTTACAATTCAACTAGTTTATAATGATATTCCTAGTATTAGAAATTACTTGTCTGCTGACTTAACGCTACCAGTAATTCTTTATGGAAGCGCAGTGTTTCTACTTATAACCAGTCTTTGTAAAGATAAAACGCACAATTCTAAAATCCTTTCATTCTTATCAAATGGGTCGTTTGGAGTTTATATGGTTCATGTGCTCATTTTAGAAATTTTTACTAGAGTGTGGTTAACTCCTGATAAGTTAAACATTCATCCAATGTTATATTTTTTGTTAATATACGTTATTATCATCGTTTTATCGTATATAATTACTTATTTTATAAGTAAAATTAAATATATAAGAAAAGCAATACATATTAAGTAAAGACAGATTTTTTATGTTTAATTATTTTAAACATAAAAAAAGGATGTGAGTATTCTCTTGATGGCGTATCATTTCAGTCGAGCCCATCTTTTGATGGATTGCATCCGAATACTGAATATTTGTTTATCAATGAAAAGCAAGCAATGGTGTTATTCCATTTGGCTATCTCAAGATCATATTGCTGAACTGTATCAATCTAGTAAAAGCAATATTTCTGAACATATAAAACATATTTTAGAAGAGCATGAATTGGATGAAAATTCAGTTGTTCGGTATAACCGAATAACTGCTAAGTGTTAATATGTAACATCAGTTATTTTTTAATTAAGGAATCCCCCCTTTCTTAATTTAGTGGTGGGAATTCAAGAATTTTGAAATAAATTGAAGATTTTAAACATATATATTGAATCTAGCAATATATGCTGTATTATATTTATTCATGGGCCTGTAGCTCACCTGGGAGAGCGCCTCCATGGCATGGAGGAGGTAGCGGGTTCGATCCCCGTCAGGTCCACCAAAATGCCACTCTAACTTTGATACAATGAATAGTTGGTCAAAG
>JAKSVG010000006.1 GCA_024408105.1 Bacilli bacterium | reverse complement strand
ATTAAAGTAAAAGAATTAAAGAAGAGATTGAAAGAGTTAGAAAAGGAATTAAAGAGTTTTCCTGATGCAAATAAAGAGATGGAAGATGATATTCTTCTAAATATCGATTTAGCACGCAGAAATCTTGTTGATTCAATTTACAAACAATCCATTCTTGAAGGCGTTGCTACAACTTATTCTGATACTGAGACTATTGTTAATGAAGGAAAAGTCCACGATATGTCAACTTTAGATGTTCAAAAAATACTTAATTTGAAACACGCTTGGGAATTCATAATGGACTACGATGTTGAATGCTATCCTACCAACTATGCCTTGTTATGCCAAATTAATGGCTTGGTTGAAGAAGGAATATCTTATAGTGCAGGCAAGATTAGGTCTACACCAGTTACAATTGGAGGCTCTTCGTATATTCCTCCAATCCCTTTTGAGTTTAAAGTTAAAGAAGATATCGAATCCATTATAAATGATATTGACCTTGATCATGTCACAAAAGCTGCTAAATTAATTGCTTACTCAATGAAAACGCAAACTTTTATTGACGGAAATAAAAGAACGGCTGTAATTTTTGGAAATCATTATTTGATTAGTCATGGTGTTGGTTTGATGGTTGTTCCAGTAGAAAAAATAGAAAAATATAAAACTTTGCTTTTAGATTACTATGAAGATAGATCAGAAGATTTAATAGAGTTCTTTGTAACAGAGTGTTTTATATCGCTAAGGTAATTAGTGCAACCCTTTAATGTATTGAGCCATATAATATACTTTGTATATTAATGTCGCTTTGCACACAAGAATTTATTAATATGAATTTGCACGTCTAAGTGCACGTTGCACTTTGGGATTGCACTTTGGAAATTATGTGTTATATAATCACAAGTATGAAAAATAGTTTTAATAAAAAATATATTATCGAGACTGGTATTGGCTTACAAGATGTCGATAGACTTAAAAACTCAACCTACTTTTTAAATGAAACAAATAGATATATTAAAGGTGAAATATCTTTAGAAGAATTAGATACAATTATTTCTTCTTACTATGAGAGTAAGCCTTGTTATGGAGATAGAGTAGAAGAAGCGGATAAAATATCTATCCGAATAGCGAAGATTATTTCAGAAGATTCATTTACATTTACAGTAGGGCAATTATTGGCTATTCATAGGACTCTTTTTGATGGTATTCTTGAAAATCCAGGAGAATTGCGAAAATATAATTTTTCTAAAGAGGAATGGGTTCTTGATGGTGATACGGTAACATATGGCGATTATAGAGAACTAGAAATGACGCTTCAATATGATTTTGAACGAGAAAAGAAATTTAATTATAAAAACTTATCTATTAATGAAATTATTGAGCACCTTGCTATTTTTATCGCTAATCTTTGGCAAATTCACGTTTTTGAAGAAGGGAATACTAGAACGACAGCAGTATTTTTCATCAAATATTTGAGAAGTTTAGGATTTGATGTTACTAATGATACATTTGCTAAAAATTCTTGGTATTTTAGAAATTCATTAGTGAGAGCTAACTATAATAATATTATCAAGGGTGTATTTGAAGATCGCACCTATTTGATTAAATTTTTGAAAAATCTTCTTTTAGGAGAGCATAATGATTTGCAAAACAGAAATCTTCACATTTCTTCAATTCAAACTAAAAGCAATAATACATCGAGAGAATCTAGAGTTTTAGAAATTATTAGAAATGATCCTCATATAACTTCAGAACAACTTTCTAAACAAATTAATGTTTCTGTTCGGACAATAAAATCACTATTAAAAGTCTTGAAAAGTAGTGGAAAGATTAAGAGAATAAATGGGAAACGCTATGGGTATTGGAAAGTGATATAAGGGAAAAGCAAGGACTAAAAAGTCTCGCATCAATTGAAAGCTAACATTTTGACAATAAGCGCGCTTAACATATATAAAATTTTAAGATAAAATGTTAAAAAATATTTTGTTGTTAAAATCGAACGAAAAATGGAATATAAGAAAAGACTTCTGAGACGAATTATAAATAGAAAAAACATAGTTGTTTTCGCTATCTCATTCCTTTTATTTTTTGGAATCACTATTTTATTTAATAAAGCAATTCCGGTATATGAAGTTTCTACTGTGCGTCCTTCCGGAACATTAAATCCTGTTTTGGGTTTAGCCTATGGATGGCCTGCAACTATTGGGTGCACATTAGGTAATTTTGTTTCTGACCTTGTTTCAGGCTATGGAATAAATGTTGCTTTAATGGGTTTATTACCTCAATTAATATATGGAATTTTGCCTTATTACATTTGGAAACTATTTGCAAAAAGCATCTCAATGAGGACTAGATTAGATTCTCCTTTAAAAGTAGTGGTGTATGTAGCCTTAATGGCGGTCAATGCTATACCTATAGGCGCCGCTGTTGGACTCATTCAGTTATATAGCGATTCAACAATTAATTTCATTGAAGTTGCAGGATTTGCCGCTTTAAACGATTTTGGTGTTTGCCTTGCATTTGGACTTCCATTAATGGTTCTGCTTGATCATATTTATTCAAGGTTTTTACACAAAGGTAGAAGAAAGCTTTCCGATAACGAAAAAATTATTTTATTTTCATCATTACTGCAACTAGTCATTTTTGGAATCAATATACTTATTGTATATTTGGTAAAACATGGTGATACAAATCTTGCTATTTGGAAAGATATTTACCTTGTTACTATTATTACGACTAGCTCTGTTTTAGCAATTTCCATAATTGTGATGCAAATTCGCCACACTTTAGTAAAAAAACAAGCAGGACTACAAATTATTACAAAAAAGCATGGAACAATTTATTTGGATACGAAGAAGAAAATTGAATTTGTATCTTTTCCTGGAGATGTTTTTGAAAACAGAGTCAAGGCAAAATTTATTACTAAGAAAACTAATTCGGAAATTTCATATGAAAAAGGGTGGTATACATCTTTATCTACTCAACGCGGATGCTTGATGAATTGTGCGTTTTGCGATTGCCCATCATTTGGATTCCACGGAAATGTGAGTAAAGAAGATTTAGAATATCAACTTAAGACTATCATTGATACCCATTATGTTACTCAAACAAAATATTTTGAAATTGATTTCACTAGAATGGGGGAGCCTTCATTTAATAATGAAATTTTAGAATTTATTGAATATGATTTACGTAAGTTAATAAACAAAAATATTGATGCTGAGAGAATTGTTCCTAGCATTTCAACAATGCTTCCAAGAAACAAAATTTTAGTGGAACGTTTTATTTTGGATTATTGCAGAATTAAAAATGATGTTTATAACGGGGATGCATTGCTTCAATTTAGCATTCATTCAACTGATAATAAATCTCGGGATATTTTATTAGATAAAAGAAGTTTACCCCTTGAAGACATTGCTGAGATTGGGAAGAAGATGCCGCTTCCTATCGGTTATAAATATTGTTTGTCTTTTGCTGTTGGCAAAGAATCTACTATTGACGCAAAAACTATTGATAAATTGTTTAGCAAAGATAAATTCCTTATTAAGTTAACACCAATTCATTCGACATATAATGCAATTGATAGAGGTTTTGACACAATGAATTGCAATGAGCAATCATTAATAAATCATTTGGAATCAGAATTTGTAAGTCTTGGTTGGAATGTTATTATTTGCGATGATAATTATGGTGAAGATGAAGATGATTTAACTTGTGGTAAGTTACTTCTTCCGAATGTTTGTAATGATTCAAGCAAGAACAAAAACGCAAAAACACGTTATGGAATTATTGCTGCTTTGAAATATGAAGAAGATTTGTTTAGAGCCCATCTTTCAAACGTGACTAAAATTACATTATTAAATAAACCCGCCTATACTGGATTTTTAGGTGATAATGAAATTATCATTATGCAATGCGGCATGGGAAAGGTTTCCGCTGGTATTTGTGCTCAAGCCATGATTGATAATTATCATCCTGATTACATTATAAACACAGGTTGTGCGGGTGCCCTAAACCCTGATTTAAAAGTTGGAGATGTTGTTGTTTCTAGAAGCGTTGTTGAATGGGATTTAGACTTAAGACAAATAGGACTTCCATTGGGTTATATTGATGCTTTGGGATGCGTTGAAATGAAGGCATCTAAGTTTTTAATCGACAAGATAATGAACACAAAACCTAAAAATGTTGTTGTAAAACAAGGTGTGATAGCTTCAGGTGATCAATTTGTATCTAAAGAAGAACAAAGAAAACACATAATTGAAAACTTTCCTATGGCTCTTTGCGTAGAGATGGAAGGTGCTGCGATTGGACATGTTTGCTTACAAAATGATATTCCTTTTTGCATAATAAGAAGTATGTCCGATACAGCAGATGGTTCTAGCGGTACTGACTTCGAAAAATTTTCAGCTGATGCAAGTAAGATTTCTGCTGCATGGCTAATAGAAATGTTGAAAAAATATTAACTTTTATTTTTATTTTGGATATTCACTATAATTTATTAAGGTTATATAATTAAGAAAAGTAGGGTTCTTTATGAAAAAGAAAAAGATATTATTACTATTGCCTTTATTTGGCATTTTATTAAGTGGTTGTGGCAATAACGGCGGAAATGCTGTTCCTGTTGAAAGCGTTTCTCTTGATAAAACCGAAATCACACTTCCTGTTGATGCGGAAGAAACATTAACTGCAACCATAAGTCCTGACACTGCAACTAATAAATCAGTAAAATGGACAACATCGAATAAAGATGTTGCCACTGTTCTTGGAGGAAAGATTCATGCTTATACAGTTGGATCTGCAACAATTACAGTTACGACAGTTGACGGTGATAAAACTGCTTCCTGTTCGGTTACTGTAAAAGAGAAAGAACCTGAACCAGTTCACGTTAATAGTGTTGTATTAAATAAAACCGAATTAAATTTAGGCATTGGCGATTCTGAGACCCTTATTTCTACAGTTTTGCCTACTAATGCAACAAATAAAGATATAACCTGGTCAACGACTGATCCGGAGGTTGCCTCTATTGATGGTGGTGCTGTCACAGCCTTGAAAGCTGGAACAGCTGTTATTCGAGCTACCTCAAACGAAGTTATCGACGGAGTCAGCAAATTTGCTTCCTGCGCAGTCGTTGTTGATGGTGGGCCTGAAATTATTCATGTTAGTGGAGTAACGATAAACCCTAATGAAGCTAGTGTCGTTATTGGAAAAACAATTCAATTGACAAAAGTCATTTCACCATCCAATGCAACGGATAAAACTGTTACTTGGGAAAGTAGCAATGAATTAATTGCAAGCGTTAGTGATAAAGGACTTGTTCTAGGTGTTGGTGTTGGTAACGCAACTATTTCTGCCACAACAACAGATGGAGGATTTACTGCGACATGCGCATTAGAAGTTACAAATCCTCCTGCATCTGAATATAGTGCCATTATTGGCGGAAACGAAATACCATTAGCGATTTATGATGGTGAAAAAGGTGAAGATACTTGGATACATCAATACTATGCAAATATAGCCTCTGTTACAGTCGGTCAAAGTATTGACTTTACACATAACGGAACACCAATTGGCGAATTTACCTCGCCAGGAGAAGGAAACAATGCTGGTGGTTCACCATGCAGGGTTTTATCTAGTGCAGATAACGTAATGATTTATTTAAAAGAATATGATACAGGTTGGCAAGTTTGGTTATCTGGATATCATTTAGATTATTACGTTAAAGTTGGCAGTGGCGATCCAATAAAAATGAATGTTTCGACTGAACCAGTTCCATCAGGATTCAGCGCACAATATGAACAAACAATAAGTGTAACCGAGGGAGATGTTTTATCATTCTATTCTAATGAGATACATCTTGATAGTGTTACTGGTGATCCAGCCGAAGGAAATAACGTTGATTATGCACTTACAGTTTTAACTACTGCAACTAATGTTAAAGTTTATTTAAAACTTTGTTACGGAAATGATCAATGTTGGTTATGCGGTTATCAAGAACATGAAAACACATATTCCGTTTCAATTAATGGTGGAGCATATCAAGCCCTCACTGTTAATGAATTAGAAACTGAGGCTTATATTACTAATATTGCATTAAATGCAAATGATACATTGTCGTTCAAACGTAATGATGCTGTTATGAATGTTCAACCAAGTCTAGATATTGGTGTGAATTACAATAACGTTGCATTAGTCGATTCAGTCTTGAAAGTTAAGATGCCTCTTGCTGCCTCTAGCGACAAAGGTATATTCTTAAAACTTTTGAGCCCACTTGAAGTTTGGGTTAGTGGTTTTGTTATGACATCTAAATATGTCATGGAAGTAAATCATTTAGGTGCGATTAGTGAAGTTGCAATGAGTTTAAATTCACCAAGCACAAGTGAATACTGCGCTCTTGATCAACATCTTGAAAGTGGTGATTTAATTCGTTTCATTATCGATACCACTCTATTTGACTATAGAGATATTAAAGAAGGTTCATCAAATAAATTCTCAGAAGGTTCATATAAATGGATTAAGTGCGATGTTACAGGTGTTTATGATCTTTATGTCGAAACCTCCTCTGAAGCTGGCATAAAGGGTGTTTATATTGGAGAGCCAACTCCACCAGAACCTGTTTATGCTTATGTCTTAAATGACGACGATCCTGTAACTTTAACACCTGGAACAGATCCAAGTGGTAATCCACAACTCGAAGCATTAAATATTGAAATGAATACAAATGACACTATTTATTTCGAAAATATCGCCCCTTCAACACCTGAAGTTCTAACTTCATTAACTATTGGTGGAGATAATCACGGATTTGCTATTGATAACGGTGTGTTATTATCAAGTAAAGAAGGAACTTTTAACTTCTATGTTAAACTTGCAATGGGAGCAGATGTTGTTTATATTTCTGAATCTGCTGGTCCAACACCTGCTGTTGTCACCTACACAGTTACATTAAAGAGTGACCAATCATGGGCATTTGGAACGGCTGGAATTCCTGTATTTGCTTGGGCTTGGAGCACAGCTGAGGATGGTACTTGGGTTAAAATTTCTTACACTGTTGGCTCTACTTCAACATCTTTTGAACTTCCAGGAAAATTCACTCACTTCTTGTTAGTTAGGTGTGCAAACGGCACAACCCAACCTGATTGGAACAAAATTGATGATGGTCCAGGTAAAATTTATAACAAAACAGATAATGTTGATATAATTTCAGGTATAACAACATACGAACTTAATTGGCTATAATACTAATTTTGAAATTATGCATTCGCCCATGCGAATGCTTTTTTAATTTATTGTTAAATTTATATGAAATAAAAATTGTTGCATTGCATATGTGTATGGATTAAAATATACGTGAAGTTCTTTGAAAAAAGGAGAAAAATATTAATGAAAATTAAAAAAACTATTTTATTTTGTTTATCATTAGCATTAGCCGCTGGAACTGCTGCATGCGTCTCGTTTGTTAGCGCAAAAGCACCTGTCGAAGCTAAAGCTGCTGGTGAAACAAAGACGGTCTATTTGGAATTAAACGACTTTCAAAGTTGGGATGGAGATCACGCAAAGTTTTCTGTTTATTTAATGCCTCAAGGGGGAACTGCATATTTTCCATCTTCCTTTATGACACCTGTTTCTGGTTTTGAACACATGTATGAATTCGAGATTGATTCTGCGATTAATAATGTCATTTTTGTTAGACATAATTCATCGGCTACAACTCCAACGTGGGATAATAAATGGAATCAAACCGAAGACATTTCTCTCGGAGATTATAACTGTTGTGTTATTGAAGGTTGGGGCTCTGAAAAATCACCATCTCATCTTACAAAATTGACACCTGTCGACGATGGTTGCTATCTTGTAGGCTCACATAATAGTTGGACAGCCGATTCTACTTCCAAAATGTCATATGATTCTGTTAAGGGCGAATATTCATCAGAAGTAGAATTAGAAAAAGACGATGAATTTAAGGTTGTTAGCTATTCAAGATTTACTGGCACGTACTATGGTTATGAAGTTCTTGAATCAGGAGATGGATCTGCTAAAGATGCTGGTCAAATCGTTGCAGCTAATTTAGATGCAAAACCAAATATGAAGGTTGATGCTGCTGGTTCATATACACCTTACTTTAAAACAAGTTCATCAACAATTTGGATTAGTGCGATTGAGATTTCACATGTTTACACATTAGTTGTCGGTGGTGATGATGTTGCTTTAGTTCAAAATCCAGGAAATCCTAATGAATATATGACATCTGAACCAATTTCATTAGAAAGTGGTGATGTAGTTTCATATGAATGCGACGGGGCTGCTGTTAGTGGTCAAACCGCAAAAAGCATTGGCAACAATAACTTATGGAATGATAATGGCACATTGAAAGTCTGTTTAGATATTACAGCAAATGTTTATGTTGACATTGTCAATAAAACAATTTTCTGCAGTGGACTTGATGTTAATAAATTCTATATGTCTGTTAATGATGTTCCACACGCTCTAACACACAATGAAAATCCTGCAGATCCTTCATTTATCGAATATTATGTTGAAGGTTTTACGTTTGAATTTGACGATGTTATTAGATTTGTTGATACAAAAGACACAAATTCAAATGCCGTTGTATTTAAAGTTTTAAATATCAATGAATATAGTGAAGATGGATTCTCTGTTATTAATAATGAACTCGTTTGTTCCTCACTTATTGGAACAATGACCAATCTTTATGTTAAATTCAAATCAGGAGCTGATGAAGTTTATTTTGGAACTGTTTCAGAAGACTTAGCTGCTGCTATTGATTATGCAGAACAATTTAATGACATGACAGATGATGTTTGCGTTGGTTATGGTGAAACAGTTGTTGGTGATTTACAAGCTGGTTGGTCAGCAATGGCTGTAATTTATGATGATGTTCTTGCAAGTGGCAAGTTAATTCTTCAAGGAGCTACTGAATCACATCCAAATCCTGCAATTGCTGCATTTGCACATCAATATGACTATATTATTGCTCACTATAGTGCTGAATTAGCAGCACATGGTGGAAACTTTGTTTCAAGAACACCAGTTTCTGTTGCTATTAATAATCATCAAGTCTTTAATGTTTCAAACGAATCATCAATTGCAATTGTAGTAATAGTTTCAGTTGTTGCTGTTACATCAATCGCTGCATTCTTCGTTATTAAAAGACGTAAAGAAAATTAATTAAACATTAAAAGGAGTTGAAAAAACTCCTTTTTTTATTTATCTTAAGAGTATGAAAAACAAAGATATAAAAATTTTATTTGTAGATATTGATTGGACTATTTTAGACCATAGCGATGGCAAACATGTATTTGATAAGAAATCCATTCAAGCATTAAAAAAAGCTCAAAAAAATGGTGTACTCGTGTATTTAGCTACGGCAAGACCTTATCATTCTGTTAAGTGTACAGGTTTACTTGATATGTTTAAACCTGATGGAATGGTTTGCTCCAATGGAGCTGTTGCCTTTCATAATGATGTTTTAATACATAACGATTCATTCGATAAAGAAGATGTTAAACGTATTATTGAAGTGTGTAATCAACATAACATATGTTTACAATTTTGTTCTGAAAAAGATAGATGGTTATCATTAAATCCTGATAAGTACGTTAAGTCATATTTTGATTGGTTTTTTGAAACCAAACCAGAAGTTCGTTTGTACAACAACGAAAGTGTTAATGGCATCATCATATTTGCTTCTGATGAATTTAAATGGATCTTTGAATCATATTTTTCAAAATTCCATTACTTTAAATTTTTTGAATATGGTTATGATATTCGCCATCACGAAATTAACAAAATTGATGGCCTAAATAGAGTCCTACAATATTTAAATATTGAACCATCTAATGCATTAGCTATTGGCGATGATGGTGGAGATATTGGCATGTTTAAGGTTTGTAGTTATAGTGCTGCGATGGGAACTTCTAACGATGAAGTTAAATCATTCGCTAAATATATTGCTAAAAGTGTTTCTAAGCACGGAGTCAAAGATGCGTTAAAGCATTTTAAGGTTATTTAATATGGAATCAAAATATGGAGTGTTATTAGCTATTTCATCATTGCCTTCTAACCATGGGATTGGCGATTTTGGTGAAAATGCATATAAATTTATTAACTTTTTAGTTAAACATAATTATAAATATTGGCAGGTTCTTCCCTTAAATCCTGTTGGTCCTGGAAACTCACCATACATGTCCACTTGTAGTGAAGCTATTGAACCTAGATATATATCATTTGATATGCTTATAAAAAAAGGTCTTTTAAATAACGTTCCAAACTTCAGGGCAAAATCTACTAGAGTCGATTATCAAAAAGTGGATACATTTAAAGAAAAATATTTACGTAAAGCCTTTAAAAATTATTTAAAAGGAAACACTAATAAGTTTCATAAATTTATCAAAGATAATACATGGGTTGAACCATATTCTATATTTATATATTTTAGAAAGAAAAATAATCTTGTTTCTTGGAATAAATGGCCAAAAGACGAGATGCTTTATAATGTTAAGCAAGGTCTTCCTAAAGGAAGCGAAGAAGATTGTTTATTCTATGCGTGGTGTCAAATGATTGCATATGAACAATGGAACAAATTATGGGCGTACGCGAAAAGAAAAGGAATCAAGATCATCGCTGATTGTCCGTTCTATGTTGGCATTGATTCAACTGACTGTTGGACAAACAAAGAACAATTTCATTTTGATGAAAATTATGAGCCAAGTATTGTTAGTGGTTGTCCACCTGATGCATTCAGTGATGATGGCCAATTATGGGGTACACCAATATATGATTTTGAGAAGATGAAATCAAATAACTATGAACTTTTAGTTCATAGAATTGGGTATCTAGCTACAACATGCGATTTATTAAGACTAGATCACTTTAGAGCATGGGACACTTATTGTGTTATACCTGGAAAAGATGAAAATGCTCGTCGTGGCGAATGGAAAATTGGGCCTCGTTATGATTTCTTTAATGAACTTTATAGACAATATCCAAATATATCTTTAATCGCTGAAGATTTAGGAGACTTATTCCAAGGCGTTCATGATTTAAGAGATTACTATAAACTACCTGGTATGTATATTACTGAATTTACAGTTTTTGATATTAATCAAAATAGTAAAGAAACACAAATTATTTATCCGGGAACACATGATAATCAAACTTTAAAAGGTTGGTTAAAATCATTGCCAGAAGCAAACATTGAATTTTTAAAGGATCGTTTTAACTATCCAAAAAATCTTCTTAAAGCTATGTTTGAATACACATGGAATTTACCTTCATATATTACTATTTTCCCTCTCCAAGATTTATTAGGACTTGATGATAGAGCTAGAATGAATTATCCAGGTACAGTTGGATCTCCAAACTGGGAATGGAAATTAAAAGATATGTCGTTTATACGACAAATTAAGTTTGGTAATTAACTAATTTTTTGTTAATTTTTATAAAATTATTGTAAGCGTTTTCTTAGTGTGCTTTAATGTATATATATAAAATATACATATGAAACGAACACATTTAATTTTATTTGTCTTAACAAGTATTGTTTTGACTAGTTGTGGAGGTAATTCCTCTTCAACAGGTGATACGACTACTTCTTCGTCAATCACTTCTAGCGGTACAGTTACAAGTCTTGATCCAGATGATTATGATGTGTGGCTAAATTCTTGGTCTAAACCAGGACATTTATATTTTCACTATAACCGCGGTGAAGGTGCTCAAGATTATAACAACTATTGTTTATGGCTTTGGCAATTTTTCCCAAAGAACCTCGAAGGAACATTATGGGGATATGATGGTCCTACTCAAGTTTCTGATAAGTTAACATTAAGACCTATGTCAACTGCATTTATGACATTTCCAGATGTCGGACTTGCAGGTGGTGGAACATATATTGATAAATACGGCATTATTTTTGATGTCGATTTAACGCGTAGTGATTTAGTTGGTGGAAAGACTGGCACAAGTGTTTCATTTGATGGCGCAGAAGAATTAGGTTTCCTTCTTCCGTTACAATCTTCGATGGATGGCAAGAAGAACTGGACATCTGATGGTGGCGCCGAAACATATATTGATGATTTTGCAAATGAAACAAATTGGCGCTCAGTTGAAGGTGGAAAAACAATTCATATATTTACTTCTACTGGTGATTTATCAAATTACACATACTTTGCTGGTAGTGGAACACCTCAGCCAAAGGTCAATCCTGTCGATTCAGATACAACTGGTAAATTTGATAGTGTTACTGAGGCAATTCCTCAATGTACTGCTCCAACTCCAACTTCTGATGCATTTAAAAATACTAAAGTTGGTTATCAAGTATTTGTTGCCTCGTTCAGAGATAGCAACGGCGATGGAATTGGCGATATTCGTGGCGTTATCGACTCATTAGATTATTTTACTGATTTAGGTGTTGATTGTTTGTGGTTAACTCCAGTTCAAAAATCAGATTCATATCATGGATATGATATTTCAGATTATATGGATGTCGATCGTAGATATGGCACTCTAGAAGATTATAGTGAACTTATTCAAAAAGCTCATTCTAAAGGAATCAAGGTTTTAATGGACCTTGTCTTGAACCATACATCAAAAACAAATACTTGGTTCTCTAAATCAAAATGGGCAGTTAATAGTGGACAACCTGGAACTGAAACAGATGATACAGGTATTAAATGGAGAAATGTTTATACTTGGAAATACGCTACTGATAAGATCAAAAAAGCAAAAACTCATTATGACTCAGCTTTAGGCAAATGGGTTTGCGATGGCTATAGCGAAGTTACAGTAAAAGAAGACGCAGAAAGTGATAACCCATCTTGGTATAAAGATGGTGAATCAAATTACTACTATTATGGAAAATTCGGTAGTGGTATGCCTGAAATTAATTACGAAAACAAAGATACAAGAAAACTTGTTATTGATACAGCCAAACAATGGCTTCAATTTGGACTTGATGGATTTAGACTTGACGCAGTCAAACATATTTATATGAAAGACGAAGTTAATGACACTGGTGATGACATCATCGTTACTGACGTTGGTGAAAAAGAATCATTTGACGATGAAAAAGGTAAATATGTTGCTAAAAAATACGACTATTCATCAGATTTAACTAAGAATGTTAATTGGTGGAGAGAATTCTCATCAAGTTTAAAAGCTTCATATCCAAATTGCTTCCTTGTTGGTGAGAACTTTGATGGATGGGGCACAAGAACTGCTCAATATTATCAAGCACTTGATTCTCAATTTGATTTCTCAAATTACTATCATGTTCCTGCATGGATTCTTCAAGATGAAAAAGGTGCAGCTAATTATGATGCTATGCAAGCAACAGAAACATTTATTCCATTTGCTTCTAGTGAAGAATTTGAAATTGGAGCAAATAGAAAAGCACAAGGCGGTTGCCGTGGCGATTTTATCAATGGAGCATTCACTTCAAACCACGACGTTATGAGACTTATTAATCAAGCGGATGGTAGAGGAAATAAAGACTCGACTATCGCAAATGATAATGTTGCATATAATGATCCTTGGATTAATGGACGTGCTAAATTCCAAGGTGCTGTAACAATGCTTAATCCTGGTTTATCATGGCTTTATTATGGTGATGAACTTGGTATGTCCTCAAACACAAATAAGCATATCGAGAAATATGGTAATGAAAATAATATGGATATTTGGTATCGCCAACCATTCCTTTGGAATGATAAGGCGTCACGTCCAAATTATTCTAGTGGTCAATATGCTTTTGAATTAGATGATCATAATAAGCATTTATTAAATAATAATGAAGGAATTAAATATGATCCAGCTACAGGTAACGTTCAAACAGAATCTACATTCTATAGTTGGTATAAAGCAATTAATAACTTTAAGAAAACTTATTATCCAAAGGGTGCGAAAGTTGAATACCAATATTCATCCTATAATGTTCTTAGAATGTCTATTAGAGATGAATCAAATAATGAAAAGATTGTTATTTATTTAAATAATGGTAGAGACGATTCTGAATATAAAATCAATGTAGAACCAGGCTTCAATAATGTTTTAGCATTAGGTGGAGCACCTACAGTTAACGGCGGCAATATTGGCGCGGTTAGATTTGGTTTAACTATATTTATGAAAGGATAGTAGCTTATGAAGAAAATTATTACTATTCTTCCTTTATTATTTGCGCCTGTGCTCAGCTCATGCGTGCTTAATAATGGGGTTCCAAAAAAAGAGGACTTTACTATTTCAGGTGTATCATTTGATGTTCAAAGTCTTGTTTTGAAGGTTGGCAATGAACCTAAAGAATTTATCCCAACCATTAATGGAGAAGGTGAATTCAATGATTCATTAAAAGTTTCTGTTAAAGATGAAACTATTGCTACCTTATCTAAAAAAGATGGCAAAAGTGGCGAAAAATTTGCGGTAACACCAGTTAAAATTGGTGAAACAGATATCACTGTTACACCTCTAGGTGATGAATCAAAAGCTGCCGACTTACATGTTGTTGTCAATGAACAAGGTATTGTTGTGGTAGTTGAATCCGTATCTTTAGATGTTGAAACATTAGATTTAACTGTTGGTGATTCATATATATTCATTGCTGCAGTTTATCCAAATAACGCGACGAATCAATTAGTTCGTTATGAATCATCAGAACCAAGTGTGGTTTCAGTTGATGATAATGGAAATGCTTGTGCATTAAAAGAAGGAACCGCCGTTATAAAAGTTACAACAGTTGATGGTGGTAAGACTGCTTCTTGCACAGTCAATGTGTCTCCTAAGAAAGATTTAGTTATTGGTAATTATTACTTGTATGGCACACCTAACGAGTGGAAGGCGAATGCTTCTTATGAATTAACTAAGAATGAAAGTCCATATACCGATAAGGAATATATGATTAAATTTGAGGCTAAAGCTAATGAGGAATTTAAAGTTGCTCAATATAACGGAGAAGATTCTTCGTTAACAAATTGGTATAGCGTCAGTGCATCTAATTCTGGTGCAGGCGAAAACGCATTAACATATGTTGAATTCCAAAGTGGTGGAGATTTAAATATGAAGATTGTTAAAGACGGAAGATTCATCTTATATTTCGATTTAAATCCTCAAGGTGATGGAATGTATAAATATTGGATAGAATTACAACTAAATTAGGAAAGGAGAAATGATGAAGAAGCAAAAAATTATAGTCGCATTGCTCACGCCAATCCTTGGTTTATCTTTAGTTGTACCTAGCATATTTACTAAAGATGCTGCAGGAGAAGATCCTATTGAATATTCTCATGATGTTCCTTTTGATATTAATCATCCTCATTTTGCTAGCGATGATGAAGAAGAAGAGGAAATTGGACCAGTTAGTACAGTAAAGATTCACTATGTGAATGAAGATGGTCTTTGTAAAAACCGCGCATTCTACATTTGGACAAATGGTGTTGATGGTGTCGAGTATTCTGATGAGCAAAATGGCGCAGATATTGTCTCCTATTCCGCAGATGGAACGCAGATGACAATTACTATTAACATTAAACAAGGTTCACCTGATTCAAGATTTACTGAATTCGTTGGTGGAACAGGTTTAATGTATATTATTAAATATAAAATGATTTCTCCAAGTAATCTTAACTGGGGTGGTCAGTCAGATGACGTTGAGCTTCATTACGCTCAATTCCCACCTGTTAATGAAGAAGTCAATGTTTGGTGTACACCAGCTGCTGGTGGCGGTATGGCTCAATTTGCAACCGAAGCCGAAACTAAAGTTGATGGCATCAAATTAGCTAAATTTACAGACTGGAAGACAATTCATTGTGTCACTACAAGTGAGACAAAGAATGTTTCTTGGGAACTTTATGCTTTCGATGAGAATTATTACAGAATTAAACTAAAAAAGCGTGAAGCTATCAAGAAAAACTTCTTAGTTATGACCGGTTTAAATGATGTTAGCGGTGAAGTTAAGGAATTTGATATCACATTCCCTTATACTGCTAAAATTAACATGGTTTATTGCTTAGTTTCTAAAGAAATTTCTTCAACAAGTGCGCTAAGTAAAACAGTTTATGCATCTTTTGAAAACCTTTATGAAACTGCTAAATTTGAAAAATATTATAACTATAGTGGCTCTGATTTAGGAATGACATATCACAAAGGATTCACAACATTTAAAGTTTGGGCTCCTATTGCTGCAAATATGTCCCTACTTATTTATGAAAGCAATACAAGTGCCGCTTTTGGTGGCGATGACAAATATGTCGGTTGGCACATGAATTATCTTGAAGGTGGTGTGTGGTCAATTACATTATTTGATACTCCAACAAACTCACTTAAAAATAAATATTATGCATTCCAAGTCGATAATTTAAACGGAACATCAATCACAATGGACCCATATGCAACTGCTTGTGGAACAAGTGGTGTTCGTGGAATGATTTATGATAAGAGCGAAACAAATCCTGATGGTTGGGATGAATTACCTCTTGTTTGGGATGGAGAACCTGGCTATGATATAGCAACACCTCAAGATTTATCCATTTATGAAGTCCATGTTAAAGACTTTACTGGAGATGAATCATGGGTTTCAAACCAAGGTAATAAAAATGGTACATATAATGCTTTTGTTGAAAAAGGCACCCATTTAAAAGATCATCCTGAAATTTCAACTGGCTATGACCATCTAAATGAACTTGGTGTAAAAGCTGTTCAATTATTACCTGTTTTTGATCACGATAATGACGAAACAGAAAAAGGTATTAATAAATATAACTGGGGATACAACCCACTTAACTATAACTGTGTTGAAGGTTCTTATTCTAGTGATCCTTCAAATGGTTTAACTCGTATTAGAGAATTTAAGAACTTAATTCTTCAAATGAGCAAAACGGATGCACATACACGTGTTATTATGGACGTCGTTTATAACCACGTCTCATCACCAAGTGCATCTTGCTTCAATAAACTCATGCCTAGATATTATTTTAGATATGATGAAAACGGAGAATTATATGATGGTTCTGGTTGCCATAACGAAGTTAAAAGTGACGCTCCAATGATGAGAAAATTCATTATTGATAGCGTGTATATGTGGGCAAAAGAATATAAGATTAAGGGCTTTAGATTTGACCTTATGGGTTTACTTGACTATGTAACCCTTAATCAATTAAAAGAAAAATTATCAACATTAGATAAAGATATCTATATTTATGGTGAAGGTTGGACTAGTGGTGGATATCATGGTTCAAATTACAACAATGGTTCTGCTTCTACTTATGAAGTTTACAAATATTGCAATAATTTTGATCCAATGACTGGTAATGATGATGTCGATTCATGCTACCTTGGCTGCTTTAATGATACAGGCAGAAATGCTGTTAAAGGCGCTAACAGTGCATGGGGTCAAGAACAAGTCTATCCTCAAAAAGGATTCATGCAAAAAACAACTGACATGTATGATGAACCTAATGCTATTGCAGATATGGTTTGGGGCATTCATCGTGGAAAATCAAATTTTGTTAAGCAAACTGTTAATTATGTTTCTTGTCACGATAACTGGACATGCAGAGATCAACTTTATAACACAATAGTTGATGGTCAACCTGCCAACATTATTGACATTGTTAAAGCATCAATCGCCTCTCACACAATTGTATTTGCATCAAACGCAGCAGCATTTATGCTTGGCGGTGAAGAATTGTTTAGAACTAAAGAAGTAACTGAAGATGTAAAAGAAGAATGTTTAGAAAATACATATACACAACTTCATAGTCACTATATTTCACATAACTCATACAATTCACCTTTAAAAGTTAACTCATTTAAATGGGGCAATAAACTTCAAGTTGAATTAGATGGTGTGACAGTCACAAATGCTGAATATCAATACAATGATGCTTGGAAGAGCGTTGTTAGACTTCATAATCGCATTCCTAAGAGTGCGCCAGCAAATAAATTTGAAACATGGCCTAGCGGCACAACAAGTGCAGGCAAGCAATATGTTAACTTATTCTGGACAGGTGAAGGACAACCTTGGGCACTTGGAATTCAATATGATGAATATTTCATCTTTGTTGCAGGTAAACAACGTGGCGTTGTTCCATTAGATGATATGTCAATTTATAATAATTGCTTATTTGATTATGGTCCACAAAGCTATACTGGTAGCGGCGTTGACTTAGGTAATGAATACTATGGCTATGCCATAAGAGTTTGTAAGAGAGGAGCTTTATAATATGAAAAAGATATTTAAAATTGTTCCTTTACTATTAATTCCATTATTAATTGGCGGTTGTAATTCTGAAGCATACCATCCATCTCATGGTGGAGTTGTCGATACACTTCACAACGAAGTTCATGTCGCAGATTATGAAACATTAGTTAAGAGTGAATTCGAGCATGCCAAAGATCCTACTAAAACTTATTACACTGATGATGATGGACTTAAATTTAAGTGGAATGGCACTGAATATGTTTGCATAAGTGAATACGATACAACCATTAATTTCTATTTCGATTCCACGCAAACAACAGATGCTAATGGACTTGATTGTCCAATATTCACAATTAAATGGTTTATGTTGAAACCATTAGGGGCATGTCCTGAGGAAATTGATTCCAAAGAGAAAGTCCTTGCCATTGGTGAAACTCTTGGTTTTACAACAAAATATGACTTCACAAACTTCCTTGGATTCTCGGCATATTCATCTTGTTTAGGTGATAAGGGACATATGTGGGACTTTACAAAAGATTATAGGCAGCAAGCTGTCACAAATCTCTATGGTATCTGGGTAGATTAAAGGAGGGCTATGATGAAACATAAAAAATTATTATTTGTCTTACTCACTCTCTCTTCTTTAACTTTGAGTGGATGTACGTTTAAGTTTGACTACAATGTCGATCCTTATCCATTTGATGATACACTCCCAGATGAAGATGATGATGAAGGTGAATACAATATTAAAGTTTGGTGCGATAAATCTATCCTTACTTTAACGCAAACTCAAATTGCCGCATTTGAATCTCTTAATGGTGGCAAATACAAACTCACTGTTAATGTTGAGCCTGAATCTGAAGGCGATGCAGCAAGTGATATGCTCCAAGACGTTCAATCTGGCGCAGATATCTTCTGCTTTGCTCAAGACCAATTATCAAGACTTAAAATTGCTGGTGCATTAATGGATATTACATCTACTATGGCTGATAGCGTTAAGTCAGACAATATGAAAGGTGCTGTTAACGCTGCAACATATGGAGGCAATTTATGTGCATTCCCAATGACAAGCGATAATGGCTACTTCATGTATTATGATAAGAGTGTTCTAAATGAATCAGACATTTTGAACATGGACACAATCATTGCTAAATGTAAAGCAGCTGGAAAGCGTATCAATTACAAAGTATTTGCTGATGGATTCTACGCTGCAAGCTACTTTATGGCAACTGGTTGTTATTCTAAATGGTCCATTGATCCTGCTACCGGTAACTTTACAGGCTATGAAGATACTTATAAGGCTAACGGTATGCCTGCAATGAAGGCACTTCAAAAACTTAAAGCAAGTGACTTAGTATCTCCTAATGATCAAACAAATAAATTAGGTGATACAGCTGCTGTTGCTATCTCTGGTATTTGGAACTATGCTGCTGCTAAGCAAGCGCTTGGAGAAAACTTAGGTTGCGCTCCAATGCCAAGTTTTATTGTTGATGGACAATCATATCATATTTCAAGTTATAGTGGCTTTAAGTTGATTGGTGTAAAACCACAAACAGATAGTAAAAAAGCCTCTGTTTGCAGGAAAATTGCTCGTTATTTAACAAATCAACAATGCCAAACTGAAAGATTTAATGAAGCTGGTTGGGGCCCAAGTAATATTGCAGCTAGTAAAGAACAAGCTGTATTAGATCAACCGGGATTAGCTGCACTTGCTGCTCAAGCTGAATTCGCTAATGAACAAAATATGTGCCCTGGTTCATGGTGGAGTAATGTTGCTACACTTTCTAGTTCAGTTAAGGCTGATTCTACAGAGGCTGACTTCAAGAATTTCTTAGAAATATATGATAGTAACCTCGAAGGTTTGAAGGATGATTAAGGAGGGTGAATATGATAGCTGAAATTACTGGTTTAGATTATCTTAAGCTTAAAAAAGGCCAAAGATTCGCTTACAAATTCAAACGCTTCTTTTCCTTGATTCCTACATTCTTTAAGAATTTAGGCATTAAGATTGGATTGTTCTTCAAGAATTTGGGTTTAGGCATTTATCATTGGTTTAAAGATCTTGTATTAACATTTATTCATGGTGATTGGAAAACTAAAGTTTCATACATTATTATGGGCTTTGGCTCCATTGCTCGTGGACAAATATTAAGAGGTATCTTGTTTTTAGGATTCGAGATTCTCTTTATTGTTTACATGATCATGTGGGGAGGATATCACCTTGGCAAATTAGGAAGCCTTGGCATGTATTATGAAGCCACGATCACAAATCCTGATGGAAGTGTTGTTTATGGTGTTAATTCATTTAATGTTCTTTTATATGGTGTATTAACGATATTCTTTATCATCGCATTGATTTACACCTGGAATTTGAATATTAAGCAAAATAGAATCAATGAGCAAATTATTGCTGATGAAAAACGATTAGCAACTGCAAAAGATGACTTAAGAGCAGTTGTTGATAAAGATTTCCATAAAACATTACTTGCTCTCCCTTCTATTGGAATATTTATATTTACACTTTTGCCTATCTTCTTTATGATTCTTGTCGCATTTACAAGCTACGACAAAAACCATATGCCTCCAATGAATTTATTTGGATGGGTTGGATTTGATAACTTCTCACAACTATTCACTTGGTCTGCCGGTGGAAATAACTTTGCTATGACATTTGGCCAAATCCTTCTTTGGACAATTGTGTGGGCATTTTTTGCAACCTTTACGAACTATTTCCTTGGCATGATGGTTGCAATGCTTATTAATAAGAAGGGAATTAAATTTAAAAAACTTTGGAGAACTATTTTAGTTCTTTCTATTGCTATACCTCAGTTCATTTCATTACTTTATATTCGTGAAATGTTCCAAACTGACGGAATCATTAACAACTTTATTGCAAGCCTTGGTGGAAAACCAATTGATTTCTGGGGTGATCCATGGCTCGCAAGAATTACAGTTATTGTTATTAATATTTGGATTGGTATTCCTTATTTAATGCTTGTTACAACAGGAATTTTAATGAATATACCAGCTGACTTATATGAATCTGCAAATATTGATGGTGCTTCACCATGGCAACAATATAGCAAGATTACATTACCTTATATGTTATTTGTTACGGGTCCTTATTTATTAACATCATTTACAGGCAATATGAATAACTTTAATGTTATTTATTTATTAACTGGTGGCGGACCTAAAGATATTAATATGGCTTCAAGTGCAAATGGTTCAACCGACTTATTGATTACATGGTTATTTAACCTTGCAGTCAGTAATAGTGACTATAAATTGGCGGCGGTTATTGGCATTATGGTGTTTATTGTTGTCGCAATACTTTCACTTATTGTCTATAACCTCATTCCATCAACTAGAAACGAGGAGGAATTTCAATAATGCAAGAAAAAAGATCAATGTCTCTTTCTGCTAAAAGAAGAGCAGGCAATATTGCCTCTTATGTAGTATTAATTCTAATTTCTATTATTTGGATTATTCCTTTCGTATTCTTAGTACTACAAAGCTTCCGTTGTGAATCACAAGGTTTAACAGGCTATGTTATGCCTCAACAATGGGGTATTAATAACTATGCATATCTCTTTGGATGGGATATGGTCAATAATTGCGCATCCAATTGTAACTTCCTTCAATGGTATTTAAATACATTTATCATTGCTGTTTGTGTTGCTGTTGGCCAAACAATTATGCAAATTATGATGGCTTATGCTTTATCTAGATTTAGATTTAGATTAAGAAAACCACTCATGAACTTAATGCTTATTCTTGGTATGTTCCCAGGTTTCTTGACTATGATTGTTTTGTATCAAGTCTTACATACACTTGGACTTACTGGCGATAACGCAGTTCCTGGCTTAATCATTGTTTCTATCGCAAGTAGTGGTATGGGCTATTATGTTGTTAAGGGTTTCCTTGACACAATGCCTAAATCACTTGATGAAGCTGCGATGGTTGATGGTGCGACAAGATTCCAAGTTTTCTACAAGGTTATTTTGCCACTTTGTAAGCCAATTATTATTTACACAGTATTGACAGCATTTATGGGACCATGGGGTGATTTTATCTTTGCAAGAACAATTGCCTTGGGTTCACAAACAGGTATGAACGTTGCAACAGGTTTATATTCGTGGTTAAGTGCTGCAAATATTTCGACACACTTCACCTATTTCTGCGCAGGTGGTGTTATTGTTGCAATTCCAGTTATCGTCTTATTCTTATTCTTACAAAAATACTATGTTGAAGGCGTTACTGGTGGCGCAGTTAAAGGTTAATTTGGAGGTTAGCATATGGCTAGAGTTCAATTAGAAAATGTAAAAAAGATTTATCAAGGAAATGTTACGGCAGTTCACGATTTTAATCTTGATATTCAAGATAAGGAATTCGTTGTTTTCGTTGGTCCTTCTGGATGCGGAAAATCAACAACCTTACGTATGATTGCTGGACTAGAAGATATTAGTGAAGGTACATGTAAAATTGATGGAGAAGTCGTAAACGACTTGCAATCAAAAGACCGTCACATTTCAATGGTTTTCCAAAACTATGCTTTGTATCCTCATTTAACTGTTTTCGAAAATATGGCATTTCCACTTCGTCTTGATAAGAAAATTCACTATTATCCATGGACTGAAGAAGAACTACGAAATATTGATAATAAAATTGCTTTGTTAAAACAAAACGAAACTCCTAAGAACAAAAAGAAAATTGCTCAATTAGAACAATCAAAAGTTGATGGAAGAGCTGTTAAAGGATATTCTCAAGATGAAATCTTCCAAAAGGTTACTGAAGCTGCAAAAGTTCTTGGTATTACTCAATATTTAACGCGCAAACCTAAAGCATTGTCTGGCGGTCAAAGACAACGTGTCGCTATCGGACGTGCGATGGTTAAAGATTGTAAAGTTTTCTTAATGGATGAACCTTTATCAAATCTTGATGCTAAATTACGTAACCAAATGCGTTCAGAAATTATTCTTTTAAGAAAGAAAATTAATACAACATTCGTTTATGTTACTCACGATCAAACTGAGGCTATGACATTAGGCGATAGAATCGTTGTTATGAGAGATGGATTTATTATGCAAGTTGGTACACCTACCCAAGTATTTGATATGCCTGACAACTTATTTGTTGCCCAATTTATTGGCGCGCCTATGATGAACACATTCAAAACAAATTTGGTAAATGAGGGTGGAAAATATCATGTTGAATTTTTCGGAGCCAAAATTCCTGTTGACGGCGAAAAAGGCGAAGCATTGAAAAAGAAAGGCATTCCTTCTAGAGAAATTTTACTTGGTGTTCGTCCAGAACATATCAATCTTTCCAAAGATGGTGGTGCATCTTCAATTCCAGTTACTATAGAAGTTAATGAAATGATGGGCAGTGAATATCATCTTCATGTTAGAACTGAAGACGAGACAAAAATTATTGTTCGTATTCCAACAATCAATCTTACTCAAGAAGAAAGAGAATCCATGGTTAATGGTAATAAAGTTAACTTAACATTTGAGTCAAAGGCTATGCATTTCTTTGATCCAATAAGTGAAATCAACTTATTGGCTGATGGAGAACCAGTTGCTAGTGGTAAATAAATATGGAATTCAAATTTATAAAAAAACTTGGCAAAAATAAAAGGAAATTAGCCTATGTTGGTATTGTTGGCGGTTTAGCAATCCTAACTTTATCATTATTTGGCGTTGCTCAGTATAACAAAGCAAAACTAAAAGCTAGTGATTCTCAGGTTCTTGCAAGCACGAATATTTTAAATACGATAGGTTGGGAAGCGATTGATGATGAAACAAGCATCTATCATGACAAAGCAATTTGGTATAATGATATTTACACTCATTTCAAAGCGGAAAGTTCTAAAAATTCTGCTACTTATATTACTACTGCAGTGTTTGCTTATACATTGTCGATTCTAACTTTAGTTAGTTTCGGTCTCGTTCTTAAAGATGCTGACAAGCAAAAAGAGAAAGAGGATAAATAATAGAAGAATGGCTTAGCCATTTTTCTTTTTTGTGATATATTAATTTTTATGAAGCCAACTAAAAAGTTATTTCTAATTATGTCGATTGTAGTGGGTGCATTGTTTTTTCTTGCATGTTTTTCTATTATTGTTAATTTTGTTTATGATTTTAATTCTAGTTCTGATAACATTCTTGCAACAGTATATCTATTCATCCATTTAATTATCATTGGCATCGCTTTTTATTTTGTTATCAAAGCCTTTTTGTACAAGTCATCTTTAATGAGCGTTTTTATGATTGATGAATATAAACATCCAATTTTAAAAAGCAAATTTGTTGCTATTGTTTTGTCTTCAATTTGTTTAGTTTGTGGAATTTATTCCACATTATTATCGATAGGGTTAGAAATTCCTTTAAGTAATGTGTTTTCTAAAGCATTAAAATTTGCATTCATGAACGTATTTTATTCTGTAGGTTTTGTATCGCTATTTTTTGCTTTATTTCCAATTGTATTTTTAAAAGAAAACAGCGAATCATCTAAAAAATAATTTCAAAATTTGTTTTGAGATAAAAAACTATTTATAGTTTAATTTGGACTTTTGAGTTTGCGAGTAATCTCCTTTATGTGTATAATAAGCGCAAAGGAGATTTTTTGTATGTTTAAATTTATTAAACGTATCGGCAATTACTGGTGGATTTTCCTTGTAATGTTTGTGCTTACTGCTGCAAATGTTTACTTTGATTTTCTTTTGCCACAACAATTGGGCGCAATAATTAATATCCTTCAACAGCCAAATCCTGGCGTTGTTGATATTCTTGTTGAAGCAATTTGGATGCTTCTATTTGCTGCTTGTAGTGGAACTTGTGTAATCATTGTTGGAAAGCTTGCTTCGAAAGTTACAGCCTATATTTGTAACAAGTCTCGATACGAACTATTTAAAAAAGTTAGCCAATTTTCAAATGCTGAAATTAACAAATTCAGCGTTTCATCTCTAGTTACTAGAGCTACTAGTGATATAACATTAACCGCTAACACATTTAACTTAGCCTTACGCTACATTATTTACGGACCTCTCGTATCTATTTTGGCGTTAATAATGCTGATTGTTCAAGCATGTAAGAAACATACTTGGCCTTTAACATTTATTGTTTTAGGTGTTGTTGCTGTCTTATTTGCATTCATCTTAGTCATGGTTAAGATTGCTATTCCAAAATATCAATCAATACAAGGACATCTTGACAAGGTTTCTCTTGTTACAAGAGAAAATCTTGAAGGTCTTCGTGTTGTTCGTGCATACAATGCTGAAGATTACCAAATCAAAAAATTCGAAAATGTTGATTCCAAGTTAATGAAAACTGAACGTCAATCTAATAGATTACTTGGTATGCTTAATCCGGGTGTTCAACTTATTGTTGGTGCACTTAATGTTGGATTATATTATGCTTCAGCTTTTCTTATCAAGGATACTAGTGTTAAAGAAGCAATGCACTACTCTGATCTTGCCGTTGTAGTTCAATATGCTGCATTAATGTTGACTGGATTTATCATGTTAACTGTTGTTATTATTCAACTTCCACGTACTTTTGTTTGTGCAAGACGTGTTAATGAAGTTATTGATACACCTCTTAGTATTATTGGAAAAGATAAAACGCCAGAACTTAAAGAACACGGTACTATTGAATTTAAAAATGTATCATTTAAATATCCTGGTGCAGATCGTCCAGTTGTTGAAAATGTCTCATTTAAAGTTAAACAAGGTGAAACAATTGCATTTATTGGTGCTACTGGTGCTGGTAAAACCTCACTTATTAATTTAATGCCTAGATTATTTGATTGCACCGAAGGTGAAGTCCTTATCGATGGTGTTAATGTAAAGGAATACAACACAAAAGACCTTAACTCTAAATTTGGTTATGTTCCACAAAAGGGATATTTATTCCACGATTCTCTTAAAAATAACGTTTGTATTGGTAAACCTGATGCTAGCGCAACTCAAATCGACCGTGCATTAGAAATATCTCAATCAAAAGAATTCGTTTCAAAATTACCTGGCGGTCTTGAATATGAGATTTCTCAAGGTGGAAAGAACGTTTCTGGTGGTCAAAGACAACGTCTTTGCATTGCTCGTGCAATTATTATGGAACCAGAATTCTTCATTTTTGATGATTCATTCTCTGCTCTTGACTATCGCACAGATAAAATTTTAAGAGGTGAAATTAAAAAACAATGCCCTGGAGTAACAAATGTTATTGTTGGGCAACGTGTTGGCACTATTATGGGTGCTGATCAAATCGTTGTACTTGATAGCGGCAAAGTTGCTGGAATTGGTACACATAAAGAATTATTAAATAGTTGCAGTGTCTATAAAGAAATTGCATTATCTCAGTTAAGCAAGGAGGAACTTGAAAATGGCGCGAAATAGGTATGAAAAATCCGAGCGCAAAGAATCAGCGTTCGCTAAACTCCTTGGAGTATATTTTGGTCCGTTTAAAGGTAGAGTCATAACTGGTGTTATTTGCTCTATTATTGGCTGTCTACTTATTGTTGCTGGGCCAATGGTCTTAAAGGAAATCTCTGTTATTATTTTAAATAGCACCAATGGTGGAGTATTAGATCAAACATCATTATTAGTCTATGCACTTATTGCTTTAGGCTGCTATGTGCTTGGTGGCGTTTTCCAATACATCCAAACATATATCATCGCAGGCTGCGTTTCAGTTGGTAACTACAAACTTAGATTAAGAATGATTAATAAAATTAATCACTTACCACTTAATTATTTCGATACAAGAAATATTGGCGATGTATTAAGTTATGCAACAAATGACATTGATATTATCGGAATAACTCTTAATGAATCTATTGCTAATGCAATTAGTTCAGTGGTAACAATTATTGCAGTAGTTGTTGTTCTATTCGTTCTTGAATGGAGAATTGCACTTGCTGCTTTGTTAGTGTTGCCATTAATTATGTTTGTTTTAATCAAAGTCGGTAGTGCTTCTCAAAAATACTTCCTTAAAAGAGGCGAACTCACTAGTAAAGTTTCTTCAAATGCAGAGGAATCATTTACTGGAAATAATATTCTTCGCGTTTTCAACGCTCAAGAAAGAAACAATCGCAAATTTGGTGCTGATAACTATGAACTTGAAAAAGCTATGTCAAAAGCTGATTTCTACGCATCACTTCCAATCCCATTAACAACAATTTCTGGCAACTTATTATTCTGCGTTATGGCATTGGTTGGTGGCGTCGTTGCTTCTAGCCTTGCAGAAAGTGCAGGAGGCAAGGTTCCACCTGAAACAATTGCTATGATTGTTGCTGCTGTTAGCTATGGAGAACAATTACTCACACCATTAACACAAACTGCGACAATGTTTGCTTCACTTCAACAAACAGTTGCCTCTGCAGAAAGAGTCTTTACCTTCTTAGGTCAAGAAGACGAACCTGATGAGTCTCATAAAACTATTAAACTTGATAAAGTTGAAGGAAATATCGAATTTGATCATGTTAAATTCGGTTATGTTCCAGGAAGAATTATTGTTAAAGACTTTAGTCAAGTTGGAAAACATGGACAAAAAATTGCTATTGTTGGTCCAACAGGTGCTGGTAAAACAACAATGGTTAACTTGTTAATGAGATTCTACGAATTAAACTCTGGAAAAATTACAATTGATGGAGTGGACACAAAATCAATGAACCGTAGCTATGCTAGAAGTTTATTTGGCATGGTTTTACAAGATACATGGTTATTTGAAGGCACCATTATGGAAAACCTTAAATATTCACGTCCAGAAGCTACTGATGAAGAAGTCTATGAAGCTTGCAGAGCTACACACTGTGAAAACTTCATTCTTCAACAATCTGGCGGTTATGACCACATTATGAGTGAAGACTGTGGCTTATCTGCTGGACAAAAGCAATTGTTAACAATTGCAAGAGCTATGATTCAAAATGCTCCAATGTTAATTCTTGACGAAGCTACATCAAACGTTGACACTCGTACAGAATTACAAATTCAAGATGCTATGGATAAACTTATGAAAGGCAGAACTTCATTTGTTATCGCGCATAGACTATCTACGATTAAAAACTCTGATTTGATTATTGTTATGAAAGATGGAGACGTTATTGAAACCGGAAATCATGATGAACTCATGAAGCAGGATGGTTTCTACGCTGCATTATACAATTCTCAATTTACAGGAAAAGGCCCACAATTTAGTTAATAACTAAAATGGATAAATTCTCCCGACTCTCATCGTTAATAGGCACTGAAAAAGTAACTGCTTTAAAAAATAAACACGTTGCAATTTTCGGTCTAGGTGGAGTCGGGGGATTTGTTTGTGAAGCCCTTGTTAGGTCAAATATTGGCGAATTTTCATTAATTGATAATGATGTTGTCGATATAACTAATTTCAATCGTCAAATTATTGCTACTAATGAGAATCTTGGTAAGAAAAAGGTTGACGCAATGACGGAAAGAATCATGTCAATTAATAACGATGTTAAAGTCCATAAATACGATCTGTTTTTCTCAAGTGAAACTACAGCCAATATTGATTTATCTAATATTGATTATATTGTCGATGCAATTGATTCAATTGATTCTAAGATTGCTCTTATTAAACTAGCTAAGGAGAATGACATACCAATTATTTCATCGATGGGTACAGCAAGGAAAATGAACCCTAATGATTTTATTGTATGTGATATTTCAAAAACTGAAATGGATCCTCTTGCAAGAAATTTGCGATTAAAATTAAGAAAACAAGGAATAAATCACGTCAAGGTTGTTTATTCAAAAGAAAAACCACTTGAATGTAATAGAAATGCACTTGGGAGCAATTCGTTTGTTCCATCCTCAGCTGGATTGCTAATTGCCTCTGAAGTTATAAAGGATTTGATAAATTAAAATATGTTTAAAATATTGTTAGTTTTATTATCTGCCGCATCAGGCGTTGGATTCTCGTTTTTGTTTTCGAATAGTGTCAAAAATATTCCTTTACTTGTACTAATTGGTTTTGGAATGACAATTGCCACTTTGCTTTCACTTATAATTCTTTTCTTTGTTTTACTATTTATTTTTACTTTTTTTGAAAATAAGAACAAAGAAAGAAATTATCAATCAGTTTATTTTAGAAAAATACTCTTTTTAATGGATAAATTATTGTTTGCATTATTTTCTATGAAAATACATTTTAGTGGTAGGGAACTATTATCTAGAAACGAACAATATATTATAGTTTGCAATCATCGTTCAAATGTTGATAGTTTAGTAATTGATTACTATCTTAAAAACTTCCCTTTAGTTTTTATTACAAAAGATTCATTATTTAATGTTCCTTTTGTTGGCCAAATTATTCACGGTTGTGCTTATTTAAAGATTTATCGAGATAATATTAAAAGCGAATTTGATATGTTTTCTCGTGCTAATGAAATGCTTACAAGAAGTGATAAGCCCTTATCAATTGGCGTATTTCCTGAAGGAACCAGAAACAAAAATAACGACGTTTCTGAACTACTTGAATTTAAAGCAGGAACATTTAGAATGGCGTTTAAGTCTAAAAAGCCAATTGTTATTATGGCTTTAAAAGGAACAAAAGAAGTTAATGACAAATTACTATTTAAAAGGCATAATATCTTTTTAGATATACTTGAAGTTATTGAATTTGATCAATATAAGGATTTAAGTGTGAACGAAATAAGTTCATATTGTCAAAATAAAATAAGTCAATATTTAAAGGAGAAAAATTGATGAGATACGTACTTTATAATCCATTATCAACACATTGTCTACCACTTAGTGATCTTGCTAAGGAATTAAGGAATGTAAGCCCTGAGGAAGACATGCAATTTGTTGACGCTACTAAAATTGAAGATTATGAGCAATTTATGAAAGGCTTAAAAAAAGATGATGATCTTGTTATTTCTGGTGGTGATGGAACATTAAATAAATCTATTAATTTTGTGGATTTTTCCAAATATCCAAACAAAATTTATTTGCACAAAGCTGGAAATGGTAATGATTTTCTTAGAGATATTAATGAATTAAAAGAAGATTTTATTGAAATTACCGAATATGTTAAAAATCTTCCTACAGTTAAAATAGGTGAATATACATCAAAGTTCATCAATGGAGTTGGATTAGGCGTAGATGGCATGGTTTGCGTTGAAAGCGACAAGATGAAGGCTAAAGGTAAGAAAAATATAAACTATACATCCTTATCAATTCGTTTATTACTTACCAAGTTCAAAAGATTCAATGCGGATGTTGTTGTTGACGGTAAAGAATATAAATTCAAACATTGTTTTATTGCATCTGCAATGCTTGGCAAATATTATGGTGGTGGAATGAAAGAAGCGCCTGATCAAGATCGCAGAAATGATGTTGTTAGTGTTGTTATTTGGCACAATTTGTGGTCACTTACTGCTCTTATGAATTTTCCAAAAATATTTACAGGTGAGCATGTGTTGAAGACAAAGAAAATCACTGTTCTTACTGGCAAAAATATTGAACTAAAATGTTCTAGACCTACTGATGTTCAAATTGATGGTGAATCAATTCACGGCATCCTTGGATACTCGGTCAAGAGATAATAAATAAGGTTCCTTATGGAACCTTTCTTTTTTATAATGTAGGGTCGATGTGATGTGCTACTTTAAACGCAAATATATCGCTTATTAATGATGAGGTAAAACCAACCAAGATCATTATCGGACAGTTAATTGCCATAGATATTAATGCTCTATCCCATGATGATGATTTGAACACTAATACGCTTAGTAAAGTTAATGTCGGAGTGATCACAATATAATAAATACATGAGATTATTAATGTAGAAAGAAGTCTATATGGAACATTACCAGTATATGTGTCATTTTTAATATGAAATAATCCGGTAAACCATCTTCCAATATCTGTTAATGGCACAAATACTCCTATACACATTGCTAATACGAACGCTATTCCATAGTTAATCCACATAGATAACCAATTTATTGATGCAAAATCGATGACAAGCTTTCTATCACCGATGGTTGACGCAGCAATAATTGAACTTGTTAAGCACAAAAAGAAGCAAACTGGTATGTTACAGATTGCGCAATATATTACTACACTCCATTTAAAATGCCATTTCGATTTCATAATTTGAGATTATATTAATTTATATGTTCATTTGCAATTACAAATGATGCAAATATATAAGTAAGCGCTTATATGTTCTATAAGTTTTTGTATACAAATAAGTAATATATTTGTAAAATATATGTAAGTGTAGGAGTCATATATGAAAGAAATTTATAAACCCCTTTTCACCCCTTGGAAAATTGGCAATGTAGAAATTAGCAACCGCATTGTCATGACTTCAATGGGTGGTACATCAATTTTTGGCTGGATGGAACCTTGCCATTTTGACAAAGAAGCAGCTAAGTTTTTGCTTGATAAAGCAAAAAATAATGTTGGTTTAGTTTTGCCTGGTATTGCGCCAATACGAGACCCAATGTGTGGAAGATGGCTATATACCAACAAAGGTATGTTTAAGAAACTAAAAAAGTTCATGGTCGAATTCCATAAGACAGATAGCAAAATGTTTGTTCAATTAACAGCAGGTTTTGGACGTTCTTTTGCAATAAACGATTTGATGGAGAAGGCTGGAAGCAATAAATTATTTGGTTTACTACTTAAGCCAATACTTGATGTTGATTTTTTAACTAGAAGTGCTTCGCCAAATCCTAATAGATGGTCAGATAAAGTTCCTTCAAAGGAAATGACAAAAAAACAAATAAATAAAATGATCATGGCTTTTGCAAAAACCGCTAAACTTTGCAAAGATGCCGGTGTTGATGGAGTTGAAATCCATGCTGTTCACGAAGGTTACTTACTTGATCAATTTACAATGAAATATACTAACCAAAGAACAGATGAATATGGTGGAAGTTTTGAAAATAGATACCGTTTCCCTGTTGAAATTGTTAAAGCAATTAAAAAGTTATGTGGTGATGATTATCCAGTAACACTTAGATATTCTGTTGTTAGTAAAACCAAAGGTTTCCGTATGGGCGCTCTTCCTGGTGAGAAATATGTGGAAGTTGGTCGTGATATGGAAGAATCTGAAAGAGCAGCAAAATATCTACAAGATGCTGGTTATGATATGTTGAACTGTGATAACGGAACTTACGATGCGTGGTATTGGGCTCATCCACCTGGATATATGCCTCAAAACTGCAACCTTGAAGAGGTTGAGCATATCAAAAAATTTGTTGATATACCTGTGGTATGTGCAGGACGTATGACTCCTGAAGTTGCTGCTAAAGCTATTGCAGAAGGAAAACTAGATGGTATGGGTGTCGCTCGTCAATTCTTAACAGATTCATCTTGGGTCAAGAAACTAATGGCTGACAAAGAAGAAGAAATTAGACCATGTATTTGCTGCCATAATGGTTGCTTCAATTTATGTCATTATAATGGTGTCTCTAATGATCAAGATCTAGGTGATGCCATTCATATGGCAAGATGTGCTTTGAACCCAGAGACAATGCAATCAAAGAAATACTATTTAAAGCCTGCCAAGAAAATGAAAAACATCGCCGTTATTGGCGGTGGTATTGGCGGTATGGAAGTTGCTCGTGTTGCCGCAATGAGAGGACACAAGGTAACTATTTATGAAAAGAGTAGTGAACTTGGTGGTGTCTTTATTGCTGCCGCAGCCCCTTCATTTAAAGAAAAAGATCGTGAGCTTATCGAATGGTATAAGCGAGAAATTAACTCATTGCCAATAGAAGTGAAACTAAATACAGAAATTAAGGATATCAAATCACTTAACGCAGATAAAGTCGTTATTGCTACTGGCGCTAAACCACGTGTCTTACATGTCCCTGGAGCCGAAAAGACAATTGAAGCTTGTGAATACCTTCTTGGTAAAAAAGAAGTTGGCAACAAGGTTGTTATTGTTGGTGGCGGACTTACAGGGTGCGAAATAGCATACGATTTGTTCCTAAAAGGAAAAACACCAATTATTGTCGAGATGAAGAGTGATTTAATTGCTGTTAAAGGAGTATGCTTAGCTAATTCATCATATTTAAGAGATTTCTTTGCTTTAAATAAAGTGGAAACACATCTTGAAACAGCATTGGTAAAGGTTACTGATAAAGGAGTTGTTGTCAAAGACAAAGAAGGCAAAGAATTTGAAATTGAAGCAGATTCAGTTATCTCATCAATTGGTTATGTTCCATCACCTTTAGCTAAAGGAAAACTTGTCGGTGATTGCAACGAAGTTGGCAATCTAAGAACAGTTATCTGGGGCGCTTGGGATGTAGCAATGAAATTATAAAATAATTTAAATAACGGTTCTCGAATTTGCTGAGAACCGTTTTTTTATTCCATCAGTTGAGAAGAAATGTAACCCCAAGTGAGATTATAACCTCCACATGGTCCATCTATATCTAACATTTCTCCAATAAAGAAGACGTTTTTTTCAATCTTGCTTTCTAAATTAATATTGATGTCGTCTATCGATATTCCTCCAGTTGTTACTTGAGAAAATTCAAAATCAGATAAATTTTTATATTTAAAAGATAGACGTTTTGCAAAAATACTTTTTATTTTATTTTGTGCAAAATACTTGATTATATTTGGATGCAGGAATGCATTTAAAAATGCTTCTTCTCCGAATTTATCTATATATTCTTCAATTTCACTATCTTTATAGTTTTCTAATAAATCTAATTCAATTGTATAATTTCCATTTTTACGAGCGATTTCTCTTGATGCGTTAAATATAACAATGCCGCTTAGACCATGATTTTTGAATAATACCTCGCCATTCTCCGAAAATACTAATCTATGGTTTCTATACAAATTCACATTAGCCTTAACCCTTGTTCCATTTAGAATTCTAGTATTTTCATAAGTGATTATAGGGCAAAGAGCTGATGATAAAGGCACAACATTATATCCGTGTTTTATTAATAAAGGTAATATTGATCCATCGCTTCCTGATATAGGTAATGATTTTCCTCCGCACGCGAAAATTAATTTATCAGCTTTATAACTATCTAGATTAGTTTTAATATCAATTTTGTTATCAATTTTATAATCTAAAATAGTTTCATTTAATTTTATATTGATGCCAAGTTTTTCACATTTTCTTAATAAGGCATTTCTAACCGTAATTGCAGATTCACTCACTGGATAGAGCAAATTATCAATCAATTTAGTTTCAATGCCCAATTCTTTAAAGAATTGTTTTTGTTTTGAAATTTGTGGTAATTTGCAAATCTTTTTAACAAATTGAGAATTAGTAAAATTATTTAAATTTAATTTTGCGTTGCCTAAATTGCATTTACCATTACCGGTTGATAGAAGTTTCTTTAATGGTTTATCTGTGTGCTCTAAAATAACAACATCGCTTTTTGGGTTGCTTCTTTTTATTGATATTGCCGCTAAGACTCCAGAAAAGCCTGCTCCCACAATGATGTATTTGCTCATATTATTAATATTTTATTTCATTCGAGAAATAATTACCAAGCATAGTTCGACTGGAACGCCTACAAAATAAATGTACCAAACATTTTCTGCCAAAAATGAAACGAAAAAACCTGTTATAAATGTCCATACGAATAGTGATGATAATATTAACCATGCTGTTTTATTAGTTCGCCACCATTTTCTTATAACAAAAGCCGATATAAGAAAGCATGCTGATGCACCCCAAATGAAAGCTTGCCAATAAGGTTGTACACCTTGAGCACGACTTGTTGTGGCTATAGCTGTCCAAACAAATATTACGGTAGCGATAAGCATAAGCACAGTGTTTGTTAATAACAAAATCAAAAGCCTATTATTAACAGGTATGCGTGTTTTTTTCTTATCTATATTTGCTACTGATTCGTTTTCGTTTAACATATAATCAACTGTTACACCATAAAAATCAGCTAAATCTTTTAGAACTTCTACGCTAGGAATCGCATGTCCAAGTTCCCATTTAGAAACAGTTTTATCAGAGTAATTAAATTGCTTGGCAAGTTGTTGCTGTGTCAATCCACTTTTCTTGCGCAATTCAATCAAATTTTCTGCAACAATTTCATTTAAATCTCTCATAAGTCAAATTTTATCAGTTTATTAATAAAATACAAGAAAATAGAGTAAATTCGTTCGATGCAATCGATTGTTCTCTTGTTTGTAGAACTTGAAATTCCATTCTCATTAATAGAGAGTTATCTACACTTTATTACTATTTTTTGACAGCTTCGCGTGCATATATACAATTACTCCCGGTCAAAATTATGGCTGAGATAGAGAAAAAACGTTTATCAAAAAAGGCACAAATTATTGTAATTAGTTGCTGTGCAGTCGGTGGCATCTTAATTGGTGGTGGCGCCGGGTTTTTAATTGGCCATTTTGGAAAACCACCTACTGTCGAACTTGGCGATATTGATATTGATGATATTGATGACAAACCTGTCGAAGGAGAAAAATCAATATTAGAACGTTATCAAGAGTGCAAAAGCGAGGGAAAGGATCCGATGCAAGTATTTCAATTACATGAAATTGCTAATATTGCATCTTCAAAGCTATCAATACAAGAAAACTATGTTGCTTGGGGTTATGGTCAAGTTCTCACCGCCGTAAATTTAGATATTTTGAATTGTAGTGCAAAAAATGGAGATAAATATATTGAAGAATCTTTATCTAAATCTCAACCAGGCGCAATAATGAATGTAGTTGTTTGCCAAAGAGATTATCAAACAGGTACCACATCTGACTCCCCTGTTAAAAGTTACGTAGGAGATATAAAAGATTCTATCTATAGCCCAACATACGAGAATGCTAAAGAAAAAGATTATACGGTTAGTGAATATGAAAGCGTATTTGGTAAGCCTGTTAGCATGCCAAGTTCGTATGTTGTCTCTTCAAAAACTGTTCTAACGGACACAGTAACGCAAACTGATCCTCAAACCGGAGCCGTTAAAAGTGGCTTATCAAAGATAACAAAAACAGATTATGGCTATGAATTATACTTGGATTTACACACGACCTATTCTGTTGCTAGATATTACAAGCGAATGATAAATTTGTCAGGATCCAATGTTTCTTTGTTTAATTACATTCACCTCACTTATAAACTCGATAACGATTTGAATTTTATCTCAACACATGTCGAAGAATCCTATGTTGCTGGTATGGGCAACATCAAAGCAAGTGTTGATGGAAAACTTGACACATACTTCTTTCCATTTGAAAAATTCGAAATACCTGATATAAATCAAAACATTAATTACCCAAAGAAAGGAGAATCACATGCATAACTTAGCTATTTACGGAATTGTATTTACGGTTGCTGGCGGACTTGCTGCTACTGGCGCCTATTTGATTGCGCCTTCTAGAACTGTTTCTGCCATTGATTCTCAAGATTCTTCTAGTGAAACAACTCATGTTACTTCAGTGTCAAGCGAAGACGAATCATCTGACACTGGCTTTGTTCCTGTTACATTAACTCCAAGAGATTATCTTATTGATAATTTATCCAAGATGAAAACATTATCTGGCGAAGGAAATGTCTCACTTTCAATAGACAAATATAATATTAATTTAGATATTAAAAATATCTATTTAACACTTGAAACGTTAAACGATATTGAAGCAAGTGTTTCTGCTACTTTAGATTTTAATGGTCAAACTACTGAAATCGATGTCACATATGCTGGAGGAACCATATATCTAACATTATTAGGTACGGATATAAAACTTGAAACTTCAGATTTTTCTAAAGTTTTTGAAATGATTTCTTCGTTTGGTTTACCTGAAATTGAACTACCTGAAGAATTATCTTCCATATCATTAGACTCACTTCAAGATAAGTTAGGAAATATGCCTTATACCAAGACAGAAAATGGTTATGAATATGTCTTTGAACTAATTGATGGTTGCCCAATCGTTTTTAGCAGTGACGATAATTATAACTTTACAGCATTAAGAGCTGATAACTTCAATGTTGCTGGTATTGAACTTGATCTTGATGCTAATGTTGAAACTAAATATGAATTAGATAGACCTGTCGAGATTCCTGAAACTTTAAATAGAAAATTTGCTAATTTTTCTGATTTATTACCTCTTGCAAAACATATTGGCGATTTAATTCAACAAAAGCAATTTGCTTTAAATATATCTGGTGATATAAAAGCTGCTAATGAGACAATGGGAGTGACATTTGCTGGAGAAACACAATTTGACATAGATACTAAAACCGGCAAAGGTTTGATTGATATTGTCGAACATGAATACGAAAAACTTTATAAACACAATGTTGCAATAGATGTGTCTAAAGATGATGTAGTTTTTAACTACAACAACGGAATCAAAGGTAGATTAGCATTTGCATCATTGAATAATATTATTGAATGTATTCAGTCTTTACTTGGCGATTTTGATGTTGAAATTCCGACATCTATCGAAGGAATTGTTTCTTTGCTTGAAGGTACCGTCCTTAAAGCTGTATTAGACGGGAAATACGAACTACTTCTTAACAATATTGTTAAAGACATTGTGATATCTAATGGTTATGTCTCTTTAACCATTGATAAATCTCTTCTTGGATTAAGTGGTGATCTTAATGTTGAAATCAATTTTAATGAAAGTAGACTTTTAGGCGTTACAATTAACAACATCTGTGTTTTAAACAGAACGATTAATATCAAAGTGGAGTTAGGCGAATACAACGAATCATTTGATGTTGGAATCAATCGTAATGAGATAAATACCTACGGTGATTATGCAAATCTTGTTCCATTGGTAAAAGGCATTAAATCTTTAGTTGAACAAAAACAATTTGCTTTGTCTTTAAATGGTTCATTACGAAAAAATAACAAAGTTAAGGGTTTGACTTTTGAAGGATCAACCCAATTCGACTTGGATGAGAAAACTGGTGATGGAGAAGTTACAATTACCGAGAACGAAAGTACATATTCTACTAAACCAAAACATAAAATCAAAATTGGTGTTGGTAACCAAGATGTACGTTTCAACTATAACGATAAATTAAATGGAAGATTCTCTATTCAAACAATTTTAGATATTTTTGATATAGTTGTCGATTTAGTAAAAAGCGAAGACTCACGTATTTATCAATGGTTTGGAGAAATGATTGAAAACATGAGCTCAACTGTATTAATGAGAGTTATCAACGGGGAATATACCTTGCTTTTCCATAACATCATTAAAAAGCTTGATGTAAATTCTAATTCATTAGATGTAACAATTAGTGGTGATATTGTCGGCATAGATTCAGACCTCACAATAAATGTTGGATTTAATAATCAACAAATTACAGGTGTTTCAATTGTTGACTTCAAGGTTTTGGACTACACGATAAATTTGAATGTGAACGTGACTTCTTGGAATGAAAATTATTCTAAACTTCCTACAGTAGATCAAGTTTCTTATTATGATTTCAGTGACATTAAAACACTTGCAGAACTAGGCTTAAATGTTGCAAATCTTGATTATTTCCATATAACAGGAACTGCTAATTTAAATATGAATGTCATTGGTATTTCTTTAGATGGACTTGCTAATTTAAAAGATATGCCTGTTGAAATAAATATTTATGAAAATAACGGTAACGTTTGCATTAAAGGAACCATTTCCGATATTCCAACTGTCGGAATTATTAATGGTATTGATGCTCGCGATGACCACTTTAAATCGTTGGATTTCTACTATGACAATGGATTTATGTATTTAACACGTCATGATTACACAGCTGATTACTTTATTGTTAGAATTGGTAACTATTATGAAGTAACTGATTCTATAAAAACTACAACTGAAGATTTTACAGCTCACATTTTAGATTATTTGCTTGGTTGGGGCATGGGCTTAAATAGAAGCTCACTAGTCTGGAACGCAATTAACAACGCCATTAGTGAACATGCAGAACGTACTAAAGCAATGGATTATGCTAGTTTATTAACCAATTATGCATATACTCCTTCATCTAATTCTACATATGGCAATTATCGTTGGGATATTGGACTAAATATCGCAGAGCTTGCAAATAATACTGATATGAAATCATGCAATGCTACCATATTTGGTAGAGATATGACTTTCACTAATCCTGATACAAGCGAAAAGGAAATTAAGAGATATTTATCGCATTTAGATGCTAATTTAGGCATTGAGGCGGGAGGCGTTTTCTCTTTAAATATATCTGCTTCATTAGATTTGGTTGATATCAATCCTTATTTAACATATAAAGATTTCTTGACAAATTCATTAACAAAAGATGGTTTCGCTTCGTTTAAATCATACATTGCATCACATCAAAGTGATCTTCCTTTAAGTTTCTAAATTTATTTAATATAATAGTGGTGCCCCAATAGCGCAACTGGATAGAGTACTTGACTTCGAATCAAGTGGTTACAGGTTCGAGTCCTGCTTGGGGCGCCATTTTTGTATTTATGAGCATAAAATATTTAGTTTTCGATTTAGATGACACTTTATTGCGTAGTGATAACACTATTTCATCGTACACAATTGATGTTTTAAATAAAGCTAAAGAAAAAGGAATGCATATTGTTTTTAATACATCAAGGAGTTTACAAAATTCCAAAAAGTATGCTGATTTAATTAAGCCTGACTTTGGAATCTATAATGGTGGATGCTTAATTGTTGATAAGGAAAATCGTGTCTTATATTCAAAAACAATTCCAGCTGATAGAGTTAAGAAATTGACCAAATATTTCAATTCTATTTGCAAAAAGATTTCAGTTCAAAGCGAGGACACCTTCTATGCTTCTGACAAAGAATATAAAGGACAAAATGCTGTTTGGGCTGATTTTGCAAATGGTTTAGAGGTTAATGCATATAAAATTATATGCTTTTCTATGAATCATACTTTAATCGAAGAATCTGCAAATAAATACGATTTGGAATATCAAAATTATTTAAATGGTGGATGGCACAGATTATCGGTCAAAGGTGCTAATAAATTTAACGGAATTTTAAAACTAATCAGTATTACATCATCTTCTTTAGAAGAATTTGCGGCATTTGGCGATGATTTTGGCGATATGGAAATGATTTCGAAGTGTGGCGTTGGTGTTGCTATGAAAAACTCTCAAAAAGAAGTATTGGAAATTGCACCAAATGTCACTTTAAGTAATGATGAAGATGGCTGTGCACATTTTATAGAAAATAATCTTCTCTAATATTTTTGTGAGTATTTCAAATAATTATTGAATTACTCAAAATTATTATTATAATTATGCTACATTGAGGTTATATGTATGTTAGCTTTAAAAAATATTAAAAAAGACTATGTAACTGGTTCAACTGTTACACACGCATTAAAGGGATTATCTGTAACTTTTAGGCGTAATGAATTCGTTTCTATACTTGGTCCTTCAGGTTGTGGTAAAACCACGTTGCTTAATATTATTGGTGGCTTAGATCGTTACTCTGAAGGCGATTTAATTATTAAAGGCAAGTCGACAAAAGATTACGGCGATAGAGATTGGGATACTTATCGTAACCATTCTATTGGGTTTGTTTTTCAATCTTATAATCTTATCTCGCATCTTTCGATATTGAAGAATGTTGAGTTGGCATTAACTATCGGTGGAATAAGCAAAAAGGGCAGGAGCGCAAAGGCGCTTTCAGCTTTAAAAGCTGTCGGATTAAGTGATGTTGCTAAAAAGAAACCAAACCAATTATCCGGTGGTCAAATGCAACGTGTTGCTATAGCACGTGCTTTGGTTAATGATCCAGAAATTCTTTTGGCAGACGAACCAACAGGTGCGTTAGATAGCGATACTTCTATTCAAATTATGGACCTTCTCAAAGAAGTTGCCAAAAATAGACTTGTTATCATGGTTACACATAACCCTGATTTAGCCAAAAAATATTCTAACCGTATCATATCAATGAAGGATGGTTTATTAATTAATGACACAAATCCTTTTGATGGCAATGAAGAAAATATCGAATATAAGAGCGAATCACAAAAGAAATCTAAGATGTCTTTAAAAACTGCATTTACACTTTCTGGTAGAAACCTTCTTTCTAAATTTAAACGAACAGCCTTAGTTGTAGTTGCCGGTTCCATTGGTATTATCGGTGTTTCAGCAGTTTTGGCAGTTTCTTATGGAGTTAAATCTTATATTGGTGGAATGCAAGACGATATGCTTTCAGGAAATCCGGTTGAAATTACCGAAAATGGGCTTGATTTGAACTCTCTTTTGAAAGCATCTAGTGATGAAGCTAAATCATCATCTATTAAAGCTGCAGTTGAAGACGGAAAAATTAATGTTCAATATATGATTGAATACCTTGCAAAGCAACAAAATAATCTCTCTGGTTTTACTATTAAAAACGAAATAACAAAAGATTATGTCCAATTTATCGATGAGATGCCAAATGATTATTATTCTGGCATTAAAAAAGAATATGCACTTAGACCTAAGCTAAACATTTATACAGGTGTTAAGTTTACTGATCCTATTGGGCAAATTGATCAAGTTTCCCTAGAAGAAGTTGAATCAATGTATACAAAAATCATTTCTAAAACTGAATTTGCAAAATTCTCATCAATGATTTCGATGTTTACGTCAGTTTTTGCATCTATGCCTGATAGCAGCTCATATATATTGGATCAATACGATATTCTTAACAAAGGTGGTTATGTTGCTAATGGTGAAAATGAAATGATGATTGTTGTATCTAAAGATACAGCATTAACAGATATCTTCCTAGGCCAAGTTGGTTATTTATCCGAAGATGAATTTTGCCAAATTATTCATAAATATACTCAGCCTGAAACTCATGGCGAAGATATTTTAGAACCTTCCAAATTTACTTATGAAGAACTAGCGAACAAAAAATTCATTTATTATCCAAATGATTCAATATATGCATTAAATCCAGCTGATCCACACGGAATGATGGGTATATACGCTCCATGTAAATATACTGGTCAAGTTAATAATGGAGAATCTTTACCTAATGGTAAGGAAATAAAGATTACTGCCATTCTTAGAGCTAAAGAAAATGTGTCATACGGATGTTTAAAAACTGGTTTTATATTGTCACCAAAATTTGAAAAACAAATGATTAATGATGCAAAAAATTCTCTTATAAAAGAGAAACTCATTGAACAACAGGCATTCTATGAAACATTAACTGATACTGAGAAAGAAAATTATAAATTCATGACTCCGTATTCATACAAATACATTTATAAACCCACTCCAGAATCACCTGATGTTCCTGAAACTAATACAACATCATGTATTTCAATTGTAAATGTTGGTGGAACAGGTGGTGCTTTCTCTGACGTCATAAAAGAGATGTTTGGCGATCAATATTCAATCGAGTCTCAATTTAAGTCTTCGCTTAGAAAAGTTGGCGGCAATGAAATACCAAATGATATTTCAATATATCCTCTTTCATTCAATGATAAACATTTAGTTACAAAATATCTTGATCAATGGAACAATAAGGAGCTGACTATTAAACTTAGTGATCACGAACTTATTCCTGAAGCTAGAAAAGACATTAAATATCAAGACAATCTTGAAGTGATTATTAATTTAATTAATACAATGATAGAAATTGTTACAATCGCTTTGGTCTGCTTTACCTCATTATCCCTTGTTGTCTCAACTGTTATGATTGGAATTATTACTTACGTTTCGGTGATGGAGAGAGTCAAAGAAATCGGCATTATTCGTTCTCTTGGCGGACGTAAACTTGATGTTTCGAACTTATTTAATGTTGAAACATTCATTATTGGCGCATCTAGTGGACTCTTTGGAATCGGTGTAACATATATTTTATGTTTGATTATTAATATAATCATTAATGGATTTGCAAAAGTTGGAACACTAATGATTTTACCTTGGTATTTCGCATTAATAGTTGTTGGTGTTTCAATTTTACTCACACTTATAAGTGGATTGATTCCAGCAAGTGCTGCTGCACATAAAGACCCTGTTGTTGCATTAAGAACAAGCGATTAATATGAAACTAATTGCATCCTTAAAAGACGATCAATATCCATTTCGTGGAGTAAGTCATGTTCGAGAAATTGTTCGCGCGATTTTACTTGATGAAAATAACAACGTTTGTCTTGAATACATTCTTGATGATGATGGTTTCGGACCTAGGGATTATTATGAAACACCTGGTGGTGGAATAAAAGATGGTGAAACCCATGTTGATGCATTAAAAAGAGAAATGGAAGAAGAAGTTGGCTATCATATTGAAGTTATTGAGGAAATAGGTGAAGTAAAAGATTATTACAACTTGATTAAGCGTCGTAATCATAATTACTTCTACTTATGTAGAAGAACAACTCCTTGCAAGCAAAGACTAGAGGACGATGAGAAACGTCGCATCAATAAAATTATTTGGGTTAATATAGATGGTGCAATTAGCTTATACGAAAATATGCAGAACTGTTTAGTTGGTAGAATAGTCAAGCAAAGAGAACTTCCTGTGCTAAAACTCGCAAAAATTGCTTTACAAAGTAAGAGATAAAGTTTATTATTATTTTCGCTTGGCGAATGTGGTGAAGAGGCCTAACACAACCGGCTGTGAACCGGTCATTCGTGAGTTCGAATCTCATCATTCGCCCCAATTTCAGAATTAAACAGAGCCAAAAAGCCCTGTTTTTATTTAATTAAAATTAACTATCAAATATATTGAAAGTTGGTTATATCTATAATATAATATTATTAGAAATAGAGGTGGCACCATGAAAAATAAAATTGCTATTGTTGAATCCTTGATTTTTACTTATCAATCTAAAGAAAATACTGTAAGTTCTATCATTACCGAAAATAATCTTTGGCTTACTCAAAAATCACTAGCAGAATTATTTGAAAATGGCGTAAATACTATTAATTATCATATAAATGAAATTTACTCATCTAATGAATTAGATGAAAAAGCAACCTTTCGAATTTTTCGAATAGTTCAAAAAGAAGGAAGTAGAGAAGTTGAAAGAAAAGTAAAGTTTTACTCGTTAGAGATGATAATAGCAGTTGGATTCAGAGTAAATTCTCAAAAGGCTACTGAATTTAGAAATTGGGCTATAAATGTTTTAAAGAACTATACAATCAAAGGGTATGTTCTTGACAATAAACGTTTAGCAAATGGTGCTTATCTAACAAAAGATTATTATGATGAATTACTTGAAGAAATTCGTTTAATTCGCTTAAGTGAAAGAAGATTATATCAAAAGGTTACCGATCTTTTTTCTACAGCAATAGATTATGATTCAAAAGACAATCTAACATTAGAATTCTTCAAAACTGTTCAAAACAAATTACATTATGCTGTGTCTGGAAATACTGCACCAGAAATTATTATGTCTCGTGCAGATTCAAAAAAAGAAAATATGGGTTTAAAAACTTGGAATAATGCTCCAGCAGGAAGAATTCATAAAAGTGATGTCATAATAGCAAAAAATTATTTAGAAAAGGATGAAATAACTTCGCTTTCTAGATTAGTCGAAATGTATTTAGATTTTGGCGAAGAAATGGCGTCTAGAAATATACCTCTAACTATGATTGATTATGTTAAAAGACTCGATTTACTTTTACAATTTAATGGAAGAGAAATTTTGGATAATCCAGGCAAGGTATCACGCGAAGTAGCTGAAAAGTTTGCATTAACTGAATTTGAAAAGTTCAGAATCATTCAAGAAAAGAAACTGGTTTCAGATTACGATTTATTTATTGAAAACGCCCAGATTGTAGAAATTCCTAAAATCATTGATGATGGGAAAAACAAAAAGAACTCTTAAGGTCTGATGTCAAAATACAAGAAATAATTTTTTATAATTAAAGATTAATTACAATTCTAATTCAATGCATTGGTGCTATCGCAAATCGAAATTTTGATGCATTGGTCTTATCGCACAAGGACATTCTAATGTACAGCATAAATGCCCGTGAAAAATGGGCATTTTTGTTTATTTATAGCCCAAATTCAAATCATGATTTGCTCTAAACCGACAAACCAATACATCAGACGTTATACAGCTGATGGTGAAGATGGTTATTACGATAAACAGGATTTCTCTTATGAAAACTTCTTATTCCTTCCTGCAGGAGAAAGCGAGATCTTTTTTGATCCAGGAGTAAGGGAAGAAGCGTCATGTGAAATCGACTTTAAAGAAGAGTACATTGCACATTAATTTACTCCTAGTAATTGGCACTCTTATGCGTTGACTGCTTGACTCTCTCTCTCTCTCTCTCTATATATATATATAATAAAAGTATAGAAAAGAGAATGATTATGAGATTAAATAAACTTTTATTGTTTCCGCTCGCTGCTTTTATGTTAGTAGGATGCACCCCATTAACAAATGCTTCTGGTTCGGGTAATGGTGGAGGTTTTTTAAAAACTTATGGATTCGGTGATACAGTCAAAGTTGGTGATTTCGAATACACTGTCAACAGTGCTTCTAATACAACTCATGTTGGATCAGCTTATTTAGGAGATGATACAGAAAATAATTTCGTTATTGTGAATATTACTGTAAAAAATGTTGGAAGTTCCGAAAATAATTTGTTAGCCAAAATGATGATTTATCATGTTGGCAATATTGAATATGAACCACATTCATCTGGCATCAAATTAGATAATGGATTTTATGTACTTCAATCAATAGGCGCAGGCCTTATTAAAACCGTCAATGTTTTATATGAAACACCATCTCAGTATACTGCTAGCGATTATTTGCAAGTCAAGGCATCGTCATATTCGAGCAAATCGGCAAACATCTACATGAAATAAAAGTAAAATTGATTTCAATAAAGAGCATCGCTAAGGCGGTGTTTTCTTTATCTTTAGGAGGTTCACATGGAACTAATTTTTCTTAATGAACAAAGCTTCGAGGTGACAGACCACGCTTAACCCACTGATGACTTTGATATCTTTTTGAAAGGTATGAGTTATTAAAGAAGCAAAGAAGAGAATAAGAAGCCATCTTTTAAGAAAATGGATGATGTCGGAAGCCTGCCTTTCTTGAACAGCAAATAAGAATCTTGTAGCATCCATGTTGTAGATCGATCCAATTTTGGTGTTTTTTTAGTCTTTAGTTCACAAAAAATTAATTTGTCAAGGCATTTAAGGCGTATAATAAGGACATTACTGAAAGCAAGAATCAATAATTTAAATGATTCTTTTTTTTAGAAAATTAATTTTAAATTATTTAAAAAATTATGTAGAATGAGAAATATGAAACACACATTATTATTTACTTTAGTATTATTGCCATTTATCACTAGTTGTGGTCCTTCTAATAAAGATGGAGACACAAAAATCAACACAGGTGGAGATATCGAGGCTGGCGAAAATATTCAAACCAGAAACTATAAAAATGTTACGGCTGATAAAATGCATCCTGAAGTTGAAGATGGTTATATTAGAATCTCTAGTGTTCTCATTAATCTTGAGTCTTTTATTGATGATGCTGAAGAAGAAATAACATATCTATATAAACTATCCTGTAATAGCAGCTCTGTTTCATTCGAAGCCCATAAAATCCCATGCGATGAAGATGGTTTTTACTATGCAGAAATAAGTGAAGACCAACATAAAATGATTCCAAATGGTTTTAGCATTCTTAAAAATAGCAATAAATCAGGAAGTGCGGCAGAAATTTCAATAGAAGGAATACATCAATGTTTTACTTATAGAGAATTGTATTATTCTGAAAGCAAACAAAAGATAAAAGTAGTTGATTTTGATCATGTTATTCCGGGTCTTGATGAATCTACAGTAGATTCTTTAATAGGAAAATCAGTAGACTACCATGTTTATGTAGATGAAGCAGGAATCAAAACATTAAACTATGGTAATCTTCCTTTTACATCTGAATTAATTATTAAGTACATAGATGTATCTGAATCTGAGATTCAAATAAAAGAATATAAATAGATTTTTTAAGTAAGGATTCACTAGAATATTAGTGGTGAATTTAAATATGAAAAAATGCATATTATACTATAAAAGAAGAACCATGCATCGGTATCATACCTAATTGAAAAAACTATGCATTGGTATCATACTTAAAAGACATTCAAGTGATATAGAACCAATGCATACGATATTGGTTCTTTTTCTTTAAAATTTAATGTTTTTATATTTTGAAGATTGCTTTTTTGCTCAACGCGTTATTTTATAATAAATAAAGGTTTGAATACTGAACATGCATAACAGACTTGTGAGTGGGTGTGCAAATAAAATATTAATTATTTTTCAATTTAAAAAGAACATTAAAAAAAGTAAAATTTTGAGAAAGGTTATCTTTATAAAAAAGTTTCTTAAAAAACTACTATTTTGATTTATTATAAAATATAATTTAAATATGGAAAAATATGAAGTATTAAAGTTTATTGATAATGATTTTGAACTTGATGTTACCATATCTCCCTTTGAAGATACTGTCTGGTTGACTCAGGAGCAAATTGCTTTGCTTTTTGAAAAATCTCGTTCGACAATTACTGAACACATTAATAATATTTTCTCGGAAGGTGAGCTTTCAAAAATGACTTCTGTCGGAAATTCCGACGGAACTACACATAGGCCTCCCAAATTATATAATTTAGATGTAATACTTGCGGTAGGTTATCGTGTTAAATCTAAAAGAGGTATTATTTTTAGGAGATGGGCTTCATCGATTTTAAAAGAGCATTTAATTAAAGGTTATTCATTATCTCCAGATAGAGCATTAATTACTAATGAAAATTACATTAATCTATTGAATGATGTTAATAATTTGAAAAGAGATGTTGGCGATCTGAAAGAAATTGTAGATAAAAAGATATCTAATTCAATTATTATTTATGAAGGAAATTGCTATGATGGTTTTTCCTTTATCAATGGTTTAATCAAAGAAGCTAATGAGTCCGTTATTATTGTTGATGGTTATGCGGATAATTCTGTTTTTGATTTTTTTATAGGATCAAAGCATGGGATTAAAAAGACAATAATTTGTCATAAAGCAAATAGAATGTTTGAAGATGTAATTACTAGATTTGAAAAAGAATATGGTGAAATTTCTATCAAAGAGAATATTGGTTATCATGATAGATTTTTAATTATTGATGACGATATATATGTTATGGGCGCTTCATTAAACTCGATAGGAAGGAAAACTTCATGTGTAATTAAATGTAGTGAATTTAAAATTGAGGATATTATTAAAGATGAATGAGTTTGGTAAAAAAATTAAAAAGATAAGAAAAGATAGAGGATTAACTCAACAACAATTTGCAGATTCTTTAGGATATGCTCATAAATCAACAATTAATAAAATAGAGTCTGGACAAGAAGATATGTCTTATCAAAAGATTCTTATTCTCTTAAAAGAATACATGTTAAATTCGAAGGATATTTTTGAAAATATAGATGAAGAAGTGAATAAATTAAACCAGTTAATTGATAAAAATTCACACAAAAAAGATTCTTGTATTATCTATATTCATGGTTTAAATGGAAACTCAAAAGAAGCAGAATTTTATTCATTTTTATCTAATAAATACGATATAATCAGCCTAGATTATGATGATGGAAATCCATGGGAAGTTAAAGATATTATCATTGGTGATTTTAAAAAACTAACTTGTGGATACAAAAATATTTATTTAATTGCAAATTCAATTGGAGCTTTTTATGCATATAAATATTTGAGTTCTTTTAATATAAAAACTGCTTTTTTTGTTTCTCCATTTGTTAGCATGAAACCTTTCATAGAATCACAATTATGTAAAAACAAAATTAATATGAAGCAATTTGAAGAATCAAAAATTATTGTGTTATCTAATAAGCAAACCCTTTCTTATGATTTTTATCAATCTATTCTAAATAAAGATGCTTGGAAAACAAAAACTTATATTTTATATGGAGAAAAAGATAAAGTAGTTGATAAAAACAGCATATTTGATTTTTTGTCAAATCATAACGCAACTTTATCAATAATGAAAAACGGAGATCATTATTTTCATAAGCCGGGTCAATTGCGCTTTATTAAAAAATGGATTATGGAAAATTATTTATAGAATTACTTCTGTTGGGCTACACTATGAAA
>JAKSVG010000005.1 GCA_024408105.1 Bacilli bacterium | reverse complement strand
ATATAATATAATTACAAGATGACCCAGGAGGATTGAACTATGTATTTCGAATCTAATGTAATTGAACTTAAAGAGCAATTAGTTGATGATGTTAAAAAAGAAATCGTCGCATTTTTGAATACTGATGGTGGAACCATTTATGTCGGCGTGAAAGATGATGGTACTGTGGTTCCATTTACAAATCAAAAAGAAAAAGACTCTTTAGATTGCAAGATTGCAAATTGGATTTCAGATGCTTTCTTCCCAATTCCTTCAAATTTAATAAAGCATTATTTTAATAATGATAATGTTCTTGTTATTGAAGTTTTGAAAGGCGATGAAAGACCTTATTATTTAAAAGAAAAAGGGCCTAAGCCATCAGGCGTTTATAAAAGGGTTGGATCTACTATTCGCATGGTAAGTGATAGCGAAATACTATTAATGCTTCTTGATTCCAAAAAATATAGTTATGAAGAAGATGTATCTGATGAACAAGAATTAACTTTTAAATATTTTAATGAAATTTGTGAAGATAATAATTTGCTTCACGAAGATAGGAATATGAAAACACTTAGAATGATTAATAAAGATGGCTTATATACAAATTTAGCTTTATTAATGTCAGATCAATCACCAATTGTAGTAAAATTTGCAAAATACGATAGCCAATTGAACTTTAAAGTTAAGAAAGAATATAAAGGTTCTTTATTAAAAGTCATGAATAATGTCCTAGAAAATGCTGCTAATTATAATGATATATCAGCGGTTATTGATGGTACTTCATGGCAAAGAAAAGAGACGACTTCATATCCCGGCGCATCATTACGTGAGTCAATTTTAAATGCCTTTTGTCATAGCAATTATTTTATAAGATCAAATATAAAAGTCGAATTCTATGATGATAAAGTTAAGATTACAAACCCTGGCGGAATCTATCAAGCAACGTTGGAACAAATTTTTGATGGGGTTCAAACATATAGAAATCCTGGATTAGTTAATATTTTGAGCAAGCTACATTATATTGAAAATTTTGGAACTGGTATTCCTAGAATATTAGAAGCATATGAAAACTCAACAAAAAAAGTAGATTTTTCAGTTAGTGAGAACTTTTTTATCATTAAACTTCCTAATATGAATTATGGTGACCCAGTAAATGACCCAGTAAATGACCCAGTAAATGACCCAACAAAAATAATAATCAACAAAGCCTTAAACGATGTGGATTTGAGTGTATTAAGAACAATTCAACTTAATCCTGGCCTAAACGCAAAGCAAATAACAGAGAAATTGTTTCTTCAATATTCCAATATTACTCTAGACATGGTTAAGAATTCATTAAAAAGAAAATTGGTTCAGTATGTAGAATTTAGAGGATCTCCAAAAATAGGAGGATATTTTGTTATATGAGTAAAAAAGAAAAAACTGTAGTAAATGAAGAAAAATTACAAATTTATAATGGGATAATAGCAAATAATCCATTATCGATAGAAGGCATAAAAAAATATAAAGTATTCCTTTGATTGTCCTGAATTCATAGAATTAAAAGAAAAATAAAATTTAGAAATAATAGCAGGAAAAGGGAGCGATTTCTCACACGCTAAAAGATTATTAAATTATTTAGCTCCGAAATTGCACCATTCTAGTTATTACGATAACCATATTAAATGTAATTCATTAGCTTTGCTAAGAACGCAAAATATAGATTAAGTTTTTTACAAGAACATATAGATGAACTTGTTCCTGCCAAATCTCGACAGCAAAATAAAACAAATGGTAGGATTCGGAATGTTCGAGATTTTTATGCTGCAATTGTGAAAATATATTAATTGTTGGCAAGCATTATTTTTGCTAAATATTTGGGTGAATGAATAATTTTTTTAATATCTAAATTCATTTCTGTTAATTCGTTAACTGTTCTATAACCGTAACTGACTAAAATGCACTCAATTCCGGCATTTTTAGCTGTTTGATAATCAACCTCGGTATCGCCTATATAAATAACTTCACGCTTATTTGATATGTTGAGATTTTGTATGATATCAAAAATGCTATCTGGCGCAGGTTTCTTTTTTCTTTTATTATTATCACCTGCAACCATTTCGAAGATATTTGGGTAAATTTTATTAACTAATTCTTGAGCAACATTTTCGATTTTATTTGTAGAGACAGCAAGTTTATAACCTTTATTTTTCAATTCTATTAGGGTTTCAAGCATGCCATCATATGCTTTTGTTAAATCTGAATTATGCAAAGCATAATGTTTTTCAAAATCATAAAGAACATTTTTGTATGTTTCATTGTCTACATTTATCGGCAAGGAACGCTTAACAAGCATTGCTATGCCATTACCAATCGCAAGTCTTATTTGTTCTAATGATCTTAATGGAAAGCCATGTTTTGCCAGTGAAAAATTAACAGAATTTCTTAAATCATCTAATGTGTTTAAAATAGTTCCGTCCATATCAAATATTAATAACGATTTTTTCATGTAAAAAATTATATCATAAAAATAAAAATTATTTTTACATTTTAATAGAAATGTTTTTAATGTATGTTTAAAATATAAGCAAGGAGAAAACTTATGCCAGAAATTAAATGCCCAAGATGTGGAACAGTGTTTACTGTCGATGAAAATGAATATAGAGGAATTGCTGAACAAGTTCGCAACGAAGAATTCGAAAAAGAACTTAAAAGAAGAGAAGAATCATTAAGAAAAGAAAATGATGCAATGCTTAAACTTCAACAAGAGAAATCAAACTCCGAAAAAGAGAAAGCTCTATTTGATTTAAAGACAGAATTAGAAAAGGTTAAATCAGATAATAAATCATTAAAAAATGAAAAAGATTTAGAAATTTCTAAAGCAGTAAGTGAAAAAGATAAAAAAATTCTTGAACTAAAAAGTCAAATTGAACTCAATAAAAAAGAAGCTCAATTAGAAATTGATAACATTAACAAAGAGCATCAAGTTGCATTGAAGCAAAAAGATGAACAAATAGAATTTTATCGCGACATGAAAGCTAAGCTTTCAACAAAAATGATTGGCGAGTCTTTAGAACAGCATTGTTTAACAGAATTTAATAAAATTCGTGCAACAGCATTTCCAAATGCATATTTTGAAAAAGATAACGAAGTTATCGAACACGGAAAAGGCGACTTTGTTTTTAGAGATAAAACAAGCGATGGCATTGAATTTATTTCAATTATGTTTGAAATGAAAAACCAAAATGATGATGGCGATAAAAAGCATAAAAATGAAGATTTTTTCAAGAAGCTTGAAGAAGATAGACAGAAAAAAGGATGCGAATATGCTGTATTAGTTTCTTTATTAGAACCTGAAAGTGAATTATATAATCAAGGAATCGTTGATGTTTCATACAAATATAAAAATATGTATGTCATTAGACCACAATTCTTTATTCCTATGATTACTCTTTTAAGAAATGCAGCAATTAAAAATATCGATGCAAGAAGAGAACTTACTGTTTATCAACAACAAAACTATGATTTAGTTAATTTCGAAAGAAATCTCCGCGAATATAAAGAAGATTTTAGTAGCAATGTAATGCGTGCAGGTAAAAACTTTACCGATGCAATTAATGAAATTGACAAATCAATTAAAGAATTAGAAAAAACAAAAGAAAATCTTTTGAAGAGTGCTCACCAATTGAGTATTGCTGATAAAAAAGTTCAAGGAATTACAATTAAGAAGTTAACAAAAGATGCACCTTCAATACAAAGTGCGTTTGATGAATTAAATAAAGATGAAAATTAAAATATACGCAATTGGAAAAATTAAAGAAAACTATCTTAAAGAAGGAATAAATGAATACCTTATTCGTATAAAACCATATGCGAATATTGAAATAGTGGAATTACCAGATCAACCTGTTAAAGATAATCCTTCAAAAAAAGATATAGAACAAGTTAAGAATTTGGAATGCAAAAAAGTTTTAAACTTGCTTAAACCAAGTGACTATTTAATCACGCTTGATTTAAACAAAAAAGAAATGGATTCTCTTGAATTTTCATCATTCTTGATGAAGAAACTTGAAATAGGAGGGAGCCAAATTAATTTTGTAATAGGCGGTTCATATGGTTTGTCAGATGAGATAAAAGAAAGAGCGAATGACTCAATTTCATTGTCAAAAATGACCTTCCTTCATCAGATGACTAGATTAGTTCTTTTAGAACAAATTTATCGTGCTTTTAAAATTTTCCATAACGAAACATATCATAAGTAAGATATAATCTTGTTATGAATTTTCTAAAAAAGTTATCTAACGCAGACTCGCTTGTAGCGTTTCTTATTTTAGAATGTTTGGCAATTACTGGTTTTGCTCTTGGTGGCATTAACACAGTCTTTTATGTTATAGGAATACTTTTAAGTATTTTTACTGTCTTTTTAGTGTATAATCGCTTTTCAAAAAATGAAGCAAAATCCCTCCTTTTATTTATGGGATTAATGCTTCTTATTTCTATATTTATTTCGTTTGGCAACTTGCTTAGAAATGCATATGGAGCAACAAATGTTTTGGTTCTTTTAGCAATTAATGCTTTTTTGTTCATGGGCATCGCTTTAAGAAGATTCAAAAGTTTTGCTCCTGAAACAATACTATTAACAATTGGCTCGGCGCTTGCTTTGTTAACTCTTGTATCAATGATTTATTCATGGACACAATATGGATTCTTTTATGCATTACAATATAAGGACACTCCAATATATTTTTACAATGCAGAATTATTTAATATCACTAAAGAAGGGTTTTGGCTTCAAGGCTTTGCTTTCAAAGAAACGTCAATTGCCTCTACTGGCGTATTTGGCGTTTTAGAATCTTGTTTTTTGCTTGGATTATTTTATGTAAGTCCTAAAAGGGACAAAATTAAATTTTCATTATTTCTAGTTATTGGATTAATTGGATTAATCTATTTGATTACAATCCCCAATCTAATCGCTCTTGCTTTCCTTATTCCGGTAGCTTTTGTTGGAGTTATTTATCGTTTTTTAAAAGGTAAAAAATACACTGGAAGAATTGTTTTTTATGGAATCTTAGGCATTGCCGTTTTATGTTTTATTTTCTTCATATTTGCGTTTATTAATGCAAAAGGCGGAAATGCGTTTTCGTCTTTTGTGGCTTCGAATCGAATTTTAAATCGCATTTTTAATGCAAATGGTTGGATGCACAATGTTAATCCTGTTTTAGGAGGCATTTCTAAGTCGGCCGGCCAACTATTTTTTGGTTTAGACAATAGCTACGCAAATGAAGAAATTATTAAGACTAATACAAAGATGTTTGAAATAGAAGCGATTAAGGAAGGTGGTCTTCTTGCCTTTATTTTCATCATCGCTTTTATTGTTACCTGTGTATTTATTATTCGCTCATATCTAAAAAGATCTAATGATAGTGACTCAACAAAGATAATTGTTTTAGGAATTCTTGTTTCGTTTTTTGTCTATTCTACATTTAATTATGATTCATTCCCTTTGATTCACGATTCAGGAAATTATATTTCGTTTTTTAGAAGCCCTTTAACATTGGTTATGCTTGCTCTTTTAGGATATGTCTACACACCTATCCTCCTAAAAGATGGTGAAGAATATGGCAAAGAGCCTTCTTTGAAAAAAGAAGAAGTTACGAAAAAGACACCTGTGCACGATTACGATTTTGGAGATGATGATTTATGAAAATAAAGTCTATTTTAATTTTATCTATTACATCATTTATGCTTATGTCGTGTAATAAGACTAACGAACTTTATCCTGGTTATGCATATGATACAGGTAAATTTGAAACAAATTATTACCTTGAACATAATAATGTTGATCAAATAAATGTTTCGAAAACAACCGAATTTGATGCAAGTAAATATACTTATATTTCTAATCCAACATTCGGAAAGAAAATAACTGGCCTAACAGAAAATGATCAAACATATACATCGCCATCTGGTGAGAAGAAATTCTTGGAATGGAATATTGACACCCCAATAGAAGATTATGGTACAGGTTATGGCCCAACAGAAAATCTATCATCTATTGATGATTCATTTAAAAATGGATTTTTATCTAGACTATATGATGGAAGAGTGAGATGCGATGGATATTATGCAAAGAGCCGTGTTCAATTAAATAAAACAGGCTACTCATCATTTTTCCCTAAACAATTAGTTGACTCTAGGTATTTTGCTATGGCGTTAAGAGGTCAAACATCATGTGAGGGATATGAATATTCGACAGCAATTACTGATTTCAAACTCACATTGTATAAGCACATTTCAAATTCTAATGACTATGAAGCATATGTTGTTTCCATGAATGATATTTTAGTTCCAAGCAACACTCATGGAATATCATCACTTATGTGCTTCTACTTTGTAGATGTGTTTGGATTAAATTATCAAACTATGTTAAATGGTGTGGTCGCAATGACATTAACATTTAGTTTAGACCAACTTATTTCATCCGATAGTGGTGATTACGAAAAATACGGCATACCTGTCGATGATAAAGACGATGAAAAACATCCGCATTTCTGCATAATGCTTTATGAAATTATGATTCCAAGATCATCGTGGCGTTAATTTTTTATATATTTGCTAATATCAAGCCATTCTCCCATTTCAAAATCACACTTATCATCATCTAAAATAAGTGTTCCTTTTGCTGGAGTAAATGTCATCTCGGAAAAATATATTTTTCCGTTTACGTTGTATAAATCCACTCTTACGAATGGAAATTTTTCTGCAAGAGTTTCGGCTAAACGAACCATCTCATTAAAATTATTTGGTTTAGTTAATTCGTAATCCGTTTTCATCCAGCCATTAAATTGAGAGCCATCAAATGGTGTCCAATCTATGTAGTAATTGTTATAACGAATATCTTTTTTTCTTCCGCTTACGACATATAGGGACTTTGCTTTTCCATTAAAAACATGAATTTTATATTCAAGTGGTAGATTTTCAAGTTCTCCAATATATTTTTCAATTATAATTTTTGGTTTAATTGGAGAATAATGCATCTCCATTGTTTTCTTGCCGTAATTAGTTTTAAGCCATTTGTTGAATTGCTTTCTTGATTTCTCTTTGTCGAAATTATCTTTGTCTATTACTATTTGATTAAATGCGCAGGCGTGTGTGCATTTTAGAACAAATTGATTTGGAAGTTTGTCAAAATCTATTTGATCAAATGAATCGTATACGCCAAAAGTAGGGATAAGATATTGTTCGTATCCAAGGTCTTTGATGTATTCTCTAACCCCGTCTCTAGATGCACATTTACTTACTAGATTATCCTTTGGATAAACAAACAATCTAAGATATTGAAGTTTTTCTGTGTATCTAGTCGGATTCTTAAGATTTAATTTGTGATGTGTTATGTACCTGTATTGATACTTAACATAGCCAACAGGGCATAACTTTTTAACAATATTTCTAAACGGGACAACAAGAGCTCGTTTAAATTTGTTTTCTTTTAGATTTTTGTTTGCCATAAACATAAGTATATGTTAGGTTTCTATTTAATTCAAACGTTGATTAATGTATTATTTAACTTATGAAAAAAGCATTCACACGTTGGTACAATTATTTAATCGCATTGTTGCTCGCTGGTGTCGCCGGTGCAATAGGTATTATTCCTTATTTTGTGAACAACGATTCTAGCAAATGGCCAATTGAATATATTAGCTATGTTTTCTTATTTTCTGGTGTAGTTATATTTGGAGTTGGATTCATAATCCAAGATGTATATAGAGCAAGAATTCGTCACAAAACCAAAAACTGGAATAACCCGTTAGAACAAGCGAATATTAACACCGCCTGGGCTATCTTTTGTCCGATGTTTGTTGGTGGATTATTGTGCCTTTTAATTGGGGCAGTTTGTTCGATATTTTTGCACACTCCAACAGTATAAAAGTAAGTCGTACTGGTTGCGATTTTTTTAATTTTTATTTGCTATAGCAATATGATAATGATATATTACTAACAATCTTTAAGATTGAAAGGAAATGTTATTTATGGCAAATAAAAAACACATTGGTTTCCCTCTTCTTATGCTCGGAGCATTAGTCCTTACAAGCTGCGGCGGAAGCGGACTTAGAACCTACCCTGTGACTGGCCCTTATATGACAGGTAAAACAGCGAAAAACGTTTATAATGCCTATCTTGGAAGTGCGCCAAGCACATTAAACCCAACATTGTCACAAAATGCCGAAAATGTTTCTCACTTAGCTAATCTTGTTGGCACCCTTGTTATGAATGATAGCTACGGAATCCTTCGTAAAGAGCTTGCAACAAAAGCAACACATTCAAGTGATAACAAAGTATTCACATTCAAGATTCGTGAAAATGTACCTTGGGTAAAAGCTGATGGAAGTATTTATAAATACAAAGACAAAGAACAATATGTTTCAGCAGAAGACTTTGTCACAACTGCTAAGGAAGTATTGAACTACTCTAACCAATCAGAAATTTATTACATGTATACGTTATTCGTTAACAATGCATGGGAATATTATTGTTACAAGATGATGGAAAAATTCATCCAAGAACAAAAACCTGGTTACACAGATCTTAGAAATGATAAGGCTAAGATGGCTGCAAAGCTTATTGAACTTATCAAAGAGTATTCAGGACACGAACCAGATGAAGATATCACTGCAAGTGATATTACGAAAATTGCAAATTTTGAACGTGTTGGTGTTAAGGTTAACGAACAAGGTGAACTCGTTTACACGTTAAGAACAAGTGCACAATTCTTCCCAACAATGCTCACATATACACCATTCATGCCTACAAATGCTCACTTCTATTCACAAGCAGGTGGCGCGAATGGTTACGGAACAACAATGGACAAGATGCTCTATTGTGGGCCATTCCGTTTACAAGAATTTAAATCAAATTCTGTCAAATATGCAAAGAATGACAAATATTACAAAGCAGACAGCGTACATATTGATGTAGTCAATTACACAGTTGTTGATGCATCAACAAGTTACAAAGAAATGCGTGAAGCCTTCGATCGTAAGGAAGTAGACGGCTTCTCACTCAACCAAAAAGATGAAACTGGTTGGAAGATGTACATCACAGGCGAAGATGGAAAGGGAACTATCCAAAATCCAGCAAGTGACAAAGTCAACTCTCGTGAACTTGATGATATTGACTATACATATCACTTCAACCTAAATATTAATCGTTCAGAAGAAAAAGTTTCCTGGACAAATGCAACATATTGGGACGACGAACTTAAAGGAAAATTCACAACAGATGAAGCAAAAGCTGGAGTTGTCAATAACACAAACAAAGCTTTGAAAATCAAAGAAGTTCGTAAACTTATCCTTGATGCATTAAGTTTCAACATTTATAACGAACAATTCTATGTTGATGACAAGAACCAATATCAAATGAACACATTCACTCCTCGTGGATATGTCTATGATGAATACGGAAAAGATTACATCGACTATTATTACGAAACATATGCAAGCAAGAAGGGCTTAGCTGGTGGTGCTGCTGAAGCAAAAGCCTTAGTTGGTCCTCAGCAAATCTCAGGTGTTGAATTCCTTGAGCCAAGTGATGAAACTGCTGCAACATTAGCAAAATATCCATGGCTCTCACTTAAAACACTTAGAGAAAATGCAATTTCAGCCGCTCAACAATATAAAGATGCTAGTGGTAATCCTCTATCATTCCCAATCATTGTTGACTATATGGGTTCAGGCGGTATTGCAACTGATAACCTTGCTAATGAACAACAGCTCATCCAATCATGGAATGAAAGAGCAAACTGCTGCACAATTAACCCTAACCACGTAAGTGATAAATTACCACTTTGTAGTGGATCACCATTAGGTGATGGACACTATCCATACTTTGAAATGGTACATGATAAGATTTCCAATTCATCAACATGGGAATCCGCATCTAATAATGGCTACTATACTGTTGGATCATGGGGATGGATGGGTGACTATGCTGACCCACTTACATATGTTCACTGTTATGTCACTAATGGTGAAATGAGTAAGATGAGTGGCAACACTGCAGAATTTGAAAGCTATAGTTTGGTTGATGGAGTACTCACAAAATCAAGCAAACACATGCTTGCAGATTACAATGCAATAGTTGAAGAAGCTTCACTTATTACTACATCTAACCACGAAAGATATGCTAAGTTCGCTGAAGCAGAATATATGTTGTTAAATGACTTATATCTCATTAAACCTTCTTACATGACAACTCAAGGATGGACAGCAAGCGTTTCACGCGCATGTGGTTACGAAAACCCAAGTGCTCACTACGGTCTTGCTGATCACTCATTACTTGGAATTTGGGTTCTTGAAGATGTCCCAACAGGTAAAGAACGTAAAGATTGCCGTGATTTACAAAACACTAAGAAAGCTGAAGAACTTTTAAAATACGGCGGCAATACAATTATTGCAATTTACGAAGATTAATTATTAATTAATGCTAATCATCGGACCGGGTTATCCGGTCCTTTGATGGCTAAATGAAAGGATAAATATGGCCACATATATTATTGGATACACCATTATCGCACTCGTTGTGATTTTTGTTGTATTTGTTGAACTTGTTGGCCACAAACTTATCTGCAGAAATTCACCAAGAATACAAAACATTTTCGGTCATCCATTATTAATGTATTCATTAAAACGTATCGGTAGCGCAATTATATCTATATTGCTTGCTATTACCGCTACGTTCTTTTTAATTCGTTTTAAAGTTGAAGCCGGAAATGGACAAGAGTTCTGTCAACAAGTTATTAAAAACTGGTCAAAAATGAATGATGCAATTCGCCAAGCGCAATGTGTATCTATCAAGGCAGATTTAGGTATCACCACAAACTGGTTTGCTGATTTGTTTACATATTTCTTTAATATTCTACCGTTCCCTAAGACAGTTTGTCTTACAGAATACGGAACAGAAATTGTTGATGGAACAATTAATTACATTATTACCACAAGTAATTGTCGTACTACAGTCATGAACCTCGGAAGAATTTTCTTTATCGAAGGTGATGTTGGCAAGTACGTTACGGATGTTATCTTTGAAAGAATGGGAGTGTCTTTCCAGGTTGGCATTATCGCTTGTGCTGTCGAGGTTGTGTTAGGTTATCCAGCAGGTATTTTGATGGCTAAACACAAAGATGGAATTTTCGATAAAATAGGTAAAACCTATATCATATCCATCGATGCTATACCGGGTGTCGCATATTATTACATATGGATGGTAATTTTATGCACGCTTATAGGATTACCTCGAACATATGAAGATGGTAATTTCTTATCTTTACTTGCTCCCGCTTTAACAATGGGCTTTACCGGCATGGCTGGTATTTCACTTTGGGTTAGAAGATTCATGTTAGATGAATTTAATTCTGACTATGTTAAGTTTGCCCGTTCTAAAGGCTTGTCGGAAAATCGTATTCTCTATACACATGTTTTAAGAAATGCGATTGTTCCACTTGTTCGTTCCATTCCAGCAGCTGTTCTTGGGGCTCTTCTTGGAACATTCTATTTAGAAAAAATCTACGGAATCAATGGTATTGGTGGCCTTTTAGTCGTCGCTCACGGAAAGAGTGACTTCTATGCATTACAAGGCATCATCATTATTTCCGCATTAATTTCAATTGTTAGCTATCTTCTAGGCGATATCGTTACGGCGATTGTTGACCCACGAGTTAGCTTCTCAGATGAATGATAGGAGGGAGGAAATATGGTACATAATAATATTAGAGATATCGATTCAGTTGTTTACCATAACGTGGAAGACCTTTTCACTGTTATTGGACCAAGCGAAGAAAATATTGAAAAACTATCCTCTGCTCCATATTCATATTGGAGAGAGACAATTAAACAAATATTTAAAAAACCATTAGCTATCGTATGCATTTTGGTTTTACTCATTATTGTGTTCTTCACAATATTTGGCCCAATGATGAGTTATCACGAATACTATGGAGTCAATATTGAACGATTTGAACCAAACCTTGGTTGGAACTCAGTTAACTGGTTTGGCACAGGCGGTTCAACTTTAAAGGAATTTGCAAAGCTTGACCTATGGACGTGTGTTTGGGTTGGCACAAGACTATCTCTTTTACTTGCGACTGTTGTTGCATTAATTGACACGTTCTTTGGTATTTTAATTGGATCGTTGTGGGGTTATTTTAGAAAACTTGACCCAATTATGATTGAATTACGTAACTTTGTTAGTAACATTCCAGACTTACTACTTTATTTCTTGCTGATGCAATTCTTAAAGCCTAGCTTCTGGGTTATTGTTTTCCTTCTTTGTATGTTTGGATGGATGGGTCTTGCAGGATTTATTCGTAACCAAATTATTATCATCCGTAATCGTGATTACAACATTGCATCTCAAACATTAGGTAGCAGTCCTAAAGCAATGATTACACATAACTTACTTCCATATTTGGTTTCTGTTATTGTCACTGTTGTTTCAACTGCTATTCCAGGTGCAATTTCATCTGAAGTTGGCTTAGCCTTCTTTGGACTTTCATTCACTTATGCGAATGGAGATATTACGTTAGGACAGTTATTGACAGATGTTACCAACACTGGTGAATGGCTTGATCATCCTAACTTGTTGATTGTTCCTTTGATTGTTCTTGTCCCATTGACAGTGACCTTCTTCTATTTAGGTCTTGTTTTAGCCGACGCGACAGATCCGAAGAACCATCGTTAGAAAGGAGAAACTATGGAAAAAGAAATAGTATTAAGTGTTAAAAACTTATCCGTAGGATTCCTTTCTCACGGAAAAAAGATGAATGTTATTCGTGATATTTCTCTTGATGTTATAAAAGGAGAAACACTTGCGATTGTTGGTGAGTCAGGTTCTGGCAAATCCGTTTTTACAAAGACATTCACAGGCATGCTTGAAAGTAATGGTTTCATTTCTAACGGCACCATTATGTTTGATGGCATCGATTTAACAAAATTAAAAACAACGAAGCATTGGAAAGGAATTCGTGGTAAAAGAATTGCGACGATTTTCCAAGACCCAATGACTTCATTAAATCCTTTACTTTCAATCGGTTATCAAATTGAAGAAGTTCTAATGCTTCATCATGGTTTAACAAAAAAAGAAGCCAAAGAAGAAGCTATAAAATTGCTAACAAAGGTCAGAATCCCTGAACCTGAAAAGAGAATGAAAGATTATCCATTCCAATATAGTGGTGGTATGAGACAGCGTGTTGTTATTGCAATCGCTTTAGCGTGCCGTCCAGAAATTCTTATTTGCGATGAACCTACAACTGCTTTAGATGTCACTGTTCAAGCTCAAATTCTCGAACTTATTCGTGAACTTCAAAAAGAATATCATTGGACAACAATTTTTATTACTCACGACCTTGGTGTTGTTGCAAACGTTGCAGATAGAATTGCTGTTATGTATGGTGGTCAAATTGTTGAATATGGTACAGCAGAAGATATTTTCTATGAACCGGCACATCCATATACTTGGGCTCTTCTTTCTTCACTTCCTCAATTAGGAACAAAGGAAGAACCTTTGGTTTACATTAAAGGTAATCCACCAGCATTTACAAGCGAAATTATTGGTGATGCTTTTGCAATTAGAAATGAATATGCGATGAAAATCGATTATGTTAGTGAACCACCTATGTTTAAGATTAGTGATACTCACTATGCTAAAACATGGTTACTTGATCCACGTGCACCTAAGGTTGAAAAACCTAAAATCATACAAAACATACGCGAACGCATGGCTGTTGCAGCTAAAGAACTTCAAAGAGAGGTAGGTAAAGACAATGGAAAATAAGAAATATATTGATATTGCAAATATCTACACTCCTACAGATATTCCACATAACAAAAAAGACGGTTCAAAATACAAAGAATTTGATTCTGAAAGTCTAGATGTTGTTCGCGGAAATAAAGATGATGTCATCACAATGAGTCACGTTGATATTGGTTTTAAACGTGGAACCGATTTACGTGTTGTAGTTGAAGATTTTAATCTCGCAATTAAGCGCGGTGAAATATTTGGTCTTGTTGGTGAATCAGGTTCTGGCAAAACTACTGTTGGCCGATCAATGATGAGAATCATCCCTATTTTAAAAGGACAAATTCGTTATAATGGCCATTTAATTAGTGGAAAAATTTCTCGTAGTAGAGAAAGAGAACTAAAAACTAAGATTCAGATGATTTTCCAAGATCCTAGTGCATCATTAAATGATCGCGCTAATATTGACTATATCGTTAGCGAAGGTATTCGTGCATTCCATTTATTTGAAAATGAAGCTGATAGACTCGAAAAAGTTGAAGACATGATGCGCAAGGTTGGACTTCGTCCAGAACATTTAAAACGTTACCCACACGAATTTAGTGGTGGGCAACGTCAACGTGTTGGTATCGCTAGAGCAATGCTTATGAAGCCAGAAGTTATTGTTGCTGATGAACCAATTTCTGCTCTTGATGTTTCTATCAGAGCACAAGTGCTTAACTTAATTAAAGAATTCCAAAAAGAAAGCAATATGACAGTTTTGTTTATTGCCCATGACCTAAGTGTTGTTAAATACATTTCTGATCGAATTGGTGTTATTTATGGCGGAAGACTTGTAGAACTCGCTGATGCAAATAGATTATTCGAAGTTCCTCTTCACCCATACACAAAATCTTTGTTAAGCGCAATTCCTTTGCCTGATCCAAAGGTTGAAAAAGAAAAGAAAATTATAAATTATAATCCTTTTGAACATCATTACACATATGAAGACATTCCACAACTTTATGAGGTTGAGAAAGATCATTATGTTAGATGTAATCTAAAAGAATTAAAAGAATACAAAGAATTTTTAGCGAATAAAGGAGGTAACAAATAATGGAATATATTGAACCAAAACCAAAAGAAGTTAAGCCTCACGCTAAAAGAAACAAAATTATTATTATCTCTAGTGTTTGCGCTGCATTAGTTGCTGCAATTTCATTAACTTATTATTTTGTTATTTCAAAAGTATTTATTGAGTATGAAAATGTAGGATTATTTACTTATTCTTACCGTTATGATGTTGATGGAAGTGGAGTAAGAATTGACGCAATCAAAGAAGAAGCTACTCTTCCTTCTAAATTTAGAATTCCAAATCAATTAGGCGGACGCCCAGTTGTGGAAATAGCTCCTGAAGTTTTTGCAACAAATGAAGATATTAAAGAAGTTATTTTTCCAGATTCACTTAAAATAATTGGTAACAATTGTTTTAGTTATTGCGAAAATCTTGAAAAATTCAATGTTCCAAAGAATCTTGCTTCTATTGGGACTGATGCATTCTCCAACACAAAATGGTTGGCCGATCAAGAAGATGGTGAAGTTACAATTGGAGATATGCTTTATGTCTATAAAGGCAAAATGGATTATCCTGCTTATATAGTTAAAAACGAAAACTCTCCATACGCTCATGCGAGCGGCACTGTTGTTAATCTAGGAGCATACAAGAATATGTCTTCTGGCGTTTTCAAAGATCAAACATCTCTTGTCTATGCAGAAATTCCTGAACATTTCACAACAATCTATGAATCAACATTTGATGGATGTGATGCTTTAGAGGAAGTTGTTCTACATGATAAATTAACAACAATTAACGATTTAGCGTTTTCTTATTGTTCTTCTTTATCTAAAATTAACATTCCTGAATCTGTCACATACATTGGAAGTTCTGCATTTAGTTATTCGAAATTGACAGGTGAAATTCACTTAAATAAAAATCTTGAATATTTAGGTTATGGAGCATTCAAAGGTTGTAATGAAATTACAAAAGTTAATATCCCATATGGATTTGAAAGTATTTCTGATTCATTGTTTGAAGATTGCTCAAAACTCGCTGAAGTTGATTTCTCTGATGAGGATTTATCTATTTTATCTACAATTTCTTATATTGGAGAAAATGCATTTAAAGGCACAGCTCTTACATCATTTGATGTTCCATTTAATGTAAATTCTGTTAAGAAAAATGCCTTTGCAGAATGTTCAGAACTTAAGTATATTACCGCCTATAATAATGTTTTAGGTACACCTGAAATTGTTCGTGTACTTGATGAAGAAAAAGGCGAATATGTCTGGACTGCTAGTGATGTATCATACCAAGGAATTTTGAAATTTGAATCTGGTATGTTTAATAACTCCCCATTGTTTGAAGGACTTGTTCTTGTTGACGAATTAGGCAACGAACTTACTCCTAGAGATGAAGTGAATGTTCCAGTTACATTATCAAGTTTGGGTGGTACGAATAGTGATTCGTTCTTCTTTAGCGGAACAAATGTTAAAACACTTAGACTTGCAAAAGATTACAGTGCAATTACTGACCTTTCATACCTTGAAATTGTTAAAGGAAGAAATATTACAACCTTACCGCCATCTCTTTGCGAAGGCGCAGAGTACCTTAAAGTTGTCGATTTTGGAACAAACGGATCATCAGATGTCACAGTTATAAATCGTTCCGCTTTTAAAGATTGCGTTAGTCTAGAATCAATTGTAATTGATAATGATGTTAAAACAATTGAGACAAATGTTTTCCAAGGTTGTGTTTCACTTAAGAATGTTACATTGCCAACTTCTTGTGACGCTATAACAACAAATTGTTTTTATGGTTGCGAATCACTCGAAGAAATTAACGTTCCTGAAAATTATAAAACAATAGGTCAAGAAGCCTTTGCTTATTGTACTAAACTTGTAAATGTAAATCTTGGCGCTAATCCATCATTAACAAATATAGGAATGGGAGCATTTAGCGGTTGCGTTAAACTTGCTTCATTTGTTATTCCTAACACTTGCGATGCTTTAGCAGCAAACATTTTCTTTGAATGTGAGTCATTGACAAGTGTGACCATAAGTTCTAATCCGATTTTAACATCTATTAAATCACTTATGTTTGCTCATAGTGGAATTACATCGATTGTGCTACCAAGCAATATTAAATTTATTGAGGTTGGTGCATTTGTTGATAGTAAACTTTCTTCAATCACCCTTGAAAGCCCTAGTGTTGTTTCTTTATATCCCGGCGCATTCGAGGGTTCAAACATTGAACACATTTATGTTCCAAGCGATTTAGTTGAATCTTATAAAACTAATTCCGAATGGTCGGACTATTCATCAATTATCGAGGCAATAGTTAATGCTTGAAAAGCAATATTTTGTAGGACCAAGTGACGTAGATCCATTTTTGGATTTACGTCTTTCAAGTTTGTTCAAGTTTATGCAAGACATTGCCACAGAGCACGCCGAAAAACTTGGCATTGGAAGAGAAAAGACTATAGATAAAGGAATGTTTTGGGTTATTACAAGATATTCTGTCGATATTATTAGAATGCCCAAATTCTTGGAAACTCTTGTAGTGAAAACATATCCAGGAAAAGATATGAAATTTATTTTTCCAAGATTTTTTCAAATTGAAACACTCTCTGGCGAAATTGTTATTAAAGCAAGCTCGACATGGGTTGTTCTAAACATGGATAACCACAATATAAATATGAATCCATTTGGAGGAGATGTGCTTCCTCATGAACATATAGATGATGAAGAAAAGCTTCCTCAAAAAATTAATCCCCCAATAGAACTATTTGAGTGCAATAAGCGTGTCTCAACATATTCTGATACTGATTTAAATGGTCATATTAATAACACAAGTTATATTAATTATGTCATTGATTGCCATGATTTTGCCTTTTTTAAGGATAAACAAATTAAACATTTTGACATTAATTATGAACATGAATTATTAAGTGGCGAAGAACTTATTCTTTCAAACAATATTCAAAATGACGTTGAATATGTTTCAGGAAAGACAAAAGATCGTCAAATTTTTAACGCAAAAATTATTTATATTCAAAGAAAGCAATAATTTCTTTTAGCCATCTTGCATATTCCTTTTATTATTACGTGCAAAAAAGCAAGAAACTTATGCTTTCTTTATTTTATTATGAGTGAACCCATTCTCGTCTCGAATTTATCAATTAAAACTTACAAAAATATATACAGTGTACAACTTTTCGAATATTCATATATTATATGATAATAATTTTATGTATAATAAATGCACACTCAAATCATTAATAAAATTGAGTATAGTAAACTTTAGGATAAAGTTTAACTAATTTTTAGGAGTAATAATTATGCTAACAGTAAAAAAACGTGATGGTTCCCTTGAAGAATTCAATATTGCAAAAATTGAAAGTGCAATTGAAAGAGCCTTTATGGCGGAACACAAATTTTATAATACTGACATTATACAAATGCTTGCTTTAAGAACTACTGCTGAATTTAACAGCAAAATTAAGCAAGATTCAATTGAAATTGAAGATATCCAAGATGCTGTTGAAGTTGTTTTAATTCAAGCAGGATACATTGATGTTGCTCGTAGTTATATGATTTATCGTAAACAACACGAAAATCTACGACAACTTAAGGAAACAAATATTGACTATAAAAATGTTATTGATAATTATTTGAAAATAAATGACTGGAGAGTTAAAGAAAATTCAACTGTTACATACTCTGTTGGTGGTTTAATCCTTTCTAATAGTGGTGCAGTTACTGCTAACTATTGGTTAAGCGAAATCTATGATCAAGAAATTTCAAACGCTCATAGAAATGCTGATATTCATATTCATGATTTATCAATGCTTACAGGCTATTGTGCTGGTTGGTCATTAAAGCAACTCATTCAAGAAGGGTTGGGTGGTGTTCCCGGAAAGATAACATCATCACCAGCAAACCACCTTTCAACTTTGTGCAATCAAATGGTGAACTTTCTTGGCATTATGCAAAATGAATGGGCTGGTGCACAGGCATTTTCATCTTTTGATACATATCTTGCTCCATTTGTTAGAGTTGATAATCTCACTTATAAAGAAGTTAAACAATGCATTCAATCATTTATCTATGGTGTTAACACTCCATCAAGATGGGGAACACAAGCTCCATTTACAAACATCACATTAGATTGGACCGTACCTAATGATATGGCTGAGCTCAATTGTATTGTTGGTGGAAAAGAAATGAACTTTAAGTACAAGGATTGTACTAAAGAAATGGCTATGGTTAATAAAGCCTTTATTGAGGTTATGATTGAAGGTGACGCAAATGGACGCGGATTCCAATATCCTATTCCAACCTATTCAATCACCAAAACATTTGATTGGTCTGAATCTGAAAATAATAAATTGTTGTTCACAATGACAGCTAAATATGGAACTCCATATTTCTCAAACTATATTAACTCAGATATGGAGCCAAGTGATGTTAGAAGTATGTGTTGCAGACTTCGTCTTGACTTACGTGAATTAAGAAAGAAATCGGGTGGTTTCTTTGGCTCTGGTGAATCTACAGGCTCTGTTGGTGTTGTTACTATTAACATGCCACGTATCGCATATTTAGCAACCGATGAAGCTGATTTCTATTCTAGACTTGATAAAATCATGGATATATCTGCCCGCTCATTAAAAGTTAAAAGAAATACAATTACTGCTTTGCTTGAAGCAGGATTATATCCATATACAAAACGTTATTTAGGAACATTTAATAATCACTTCTCCACGATTGGATTAGTTGGTATGAATGAAGCATGCTTAAATGCTCGCTGGATTAAAAAAGATTTAACAAATCCAGAAGCTATTGAATTTACAAAAGCTGTCTTGAATCATATGCGTGAAAGATTATCAGATTACCAAGAACTTTATGGCGATTTATATAACCTTGAAGCTACACCTGCCGAATCAACATCATATCGTTTAGCAAAACACGATAAGGCTAAATATCCAGATATTATTACAGCAAGTGAGCAAGGACATACGCCATATTACACAAATTCATCTCATCTTCCAGTTAGCTTTACTGATGATATCTTTAAAGCACTTGATATCCAAGATGGATTGCAAACTCTTTATACATCAGGTACTGTTTTCCATGCTTTCTTAGGCCAAAAACTTCCATCATACAAATCATGTATGAATCTAGTTAGAAAGATTGCTGAGAATTATCATATTCCATACTATACAATGTCACCTACTTATTCCGTATGTAAAGAGCATGGTTATCTTGATGGTGAACAATTTGTTTGTCCAAAATGTGGTTCAAAAACAGAAGTATATAGTCGTATTACTGGTTATTACCGTCCAATTCAAAACTGGAACGATGGCAAAACTGAAGAATATAACAATCGTAAAGAGTACGACATTAAAAATTCTCATCTAACACATGAAGTTCATTCACAAGAATGCACATGTTTAGAAAAAGAAAATTCTGATGAGTCATTAAACGAAGTTTTACTCTTTGGAACCAAAACATGCCCAAATTGTAAGATGGCAAAAATGCTTTTGGAAAAAGCAGGAATTAAATACACATTTGTTGATGCAGAAGATCAAATTGAAATGACTAAAAAATACAACATTAAAAAGGCCCCTACGTTGGTAGTTCCTTCTAATGAAGGCATTAAATTATTTGAGAATGCATCTAATATCAAGGGATATATCGAAAGTTTAAATTAATATGATTTATGATTCAATTATAGTTGGCGGTGGCGCTTCAGGTATGAGCGCTGCCTTGTACCTTCTTAGAAATAATAAAAGTGTTCTTGTTTTAGAAAAAGAAAACTTTGGTGGTCAAATTGCTAATTCACCTAAGGTGGAAAATTTCCCTTCCATTAAAGAAATTTCTGGGTTAGATTTTTCTGATCATTTGTTTCAACAAATCGTTGATTTAGGTGCATCTTTTGAATTAGAAGATGTTGAATCTATCAAAAAAGATGAAAACGGTATATTTCTTGTTACAACCAACTATAATGAGTATCAATCAAAGACGGTTGTTCTTGCTAACGGTGTTAAACACCGATTAATGAATCTTCCTAGGGAAGATGATTTTATAGGCAACGGAATTTCTTTTTGTGCAGTTTGTGATGGGCCAATGCTAAAAGGAAAAGAAGCATATTTAATTGGCGATGCAAACACTGCTATGCAGTATGCAATTCTTCTTACCGACTATTGCACAAAAGTTCATATGTTTACATTATTTGACCATTTCTTCGGCGATCAAATTCTAATAGATAAAGTAAAAGCAAATTCTAAGATTTTTGTAACACATAATATGAATTTATTGGAATACAAAGGCGAAGATAAATTAACTGGTCTAGTATTTGAAAATACAATTGACAAAAATAAAAGAGAATATCAAACCGACAATGTCTTTATTTGTATAGGGCAAATACCTCAAAATGATAGATTTGCTGATCTTCTTGTCTTAGACAAGGGATATGTAATTACAAATGAAGACATGGAAACAAAAACGCCAGGATTATACGCTGTTGGCGACACAAGAAAAAAAGGCGTTCGCCAACTCGTTACAGCTTGTAATGATGGAGCGATTGCCGCCTTATCTATAATTAAATATCTTTCTTAATAACCACGTAGTTCAACAGCGTCAATCGAAGATAAAAGAATCTTTTTAAATGAATTAGCCTTTGCCTCATCAACTGGGTGAAGGCTTTTATTTATGACTCCCTCACGATAAACATATTTTTGCAAAAATAATTTCTTTGCACCTTTAAGCATCTTTGCCATTTCTTTTATAGATTCATCGTTGTGGAATTCTTCTACTAAAGTTGTTCTAAACTCATAATCAACTTTATTATTTTTAAGAATTTCAACTGATTCTTTAACTAAATTAAAATTACCCTTTACCCCAGATGTAATATCGTATTTGCTCAATGAATTTTTAATATCCATCGCTACATAATCAACGAGTTTAGATTCTATCAAATCTTTAAGTAATAAAGGATTCGAACCATTTGTATCTAATTTTATTTTGTATCCCAATTCTCTAATTTTTATTATCTTATCTTTTAGATCATTCATTAATGTAGGTTCGCCTCCAGATATGACAACAGCGTCAATTAAATTAGAACGAGATTTAAGATAATCAATTATTTCTTCAAAAGGTATTCTTTCCTTTGCGTCAACAACAGTTTCAATATTATGGCAAAAAGGGCATCTAAAGTTACAATTAGGTGCAAAAAGAACCACCGAGACCATTTCGTCATAGTCAAGAAGTGAAAATTTGTCTAGACCCACAAAATCCATGATTCTATTATAAATAATATTTGGTAAAATAGTATCATGACTATTAAAGATTTTGTAAAAACAAGAAAAGAAGAACTTAAGGTAGAATTTGCTAAATTTAAATCTGTCTCAAAATTTGTTATCGTTCAAATGAACGAAGACCCTGCAAGTGAAGCATATATTAGAGGCAAACTTAAAGACGGATCTGAATTAGGTGTTAATGTGGAATTAAGAAAATTTCCTTTAGATTTTAGTCATGAAAATTTATTAAATGAAATCGATAAATTAAACAAAGATGACAGTGTTACTGGTTTTATTGTTCAGATGCCGTTACCTAAACAAATTGATGAAGAATCAGTTAAACTTGCGATTTCTCCAAAGAAAGATGTTGATGGTTTTCATCCATTATCAAAACTCAATCCATGTACTCCACAAGGCATTATGAATTACCTTGATCATGAGCATATTGATTTGCTAGGTAAAAATGCGGTGGTAATAGGAAGAAGTAACATAGTTGGCAAACCAATGGCAAAACTTCTTCTTTCTAGAAGCGCAAATGTCACTGTGCTTCATTCAAAAACCTCTTTTGCTGATATGCATAGATATCTTGAAAATGCAGATATTATTGTTGTTGCAGTTGGTAAAAAGCATCTTATTGACGATAAATTTAAATTTAAAAAAGACGCCGTTATTATTGATGTTGGAATAAATAGAGATGAGGACGGATTAAAAGGAGATTGTATTAATAATCTTCCTGTTAAACTTCAAACCCCTGTTCCAGGAGGAGTTGGACTGTTAACTAGATTAGCCTTATATGAAAATCTTCTAAAAATATGTAAAGGCGAAAATTAGAGATATAGCTTTGAAACAATATTCTTAACTTACTTTCTTAATATTGAGCGAGTAAGTTTTTCTTTTGAAAGTATTAAGCCAATTAAATATATGGCAATGGATCCAACAAGAATGATTCCTATTTCACACAAGCTCGCCATTTCCATTGAAAGTGAAAGATTATTTACGAAGGAATTATATATAAGAGGTCCTACAAAGAAACTAAATGTCCCAATAGCGATTCCTAGAATAATAATTTTTAGGTTATTAAGATTGAATATCATATTTTTAGAGTCTTTCCATGTTGGAGCAAGCAAGGCAATTAAAATTAATAAGTCTGTTAATGATGTCGCAATGGCAATTCCTATAGCAGGATTTTCTTTCATAATAACTGTTCCAAACAAGATAGATAATCCAATATTCAATGCTGCACCTAAAAGCATAACAATTAAATAAATTTTTTCTCGTTTTTGAGGAATTAATATTTGGGTATAAATAATGTTAGTTAATGAATATGTAAGCATTAACGAACATAGTGAAATTAACACCAATGAAGCATCTTTATATGAATCAGCAGAATACGAACCAGAAATCAAAGATGTTATTGGAGTTGCAAGGGTTGCCATTAAAGCAATTGCTGGAATAACAATTATGAAGCATATATTTGTTGAATATTTGTTAAGATTTGAATAGTTTTTCTCGTCATTTTTTGTGAAATAATAACTTGCTCTGGGCATAAAAACACTGCCTAATGCAATAATTATTCCAATGATTATATCAACACCTTTCATACCAACAGAATAACTACCAACAGACGCTTTTGATGAATCTATTATACCTAAGATAAACGAATCCGTTTTTGCGTATATTGCTAAAGCAAAGGATATTACAAATAGCATTAATAATTCCGGAATATATTGCTTAAAATTATATCGACCAACTTTTTTGAATTTAATTAATCGGGGAAGATATATTAAGTTAGAAACAACGGTTAATAGAGTCACAAGCGTTGTTAAAAATGTATAAAGAGCAAGACGTTCTTTATATTTAACCATCGTAAAAATTAAAATATCGACAAAGGCCAAGATAATAATTGATCTAATTGCAAGGTATGTCTGTTTTTCTAGAGCAGTGAACACCCATTCAAAGGCAAAAACACTAGCAAGAAAATTGATAGAAAGAATAAATATTAAATTTTGAATATTTCCATCTTTTAATGACGGAACTGAAAAAACGATAGCGCACATTAATCCAAATGAAATGATTGTCATAATTGCCTGCAAAATGAAAAATTCCTGAATTTTCATCGATAGCTTTTCTGGGTCATCTTTTACTTTTGCACATTCTCTTACTGCTATATTGGGAATCGATATTTTTGAAAGAATTATGAAGTAATATATAAATGAGCTAACCCAGGTAAATGTACCTAATGCAGAGTCGCCCAATATTCTACAAACAAAAGGAAATGTGATGAATGAAAGGAGAGTCATCGCAATTGTTCTAATTAGATTGATAACAACATTTGAGTGAATGTTTGACTTCATACAAAATAGTATAAACAAGAAAGACGAAAAAAACATTCGTCTTTTTTTAATATAATCACGCAAACGATTTTGAATACTATATAATAGTAGAAAGTTATGAGAATTTTGCTTGTAAGTCAGTATTACTTTCCTGAAAGGAATTCTGTTAGCGATATAGCAGAAGGTTTAGTAAAACTTGGTCATAATGTTACTGTTATTACCGGAAAGCCAAATTATGGTTTTAACAAAATTTTACCTGAATACAAAAAAGTAAAATTCGAAATCCTTAATGGAGTTGAAATTCATAGATTGAATCTTAGGCCAAGAAAAAAAGGGCGAATATCAGTATCTCTAAATTATTTATCATTTCATAGAAATGCGAAAAGATTTGCTTCTAACTTAAAACAAAAATTTGATGTTGTTTTATCAATTTCATTATCACCTGTTATCTCTATTGCACCTGCTATTGTTTATTCTAAGAAAAACAATGTTCCACACCTTCTTTTTTGTGAGGACTTATGGCCTGAATCAACCATAATTACACATGCAGTTAAGAAGGATTCTCTTATTTATAAATTGCTTTATAAGTGGAGCGTATCTTTATATAAAAAATGTGATGATATAGTTGTTTCGTCCCCGTCATTTAAAGATTATTTCTTTAATGTTTTAAATATCAAAGACAAATCGTTTGATTATATCAATCAACCTATTATTGTTAGTAAGTCTAACAAAATCGAACCAATCAAATATGAGGCAAAATATAATGTTGTCTATGCAGGCAATATTGGTTCAATTCAGATGGTTGACAAACTCATTGAAGCTATGAAATATCTTAAAAATGATGATATAAAACTCCATTTAATGGGAATGGGCGGAGAACTTGACTCTATTAAAAAACAAATAATTCAAGAAGGATTGAGCGACAAAGTTTTTTATCATGGAGCTTTACCAATTGAACAAGCTGAGTCATATTACTTCAACGCAGATGCACTCATTGTTTCATTAAAAAATGAAGGATATGTTGGAAAAACAATTCCAAATAAAGCCATTCAATATTTAAAATATGGAAAACCAATTATTGGAGTTATCTCAGGTGATGGCAAAAAATTATTAGAAGCCGCAAATGGCTCAGTATTCTCAAATGAAGATCCTGAAGAAATTGCAAGTGCATTCATGAAAATATGCAAGCTTAGCGAAAAAGAAAAAGAAGCACTTGGCAAAAACAATAAATCATATTTCGATAACTATTTATCAATCAAAAAAATAATTCTCCAATTAGAACAAAAACTTGTTGATATTGCTAAAAAATAAAATACTCATAAGAGTATTTTTTTATGGTCGTTAACCATTATTTCAATCGTATTTTCTTTTGCTGTTTTTAGTGAATTTGTCTTATCTAATTTTTTGATAGCGTCTAAGGCAAAATTTATATTGTCTTGATTAAAACAATTTAAGAATAATCCATTTATATTTTCTTTGATGAGTTTTCTTGAAGAGTTAATGTTTGTAGATGATATGATTGGTAGTCCTTGTGATAAGGCTTCATTTATAACGTGCCCATATATATCTTCTAAACTTGGAAAAATAAATGCATCGCTTAGTCTATAATAACTAAAAATTTCTTCCCTTTTCAAAAATCCGAGCAGTTTTACATTTTTCGATGGATTGTTTTTAAGATAATTTTCTATTTGGGTTATTTGAGGTCCTTCTCCAATGATTAATAACTGTTTATTTTCATCAGAAGGCCAATTTTCTACTAATGAGAAGTAGTTTTTTCGCGGAATTAATTGCCCGCACGAAACATAAACATATTCTGCGGTGATGCCCTTTTCATCTCTCGTTTTTTTCATCTCTTCCTTCGATGGAAGCGACTTTAATATTTCGCTTTCATATATAGTTGAATATGTGTAATTAAAGATTAAATCTTTATTAGCTCCATAGTAATTGAGATATTCATTTGAATTACTATCAGGAGACATATACATATTCGCTCCAGATATATATTTTGTTTTTAATTTCTTTTTAAACTTTGATTCGTTCTTTTTAATGATCCCGCCATTAATGTATAAACAATAGTTTATTTTGTGTTTCTTTAAATATTTAATTGCTTTCATTTCAGCAAATGTTGAATAGCCGTTCATTATTACTAAGTTATATTTGTTCTTTTTTAAATGTTTGACCAAACCATTTGAAATAAAATTCTCGTTTCCTAATTTTCTGCCTTTTATGAAAACTTGTTTAAAGTTATGCTTATTTTCGAAATAAAAATCTTTTTGTCTATCTTTGTTGATATCTCTTTCAAAGATGACAGTTAAATCGAGAAAATCTGCAAGTTTATTTAAAAGCCTTACTTTGTAAGGAGCTGGGTGATTAAAGACAAACAAGACTTTTTTCATTAACACAATTATACTTCAAAATAATATTTCTTTGAAATATAATGTTAATATGCTAAAAAACTGGTCAATATTTTTTAATGAAGTGAAGGAAAAATCATATTCTAGTTCGTTAAATAAATTTTTAGATTATGAATATAAAAATCACACAATATATCCTCCAAGAAATTTAATGTTTAATGCTTTTAATTTAATAGATCCTTTAGATGTTAAAGTTGTAATTATAGGCCAAGACCCATATCACAACCCTAATCAAGCTATGGGATTATCTTTCTCTGTCCCTTTGGGAATTAAATTGCCTCCATCATTAATTAATATTTATAAAGAAATTGAGAATGACTTAGGAGTTAAAATGAATTATGACTCTGGTGATCTTACCTATTTAGGTAAACAAGGCGCTCTTTTAATTAATGCATATCTTAGTGTTAGAGAAAACGAACCTCTTTCTCACCACATAAAAGAATACGACTTATTTATGCATGATTTAGTGACTTATTTAGAATCACTTAATCAGCCAATTGTTTATATGCTTTGGGGTAATTTTGCTAAGCAATATAAAAAGATGATTGTTAACCCAAAACATATTGTGCTTGAAAGTGTCCACCCATCGCCTTTAGGAGCAAATCACGGAGGTTGGTTTGGGCTGCATCAATTTTCTAGATGCAACGAGTTTTTAGCAAAAAATAATGTCGCCCCTATAATTTGGAAAAACTAGTGGTATAATTTGATTAACCGGAGCTGTTTCTTAATGGCTGAGAGGAATCTAATTGAGGATTCGACGGGACCTGATCCAGGTAATGCTGGCGGAGGTAAGTGTTTTAACCTCCAAGAGGAGGTATTTTTTATGGAAAAAGACAAAAGTATTATTGCTCCAATATTGGGATTGGTTTTATCTCTTTTTGCAATAGGTATTTTATTTCTAAATGTCTTAACTTATAAAACCACAGAAGGCCAAATAACTACTGTTAATACTCTTCATTTTTATGACATGTTCAATTTAATAAAGGATGCATTGTGGTGTCCTATTTTAATACTTTCAATTACCGTTTTATCTCAAATATTACCTTTGTTAGGACTCAAATTTAAAAAATGCAATGAATCATTTTGCATTATATCAACAATTTTATTGTTGCTATTGATATGTTTTTTAATTATTTATAAAGAAATTTTTAGTTTATATGCCTCTAAAAATATACCTAATTTTGCTGGTGCATCTTTTGGATATGGAAGTGGAATTTCTATATTTCTTTTTGCCATAGTATCTATTTGTTCTTTATCATCATCAAATATTAAGTTTGGCGATAATGTTAAATCTTTAAGCGAGGATGGCATTTTTATTGCATTAGCGTTTGTTCTTAACTTTGTTAAAATCCCCCTTGGGCCAGCCGGATCAATAAATTTTCAAATGCTTCCTTTATTTATAATTGCAATAAGAAGAGGTCCGATTCACGCGTTCATATCAGGTGGATTAGTATTTGGAGTTATGACATGTTTATGTGATGGGTATGGTTTTGCCACTTATCCGTTTGATTATTTGATAGGCTTTGGCTCAGTCGCTATTCTTGGTTTATTCAATAAACCTATCAATAAGAGCAATTTGATTAAGGGCGAATTATTCTTATTTATTGGTTGCTTGTTAGCAACATTGGTCAGATATATCGGTGGCACAACAAGCTCTATGGTTGTTTATGGTTATAGTTTTGTTAATGCATTAATTTATAATGCAACATATATTCCTATATCTGGACTAATTGCAACAATTGCAGTAATGCTTCTATTACCGTTGATTAAAGTTTTAAACAAAAGATATCCAGCAAATTAATTCATTAGATTAATGATTAATCTTGTGGTATATTTCACATAAGGACGTTAACGTATGAAAAAACAAAAAGAATTAGAAACAAAACAAGAAGAAGTTATTGAACAATCTCAAGAAAAACCTCCTGTTGAAAATCCAATCAAAGAAGAACCACTTAACAATAAGGTTGTTGAGCATTTTGAATATGACAGCGAGTATCTAAAAGATATCGAAGATAAAAGAGTTGAATTTTTGAAATATTATAAAACCCAAAACATTGTTAAATGGCTTGTTGGAATGATTGGTTTGGCACTCGTTATTTTCGCTTGGATTGGTTTCCCTAACTTTGGAAAACTTGAAGATGGAACGCAAGCAAGTTGGGTCATGCCGGCAATGATTGTTGTCGTGGCAGTTACATTAGTATTGGTGTTCACATATACATTCCTTGTGAAAAGATTCATAAAAAAGCGAATGAAATCTTATTTCTTCAATTACTATGAGCAATGCAAAAATTATGTGTTCTCTCAAGAAGGATTTGAAAATGCGACAATACAAATTCCAGATAAAATCGAAAGAGTTCAATTTGATGAAAATCTTCTTTATTGCAACGTTGCTGAAATTGGTTCAAGAGGATTAACAGAATTCACATATCACGGCGATTTAATGATGATTTGTGATTGCGCAGCTCAGGTTAAAGCAGAAAAAAGAATCATGCCTGTATTTGTTGGAAAATATCTTGTTGCTCCAGCATCATATGATTCTAATGATCCAATATTTATTTACATTAAAGGCGACCATAGATCATTACCTCCAACCAACCTGGAAGGTGTAAAAGCAGTTTTTGATGACAAAGACATGATCATTTATTCAAATAATAAAAACTGGGCAAAAACAATCAACGGAAAGGTTAAAAAAGCCTTATCAATGATTAAGCCAGATAAACAACTTATTGATATTGCAATATCAATTCATGACGGAAAAGTGTATATGTGCTTAGGATATGATGATCCAGTTATGGTTCTTCCGTTAGAACACGCATTTGATCCAAATCCATTGATGGAAGTTAGAAAAGAAATCCCATTATTCGTTAAACTTGCAGAGGAGTTATCGAAATGATGAATGAATCCATAAAAGACAAATGGATAATGATTCAAGCTTATAAGCATAATGGCGAACTTCATCGTCAATGGAGTCACGGCTATGTTTTAGAAGATAATGATAATTATTTTATTGTTTCTTCTATTCGTGCTTCGGTAACAGAAAGTGACGGTAGAAAATGGCACACAAAAGAACCAGCTATGTTCATCTTTTCTAAGAAAGAATGGTTTAATGTTATCGCAATGATTAAAGAAGACGGTGTTTGCTTTTACGTCAATATAGCATCTCCATCAATTTTCGACAAAGGATATATAAAATATATTGATTATGATCTTGATGTCAAACTTTATGTTGATGGTTCGACAAAACTCCTTGATGTGAGCGAATATCATAAACACGCAAAAGAACAAAATTACCCAGATGAAATTAAACAAATTCTTTCGCAAAGTGTAGATAAAATCTATGTAAGAATTAAAGAAAAAGAATTTCCTTTTATCAGTGGAGATATCGAGAAATTCTATCGTGATTTTAAAAAGAGAGTTAACTAATTAACTTAAGCACTTTATTAGCTTCATCTATTCCTGGCGCTATGCGCCTTTTTTTATCGACATATGAGCATGTATCGCCTATCGCAAAAATATGTGACGCAACCTCATAGTTTGAATTTACTTTAAAAAATGAACCATCTTTTTCAAAATTAAAATCAGGGATTTTTGCTATATTCCCATAATTAACAAGAATATAGTCAACATCTAGTGTGACGTACTCTTCTTTCGTTTCACTCACTAATTTGATTTTAATCCTTTTACACGTATTCCCGCTTTTTTCCAAGGAGTAGGGAATATATGGAAGATATAAATGTAGATTATTGCAATCTTTAATTGTTTCAGGATTTCCTCTAAATTCTAATCGTCTATGAATAAGTGAAACATGATTAGAGATTTTTGAAATTGATTTTGCCCAATCTAAAGCAGAGTCTCCTCCACCAAAAATAGCAACCTTTTTCCCTTTTAAAAATGAGAAGTCACTTAAATGATAAAGAATGTTGTCACATCCTTGCTCCCCATCAATTCCTAAAGGCCTAGGTGAGGAAAATCCTAATCCTGTTGCAATGATTACATTTTCTGCAGTATATTCGTTCTTATTTGTTATAATTTTTATCTCGCCATTATTAATAATATTAATAACCTGTTCATTTAAATGAACTTTATTCATATCAATTTTATTGGTTAGAAGTTTGATATAATCTTTCGCTTTAATTGATTTAATACCTGGAATGTCTACTATTTCTTTTTCTGGATACAAACTTATCAATTGACCACCTAAAAAGTTATTTGATTCAATTAATAGATAGTCATTGCATCTCGAAGCAAAATATAGACCAATTGGTCCACCTCCAATAATAAGAACTTTTGTTTTCATGTTACAAAAATTATATCAAAGATATATAATGATTTGGGGAAAATTATGTTGAAATACTTTTTTATTTCAAAAAACGAAAAAGAAACTCAAGAGTTAGCGGCTCTTGTAATTTCATATTTAAAGCCATCATCAGTTGTTTTGCTTACAGGTGATTTAGGCGCAGGAAAAACAACATTTGTTTCAGGAGCGCTTCGTAAATTAGGCTACAATGATCATGTTGTTTCTCCAACATTTAACATTTTAAAATGTTATTTTGAAGTTACACCGAATGTATTTCACATTGATGCCTATCGTCTTGAAGATCAAAACCATGAGATAGGTTTAGAGGAATTTATTGAAGGTAACGGCATTACATTTATTGAATGGCCAGCATTTATTAAAGAGTTAATTCCGACCGAACACATAAATATCGAAATAACTAGAATCGATGATAATAAACGTAGCATCGTTATTAGTGACGAAACCGATATTAATAAAGACTTATTCAGAGCTTTGGAGGAAAGATGATGTATTGTTTATTACTTGATAGTTCTAACAAGTACTTATCTGTTGGTTTAAGTAAAGATGGAAAGGCTTTTGATTCTATTTTTTATGAAGCATGGCAAAGACAAAGCGAAGTAATGGTTAGTGAAATCGAAAACATTCTCAAAAGAAACAACATATCTAAGAGCGAAATAGAAGCTATTGTTGTTGGCATAGGTCCGGGTTCATATACCGGTGTTAGAATAGCAATCACAATTGCAAAAACAATTGCTTATGCTTTAAAAATAAAAGTATATAAGGTTAGTTCTCTTTCACTTCTAAGAATTGATGATGCGCCAACAATTTGTGTTTTTAATGCAAGAAGTGGGCGAAGTTATTTTGGGGTGTATAAAGGAAACGAGGTTATTAAGGAAGATTCAGTAGAAGCCAATGAAGTTCTACTCAAATACATATCTGAACATAAAGACTATAAGTTGTCTGGTGATTTAGCAAACATTGGCCTAACAAGTGAAAAATTTGATATTATCAAAAATCTTGCCTTAGGCGTTAATGATAAGAATTTGGTTAGCAATATTTTTATGCTTAATCCGACCTATCTTAAGGATTTAACAAAATGATTACAATTCGAGAGATGAGTATTAATGATCTTGATAGAGTTTATGAGCTCGAACTCGAATGTTTTATTGCGCCTTGGAAAAAGAGTGATTTGATTTACGAAATAAATGAAAATCCAATCAATAAAATGTATGTTGCACTAGATAACGAAATCATTGTTGGATTTATCGATTATATGGTGACATTTAATTCTTCGACTATTTCTCAAATAGCAGTTACGAGTAATTATCGCAAGCAGGGTATTGCAACAATGCTGCTAAGAAAAATGTTTGAATCCCTTCCAAACGAGAGTGATGAAGTAGTTGAGTTTGTTACATTAGAAGTAAGAGAAAGTAATGAAGCTGCTAAAAAATTATATTTAAAAAATGGATTTGAAATAATTACAACTAAACGAAGTTATTATTCAAACGGCGAAAATGCAATATATATGGTAAAGAGGATGAATTAATGGCGACAATATTAGCAATTGAATCAAGTTGTGACGAAACATCAATCGCAATCAGTAAAGATGGCGAGCTTCTTTCTAATGTTGTCGCAACTCAAATTTCGATGCATCAACAATTTGGCGGAGTGATGCCAGAACTTGCAAGTAGGCTCCATTGTGAAAATGTATTATATGTTCTTGATGAAGCCCTAACTAAGGCGAATGTTAAATTGGAAGAGATTGATGCATTTGCTTTTACGCGTGGACCTGGTTTAATCGGGGCCCTTCATATTGGCATGCAAGTCGCTAAAACACTTGCTATGCTTTATGATAAACCACTCATTCCAGTGCATCATTTAGCGGCTCACATTTATGCAAATGAATATGTAAAACCCTTGCAATTCCCACTTCTTTCTATTGTCGTGAGTGGTGGTAACACTGAATTTGTTTACATGAAAGAATCAATGGATTTTGAGATTATTGGAGAAACAAAAGACGATGCAATTGGTGAATGCTTTGATAAAGTTGCTAGAACCGTTGGACTCCCATATCCTGGTGGTATTCCTATCGATAAATTATCCAAAGAAGGTAAACACACATATAAGTTGCCTTTCCCTCTTCACGATGACAGCCTTGACTTTTCGTATTCAGGTTTAAAAACTGCGGTTATTAATCTTGTTAATAATGAAAAGCAAAAAGGAAACGAGATTAATGTTCCAGATTTGTGTAAATCTTTCCAAGATGTTGCCGTTATGATGATAATGGATCGTCTCGATAAAGCTATTAACCGTTATGAGATAAAACAAGTCGTTCTTGCTGGAGGGGTGAGTGCAAACTCATATCTTCGTGAGCAAATGCATCTTCGACTTGATAATACAAACATAGATTTAATTGTTCCTCCAATCTGGTGCACGACAGATAATGCTGCAATGATTGCTCGATTAGCTTCACATTTATATGAAATGAAGATATTTGCAGACTCAAAAATATCTTGCGATCCTAATTGGAGAATAGATAAATATAAAACATTCTAATTACTAGTTTAAACTAGTTTGGTATAATGTAGTTGCTTTAGGAGGTAGTTTATGGAACCAAAAGGCGTTATGGTCGTTGACTTATATTCATTAGTAAGTTCAAACGATGAAGAAAGTAAAAAACTATTAGACACATTGAAACTTGTATTTGTTGAAGGTTGGGTTAGAACCAATCGTGATAACGGATCAATAGGTTTTATTGCTTTAAACGATGGAACATGTTTTAAAAATGTTCAACTTGTTTACGATGATAAAGTTCCAAATTATAAAGAATTATCTCATATAAATACAGGAGCTGCCATTGCAGTAGTTGGTGAGTTAGTTCTCACTCCGGAAGCGAAACAGCCATTTGAAATTCATGTAAAAGAATTTTCGCTAGAAGGCGATGTTGCACTAGATTATCCGCTTCAAAAGAAAGCTCATTCATTAGAATTTTTACGTGATATTGCACATCTTAGACCAAGAGCAAATACATTCAATGCTGTTTTTAGAATGAGAAATGCTATGTCGATGGCTATTCACGAATATTTCCAACAAAACGGATTCATGTATGTGCACACACCTATTATTACAGGAAATGATGCTGAAGGAGCAGGATCAACATTTAATGTTACTACTGACGACAAGGAACCATTCTTTGGTAAACCAACATCGTTAACAGTTTCTGGTCAACTTCATGTTGAATCTTTTGCATTAGCATTTAGAGATGTTTATACATTTGGCCCAACATTTAGAGCAGAACACTCTAACACAACAAGACATGCCTCTGAATTTTGGATGATTGAACCAGAACTCGCTTTCGCTGATTTAAATGACGACATGGAATGCATTGAAGGATGCATAAAGCATTGTATTGATGTAGCTCTTCATGAGACAAAAGATGAAATAGAATTCTTTAACAATTTTATTGATAAAGGTTTGAAAGATAGATTACACGCTGTTCTTCACAGCGAATTCAAACGTATGACATATACAGAAGCAATTGAAGAACTTCAAAAAGCAGTAAAGAACGGTCATAAATTTGAAAATTCAAAAATTGAATGGGGTATGGATTTGCAAAGTGAGCATGAACGTTACATCACTGAACAAGTGATAAAAGGTCCAGTCTTTGTTATTGATTACCCTAAAGACCTCAAGGCGTTTTATATGAGGTTAAACGATGACGGAAAAACTGTCGCTGCTTGTGACTTGCTTGTTCCATATGTCGGTGAACTTGTCGGAGGTTCTCAAAGAGAAGAACGATATGACTTATTAAAGAAACGCATGGAAGAAGAAGGCTGCATGAAAGGCCTTGAGTGGTATCTTGATTTAAGAAAATATGGCGGATGCAAACACGCAGGATTTGGAATAGGCTTTGATAGATTGTTAATGTATGTAACTGGTATTTCAAATATCCGCGATGTTCAACCATATCCAAGAACACATGAACCAATTAAATACTAAAAGAAATGAACGAAGTAGAAAAAAATACAGCTAAATTAGAAAAAGAACAAAGATCACGTAACAGAATCTTTGTTTTGGTTGTTGTTATTTGCGCTCTTTTGTTAGCGGCATTTATATATGAACTAACCACATTGATACATTAAAGGAGATTTATATGAAATTTAACAAATTTATTCCTGTGATTGCTTCAACGATGCTTTTAGCATCATGTAATTTTAATCCATTATCACCAACTACATCTTCGTCAAGTGGTTCTTCTTCATCTACAACTACTTCGACAACATCATCCTCAGGTAGTTCATCGTCTCATTCAACAGGGACTTCTACAACCTCTTCATCTTCTTCGACTCCAATAGGAGATAAAGCTGCATGGACAATTCTTGTTTACATGTGTGGCTCAAATCTAGAAAGTGGTTGGAGCGAGGATTACCATGAATACGAGCATAATGAGTTTCTTGCCTCTGGGGATATTGCCGAAATGCTTTCTGTTAATAGCCAACCAAGTGATGTTAATATAGTCATTCAAACAGGTGGTTCAAAAAGATGGAAACCAACATCATCTGGTGGTTATGGAATAAGTAATTCAAAAATTGGCCGTTACCATATCAGGAATAGGCAACTTATAAAAGACGCAGAATTATCTCAAGCATCAATGGCTGATCAATCAACACTAGAAGGTTTTCTTTCATATGGATTAACAAATTATCCAGCTGAGAAAACGGGCGTTATTTTCTGGGATCACGGCGGTGGTATGTTTGGCGTTTGTAATGATGAAAACTACGATAATGACGCTTTATATAATGACGAAGTTCAAGGTGCATTTAAAAACGTTTTAGGAAGCAAAAAACTTGAATTTGTTGGATATGATGCATGTTTAATGGCTATTCAAGATGTCGCTGAAACTAATAGCAAATATTTTAATTACATGGTTTGTTCTCAAGAATCAGAATCAGGATATGGTTGGGATTATGACACATGGATTGATGATTTGTATGCGAAAAAGACGACACCTAACATTTTAAAAGCAATTGTTGATGGATTTATTGCATCGATGGGTGGCGTAAATGCATCTGGTGAATATTACGAAGGTGAGTATTATCCAGCTGATCAAACTCTTTCTTATCTAGATTTAACAAAAATGTCTTCTTATAAAACGGCATGGGAAAATCTTGCGACTGCTTTAAAAACAAAAGTTGGTTCGAGTTATTCTACATTCAGAAGCAATGTTATGGCTAAAGTTAAATATTTTGCTGGAACCGATTATGATTATTTCTCTGAATATGATGTTTCTCATTTCTTGGATAAGCTATCTTCATCGTCATTTAATCCAGGAGGCACATATATTAGTGATGTTAGAACTGCGTTCAGTAATTTAGTTGCATATAATCTTGCTCAAAAGGAAGCCGCGCATGACGCAAATGGCTTATCGTTATTTTTCCCTAGTAGTAGTTCTTATCTATCTTATCAAAAAAGTGTATACACAACTGATGACACAAATCTCTCGAATTGGAGATCGTTTGCGTTAGCTGCTGGTGGAAATGTTAATTCCACATATTCTTATTAAGAATTAATTATGAAAAAGCCTAGCTTTGCTAGGTTTTTTTCTATTCTGGATTTATTGGGTTTCGTGGCGCTTGATCCGGATTAAAATTGTCTAAAGATTTATTGAAAACTGTTTTACTTAATTTAAATAATCTATACGATCTTGCGATATAAGCTTGAACATTAACTAAGAACCATATTCCACCAACAAACATTCCTGGAACAAATAAATATGCTCCCCAAGCATCCCATGACCAATGAGGTGCAGAATATAGCGGTGGCCAATCCGATATTAATTCCAACCCAAAGAATTTTGCTTTTGGTGCATTGTCCCAATCAAAGTGGAAGAACAATGTTCCAATTCCATATTTATCGATATCGAAAACATTAACAGCAAAATTTTGGTTAATAAGACAGTAAAGCAATAATGAAAGTGAAGCAGCAAGCATAATTATTACTGGTATTCTTGCTTCTTTAAATAATTGCCTATGATTCTTTTTTGTTCCGTATTTCCTTAAATGTTTAGAATCATTGATTACTCCAGTTTTAACAACATCATGCACCATATCTTCCATCTTATTAGCTTGATGAGTCATTATTTTCTTAACAAGTAAGCCAACATAGCCTGAAATAACAAAAAGAAGAATTACTAAAAGCAATATTACAATGATTAATCTTTTATCGTTCTCAGTTAGTTTTAAAAAACTAATCATTGAATGGTTCCTCCTCATTTATGCTGTCGGAATTTTTGCTTTCATCAAATTCATTTATTTGATTATCTACTGCTACATTAGTTGGCTCAATATAAGGGCCTTGATTATATGGCTGTTGAGTTTGATTAAGAGAAGGGTATTGTTGATAAGTTTGTTGCTGTAGAACAAGATTCTGCGCTTGAGCCGCAAGAATTTCTTTAGCTTTAACATCTTCAGGCAAATCGCCTAGAGGAGATCCACCAGCAAAAAATACAATAATGCATCTAACTCCCATATATAGAAAAACGACTAGACAGTAGACAAAATATATGGCTAAAAGAAGCGCAATAAAAGGCAAAAGCACAATGTAGAGGATTCCTTTGAAAAATGTTTTAAAAAACGATGCCATATGTGTTTATTGTATCTCTTTCGGCTTTCTTTTCAAGAACGAAACAAGAGTAGAAATAAATGCAATCCACAAAGGAAATACACCTATTAATAGCATTCCTGCAGGTTCTTTAATTTTTGTAAAATACAAAGCAAATATAATGACGTTTAATATTATTCCTGCACCGAATATTATTAGAATATGCCAATATTTTGAAGAAATATAATCTATGATTATAAAAACTGAAAGATATATTGAAATCATGAGTAAAACATATGCTACTTCGAGAGACAAAAATGCAACGCCGATTATAGACAAAGATATGATTCCTAAAACAAGTTGATATATCCATTGAAACCTTTCTTGCGCTATTGGATATACACCAATTTTTTTGATTTCTTCCGAAATGATAATGTATGATAGAGCCATTTGAATTAGTGATATAACAAAGATAAAGGCAGGTACTATCACATCTATATTTTTAGAATCTGCTAAATTAAAGAATGTTTTAAAAGTAAGAACCACATCTACACCAAAAATAAAATTTATTAGTGGAATAAAAGCTAATGTCAACCCCATTTGAATTAGTGACGATCCTAATATTGAATATATTGATGGAATTTTCTTTTTGGCTAATAGCCCGAATACATATCCTGTAAGTAAACTTGGAAGTACATAGAAGATTGTCGTTTCCATATTCCATAACGTTGCAACTAGTGCCAAGCCGAAAGTTGCTAAGGCATATATGGGGTAATACTTATCTTTACAAAAGATTTCAACTAAAACGCTTGTTAAAGGAAGAATCAAAATCAAAAATATAGCAATCCAAGGAACAAGCGAACACACTACTGCGATTATAATGTTTATCGCAGACATAATGCCCATCAAAGCCATATTTTGAGCTAGAGTCTCTCTTTTAGAAAAGATTTTCATGAACAAATTGTATCATGAAAAAGCATAAATGTTGTCTCATAATTATGCCGAAACACTTAATTTAATAATATTTTTTGGAAAAATAATGGCATGAATATAAAAATTTTTTCTATATTTTTAATCCCATTTCTGACTTCATGTAATTTGAAAAAAGACACACTATCAACGAGTTTAATCATGACATCTTCAACATATGAAATAGAGCATTCATACACTGAAGTTTTTGATAAGAAAATTGAGTGGAATTCGATATTTTCCATTGCAAAACCCACATATTTTGTTTATTTTTACTCTAAAACATGCAGTCATTGTGAACAGCTAAAAAATAGAATTATTGAATATTCATTAACACATGATGATATTTATTTTGTTGAAGATAGCAAAAATACTGTTTTATTAAGTGACGTAAGTTTGACTATCGGAATTAATTCTATTGAAACTTTTGGCATTTTAGGTTTCCCATCTTTAATTAAAGTAGCAGATCAAAAATGTATTTTAAATGTTGCAGGCATAGGCGATATATTAATTCAACTTAGTCTTTGAGTAATGATTATACTTATGGTAAAATATTACTTTGTAATAAGGTGCCTAAGTTCAATGGATTACAAATCACTTCTAAATAACAATCAATACGAAGCTGTTTCTACAGATAGTCAATTTACTCGCGTTGTTGCTGGGGCAGGTAGTGGAAAGACTCGAGTTTTAACGTATCGTTTGTCTTTTCTAATTTCTGAACATAATGTTGATCCATCTTCAATAGTTGCGATTGCTTTCACAAATAAAGTGGCAAGCGAAATGAAAAGTAGAGCACTGTCATTGCTTAATGGAAAAGGAGAGGGTCTTACTGTCTCAACTTTCCATAGTTTTTGCGCGAGATTTTTAAGAAAAGAAATTGATGTATTAGGATTTCCAAACAACTTTACAATTTTTGACGAGGACGATGTTGATACATTAATTAAAAATATAGGTGTAGATTTAGGCTATAAAAAGAATGACGAAATTGTTAAATATGCAATTGGCTATATTAGTTTTCATAAATGCTTAGGAGAATATCCATCAGATATTACTTTAGGGAGCGACTATTCTGAAAGTGAGAAAGTTGCTTTAAAGATTTTTCATGAATATGAAGAAAGAAAAACATCTATGCTTTCTCTTGATTTTGATGATCTTTTGCTTAAGACAATCGAGATCCTTGAACATTATGACGATATTAGAGATAAGTGGCATCAAAGAGTAAGGCATATTCTTGTCGACGAATTTCAAGACACTAATGATGTTCAATATAAATTATTAAAACTTTTGATGGACGAAAGCACATCATTATATGTTGTTGGTGACCCTGACCAGACAATCTATACTTGGCGTGGTGCTAATCAAGAGATAATCTTAAATTTCACAAAAGATTTTCCTTTATGCAAAACAATTATTCTTGATAGAAATTATCGCTCAACTAAAACAATATTGGATTCAGCAAATAAACTAATTTCTTTTAATAAGAAAAGAGTTCCGAAAGATTTGTATACCGAAAATAATAGCGGACAAAAAATTCTTGTTCATCATGCCTATAGACGTGAGGAAGAAGCATCTTTTATTGTTGATCAAATAGAAAATCTTCATCTCAAAGGAGTTAAATATAAAGATATTGCTGTCTTATATAGGGCTGCTTATTTAACCCTTCCTTTGGAAAATGAATTAATGCGTAGAAGGATTCCATATCAAATTTATGGTGGTCTTAAATTCTTTCAAAGAAAAGAAATTAAAGATGTCCTTGCCTACTTTAGACTTTTATATAATCAAAAAGATGATATTTCATTTGAAAGAATTGTTAATGTTCCTCGAAGAGGAATAGGAGATTCATCGTTGGATATTTTACGTGCCGAAAAAGAAAATAATAAAATGTCATATTTGGAATATTTAGATCATATTGAGAATTTTGATACATCATTAAAAACCAAGACTGTTACAGCATTAACAATTTTAATTAATAAGCTAAAGGGAACAAAAAAGAAATTAAACGAAAACCTTGAAGCTTATCCTAAAGTTTTAGAGGATTTTATTGTTGATATAGGATACTTTTCTTACCTAGCCGATGATGATGAAAAATCTGAGGAGAGATTAGGCAATGTTAAGGCACTATTTGAAAATATCACCGCATTTTTAAGAGACTATCCAGATTCGACTTTTGACGAATATTTAGAAAATGCTGCTTTGCAGTCATCCCAAGATGAAATAAATGATTCTGATCAATTAGCACTTATGACTATCCATGTTGCTAAAGGGTTGGAATTTGACAATGTATTTGTTATGTCGCTAATTGAAGGGATTTTTCCTTCAGAAAGAACCATGGAAGAAAACGGTCATGATGGTTTAGAGGAAGAAAGACGATTGTGCTATGTTGCATTTACAAGAGCAAAGAAAAAACTTGTTGTTTCGTATAACACAGGTTACTCATTTGTTCTTAGTGCATATTCCCATGTTTCGCGATTTATTAATGAAGCTGGCCTTTCTGAAAAACCAGTTGATTATCAAACAAAGAGACCTGAGTCAAACATGTTTGGCTACTATGCTGATAATAAAATAAATGATTTTTATTCAGATATGCCTCCTAAACAGAGTACTATTGAAAGCCACAACAATATTACTGATTGGCGAATTGGCGATATTGCGATTCATGAAGTGTTCGGTAGAGGTATAGTAACAAATGTTATTGATGAGACAATTGTAGAGATTAATTTCGATAGTTGTGGCAAGAAATCTATTCTTGCTAATCATAAGAAATTATCTAGAGAAGAAAGGGGCGGCGAGGCATGAACGAAAAGGAACGAATAAAAGAAATTACAGAACTTTTGGAAAAATATAATTATGAGTATTATGTTTTAGATAATCCAAGTGTCCCTGATAGCGAATACGATAAATTAATGAACGAATTAATCGCTATTGAAAAAGCACATCCAGAGTTAGTTACGCCATTTTCACCTACTCAAAGAGTAGGAGGAAAAGTTTTGTCTAGTTTTAGCAAAATCAAGCACAAACGAATGATGCTTTCTTTAGGCAATGCTTTTAATGAAAAAGATATTCGTGATTTTGACCAAAAAATTAAGGATGTTTTACATGTAGAAAAAGTTGAATATATGTGCGAAATGAAAATAGATGGACTTGCTATGAGTTTAGACTATATCGACGGACATATTAATTACGCTGCTACTAGAGGAGATGGAAACGAAGGCGAAGATGTTACTAACAATGTATTAACCATTAAATCAATTCCAACTCAAGTGAAAGAAGGAAGAGATTTTGAAGTTCGTGGCGAAGTTTATATGTCAAAAAAGACACTAGACGAACTTAACGCAAAACGAAAAGAAAATAACGAAGTTCTCTTAGCAAACGCACGTAATGCTGCTGCTGGAAGTATTAGACAACTAGATAGTTCTATTGCTGCCTCAAGAAAATTGGAAGCATTTTGGTACTACTTAGTTAATGCTGATGAACTAGGATTTAAAAAACATAGTGAAGCATTAGATTACATTGAAAAAATTGGGTTTAAAACAAATAAAGAAAGACGCATATGCAATGGTGTTGACGAAGTTATTTCTTATATAAATGAATATACAGAAAAACGTCCAACACTTGCATACGATATTGATGGAATTGTTATTAAAGTTAATGACATAACAAAATACGATATATTAGGTTATACTGCAAAAACTCCTAAGTGGGCGATTGCATATAAATTTCCTCCTGAAGAAGTTGTCACTAAACTCGAAGATATAATCTTTACCGTAGGTAGAACCGGTAAAATTACACCTAATGCGGTTATTAAGCCGACAAGAGTAGCTGGTTCAGTTGTTCAAAGAGCAACACTTCATAATGAAGATTTTGTTGTTGAAAAGGATCTTAAAATTGGAGACTACATTGTTATTAGAAAAGCCGGCGATGTTATTCCAGAAGTTGTTCGTCCTCTTAAAGAAAAACGTACCAGTATGGAAAGAGATTTTGTGATGATTGAATGTTGCCCTGTATGTGGTTCACCATTAGTAAGAAAAGACGCGATGCATTTTTGTGTTTCTCCTACATGCCCAGCTAAACGTATTGAAGGAATAATTCATTTTGCATCCAGAAATGCTATGGACATTGACGGAATGGGGGATAAAGTTGTTGAAGAGTTCTTTAATGAAGGATTTATTAGTGATATCCCTTCAATATATGAATTGAGTAAGCACAGGGATGAAATAATTTCTCTTGAAGGTTGGAAAGATAAATCAATTGATAATCTTTTAACAGCTATCGAAAAATCTAAATCCAATTCATTAGAAAGACTTTTGTTTGGATTAGGAATTAAAGAAATCGGTGAAAAAATGGCTAAAAACCTTGCAAAACGCTACTTAAATCTAGATAAATTCAAAACAATTGAACAAGATGAGCTTCAATCTATTAACGATGTTGGGCCAGTATGTGCATCGTCTTTATATAATTACTTCCACAATGAAGAAAATCTTTGTATGATTGAAAAACTTCGTGAGCATGGATTAAATTTTGACTTTCTTGGCAAAGTAACAACCGATGAGTCGTCTCCATTTTTTGGAAAAACTATCGTACTAACAGGCACTTTATCAAAATATGGTCGTAAAGAAGCAACTGAGCTATTAGAAAATATCGGCGCTAAGGTTGCGGGATCTGTTTCTAAAAAGACTGATATTGTTATTTATGGCATTGAAGCAGGCTCTAAATTAGACAAAGCGAATGAACTTGGAATTAAGACAATGGATGAAGATGAATTTATTTCTCTTCTTTCTAAAGAAGAATAACTGTGATAATATGAGGGTCGATTATGAAAGCATATAACAAAGAAATATTACAAGATGCAGCACATAGATTGTTGTTCGATATGTCAAATGATGAATACGACACTTTAGTGAATGAATTTGACATCATTATTAAACAAATGAATGTTATTGGTTCTAATTCATCTATTGATAATTACGAACCTATGATTTTTCCGTTTGAATGCAATACAACATTTTTAAGAGAAGATATAGCTGCTGAACCTCTTACTCGTGAAGAAGCGCTAAGAAACGCTAACCATAAGGCTGGCGGGCAAATTAAATTGCCGAAGGTAGTTCAATGATTAAAAATTACTGCGAATTATCAATTGAGCAACTTCATGATTTATTAGTAAAAAAAGAAGTTACACCTTTAATGTTGGCTCAACAAGCTATAGCTTTAGCTAAACTTGATAAAAGTAATGCTATTGAATATTTAATGGAAAAAGAAGCATTAGAATTTGCAAAAACATTATCGGAGCCTGAAGTCGATAATATGCTTTGGGGAATTCCATTTATTATCAAAGATAATTTTTCGACAAAAAATGTTCCTACATGTGCTAGTAGTAATGTGCTATCAGGTTATGTTCCTGTGTATGATGCAACTGTCATAAGAAAACTCAAAGAGAAAAAAGCGGTTGCTATTTGTAAAACAACATTAGATGAACTTGCTATGGGCGGAACAGGTATAACTGGACACCTTGGAGTAACGTTTAATCCACATGATAAAACACATTCACGCTTAGTTGGTGGGTCAAGTTGCGGTAGTGCTGCGCTAACTGCTGCTGGCGTTGTTCCTTTTGCACTTGGAAGCGATACAGGAGATTCTGTTAGAAAACCTGCAAGTTATGCTGGCCTTGTTGGTTTTAAACCAACATGGTCGCGTATTTCTCGCTTTGGTCTTTTCCCATTCGCACCTTCATTAGATACAGTTGGATTCTTCACTAGAAACGTTGCTGATTTAAGTTATTTATTAGAAGCTACGGCTGGTAGAGATGACAATGATTCAACATCATCAAGTAGACTTGTTGATAATTATCACGATCAAATCAATAAACCTGTTAAAGGATTTAAAGTTGCTGTTATAAATCAAATTTTGCAAGTTATAAAAGATCAAGATATTAAAAATTCTTTTACTAAAACAATTGAAGATTTAAGACAAAAAGGTGTTGTTGTCGACTATGTCGATATGGATATGAGTATTCTATCTTCATTATATCCAACATATTTTGTTATTTCTTGTGCTGAAGCCACTAGCAATAACGCTAATCTAGATGGTATAAAGTTCGGTCCTTATTATGATGCTAAGTCATACGAAGAAGTTATGATGAACGCCAGAACGAAAGGTTTTAGTAAATTTATTAAACGTAGATTTGTGTTTGGATCTTTTGCTTTAATGAGTGAAAACCAAAATGATTTATTTATACGTGCTCAAAAAAATAGAAGAAGAATCGTTGAGGCAGTCAATAAAATTCTTGAAAACTACGATTTTATTTATCTTCCAGCAGCACCTTCAATTGCTCCAAAATTCACTGATAAGAGCGATGCTCTTTCTGATGAATACTTGATTGCAGATAATCATCTGTGTATTGGCAATTTTACTGGCTTGCCATCATTAACCTTACCTATTGGTAAAAAAGATGGAATGCCTTTTGGAGCAAACATTACCGGTAGAGCATTTGAAGAAGGCAAAGTCATGCAAATTTGCTCTGCTATAGAAGAAACAACAGGCCTAAAAGGTTTATATGCGAAAGGAGAATAGAAAATGGAATTTGAACCAGTTATTGGATTAGAAATCCACGTTGAGCTAAAAACTAATAGTAAAATGTTTTCTAATGCTCCTGTTTGCTATGGCAAAGAGCCAAATACACAAATAGCCCCTTTAGATATGGCGTTCCCTGGAACAATGCCAACTGTCAATAAAAATGCTGTTATTTTTGCAATTCGTGTATGCAATGCTTTGCATATGAACATCGATAAAGAAATCCATTTTGATAGAAAAAATTATTTTTACAGCGATCTTCCTAAAGGCTATCAAATAACACAGAATCTTAGACCAATAGGATCGAATGGATATTTAGAGATTGAAATTGATGGAAAAACTAAAAAGATTGGAATCGAAAGACTCCATATGGAAGAAGATACATGCAAGCAAATTCACTTTAATGACTTTACATTGCTTAACTATAATCGTGCAGGAACGCCTTTAATTGAAATTGTTTCCCGACCAGAACTTAGAAATGGTGAAGAAGCAATGAAATACGTCGAAATGATTCGCTCCATTGTTGTTTATTCAGATGTTAGTGATGGAAAAATGGAAGAAGGAAGTCTTCGTTGTGATGTTAATATTTCTTTAAAACCTGTTGGACAAAAAGAATTTGGTACAAAGGTTGAAATTAAAAATATTAACTCGATTTCATATATACAAAAGGCAGTTGATTTCGAAATTGAAAGACAAACAAAATTACTTCTCGCAGGTGAAAAAATTGTTCAAGAAACAAGACGTTATGATTCTAATAAAAACGAAACAATTTTAATGCGTGTAAAGACGGATGCGGTAGATTATAAATATTTCCCTGAAGATAATATTACTCCTATTGTTTTATCAGATGAATTTGTTGAAGCTGCGATAAATTCATGTCCAGAACTTGCTGAAAGCAAGAAATATCGTTATATTAATCAATTTGGCTTAAATAATTATGATGCTTCGCTTCTTATTTCCGACAAAGATGTTTCAACATACTTTGACGAATTAACCAAATTCACTAAACACTATAAATTAGCTGCAAACTGGCTAAATGTAGATGTAGCTTCTTATTGCAATAAAAACTTTATTACTATTAATGCATTTCCGGTTTGTCCGAAATCACTATCAGAACTTATTGAGTTAGTTGCTAAAAATGATATTAATTCAAATCAAGCAAGAGAAGTATTTGCTTCAATGATAAAAGATAATATTTCTGCAATAGAAGCAAAAGAAAAATTAGGTATATCATCTCAAATTTCTGACTCTGATTTTGTTATGAATATTATTAATGAAGTGCTTAAAGAAAATCCTCAAGCTATTGTCGACTTCAAAGAGGGCAAAGGAAGAGCTCTAGGTTTTCTTATAGGGCAGGTTATGAAAAAATCACAAGGAAAAGTTAATCCAAAATTAACTAATGATTTACTGCTTGAAGAACTAAAAAAGAGGTAATTTGCAGTGATTTTTAAAGAAAAAGTGTTAGTTACTGGAGGTTGTGGCTATATTGGTAGCCATACATGTTTGTATTTGATTGAAAATGGTTATGAGCCAATTATTGTGGATAATCTTTGTAACTCAAATACTGAAGTTCTTAATCGTATAAAATCTATTGTCGGATATAAACCGATATTTTACGAATTAGATGTTCGTGATGAAAATGCTTTGGATGAAGTTTTTTGTACACATGATATAAAGTCAGTAATTCATTTTGCTGGCTTAAAAGCAGTTGGTGAGTCGGTTGAAAAACCAGATTTATATTATAATAATAATATTGGTTCGACAAATACTCTTCTTAAAGTTATGAAAAAACATAATGTTAAGAATATAATTTTTTCTTCAAGTGCCACTGTATACGGCAATCCAAAACGCGTACCAATTTATGAAAACGATCCTATTGGTGAAGTGACAAATCCTTACGCAGAAACAAAAGTAAAAATTGAATTTTTATTACAAGATCTTGCTAATCATGATAAAACGATGAATATTGGCATATTAAGATATTTCAATCCGATTGGCGCGCATAAATCCGGACTTATGGGTGAAAATCCGAAGGGTATACCTAATAATCTTATGCCTTATGTAACACAAGTTGCAATCGGCCTAAGAGACCACTTAAATGTGTTTGGAAATGATTATGACACAAGAGACGGGACATGTATTCGTGATTATATTCATGTCTGTGATTTGGCTAGAGGACACGTTTTAACGTTAAATAAGCTTCACCAAAATTCAGGACTTGTTATTTATAATCTCGGGACAAGTATTGGAACAACAGTTTTAGAGTTGGTAAATGCTTTCGAAAAAGCAAATAATATAATTATAAAGAAAGAATTTGCTCCTAGACGTGCCGGCGATATTGCTGAGTGCTATGCAAATTGTGATAAAGCATATAAAGAAATTGGTTTTAAAACCGAATTTAATATTGTTGACTGTTGTAGAGATTCATGGAATTGGCAAAAAAAGAATCCTAATGGATTCAATTAAGGAGGATTATTTATGTCTGCTGAACAAATTAGCTTCGTTAATAAGTATGGCGATACCATTAAAGGTTACGCCTGGACAATTGATAAGCCAAAAGCAAATGTTGTTATAGTGACAGGTATGGAAGAGTATGCTTTTCGATACGATGACTTTGCTAAATTTTTGAATAAAAATGGTTATGATGTTTACTGTATGGACCAATATGGCCAAGGTTTAAATGCACCTACATTAGATGATCTTGGGATTGCTCCATCAAATGCATTCACAAAAGCAGTAAATAATATCGATCATGTGGTAACAAGTTGTCGTGTTTCTCTTTTGCCAACTTATATTTTTGGCCATTCCATGGGTAGTTTTATGCTTCAAGATTATATTCAAAGATTTACGAGCCATGTCAACAAAGTTGTCATATGCGGAACGAATGGTCCAAATGCGAAAATGACATACATATTTGGAAAAATTCTTACAAAATTAACAACCACTAAGAAAAATAGAAACACTAAAGCTAAATTAATGGCAAAATTAGCATTTGGTTCATATGCAAAGAGCATTAAAAATGCTCAAACATCATTTGATTGGTTAAGTGTTAATGAAGAAAATGTTCAAAAATATATTGCCGATCCTTACTGTGGATACGGCTCTAGTAAAGGATTCTTCTATGAATTTATGAAGGGAAATTCAAGGCTTTATAAGCACAAATTTCTTAAGAAAATTCGTAAGGATATGAACATCTTGTTGGTAGCTGGTGATGCTGACCCTGTGGGTGCGAAAGGCAAAGGACCAACAAAACTTGCTAAACTATATTCAAAACTTGGAATAGAAAATGTTCAATTAAAGTTATACCCTGGACTAAGGCACGAGATTCTAAATGAAACTGAACGTGACATGGTTTATGCTGATATCTTGAAATTCTTAGATGAGCCATGTTCGCCAGCGGAGTCATTTATAAAATGAAAAAAATAGAGAACGGATTATTTTCTGGAGAGCGCGCTTTGTTTAAAACAAAGAATGCCTGCATTAATAAATCCGTTTTTTATGATGGCGAATCTCCTTTAAAAGAAAGTTCAAATTTACAAATTTCTGAATGCACGTTTAAATGGAAATATCCTTTGTGGTATTGCAAAAATATAGATATTAATTCCACATTATTTTTGGATACTGCCCGAAGCGGCATATGGTATACATCAAATATTAAAATTGCAAATTCAATTGTTGATTCTCCTAAAACATTTAGGCGTTCAAGAAGCATCCTATTGATAGACTCAAAATTTAAAAATGCAAGCGAAACACTTTGGAATTGCAAGGATATTGAAATAAAAAACTGCGAATTTTGCGGTGATTATCTTGGGTTTAACGCTAAAAATGTCCAAATTGATAATATGGTTCTAAACGGAAACTATGCTTTTGATGGCGGTGAAAACATTCACATCAAAAATTCGATTCTCAATAGCAAGGATTCCTTTTGGAACTGCAAAAATGTTGTCGTAGAAAATTCTAAAATCGTTGGTGAATATTTATCTTGGAATAGCAGTAATATAACTTTTATAGATTGCGAAATTGAATCTCACCAAGGATTATGCTATATGAATAATATTACACTTATTAACTGTAAGTTAATTAACACTGATTTATGTTTTGAATTTTGTAAAAATATTAATGCTGAAATTACTACAAATGTTTTGTCTATTAAAAATCCGATTTCAGGAATTATTAAAGTGAAATCTGTTGATAGTTTAATACTAGACCCAAAAATTATTGATCCTAAAAAAACTCAAATTTTAAAAATTAAATAATATGATGTACGATTTTGATAATATTGTTGATCGAAGAAAACACGCTTCTGTTAAATGGGACGTAAAAAGCAATGAACTACCTATGTGGATTGCTGATATGGATTTTCATGTGCTCCCTGAAATTAAAGAAGCAATTTTAAATAGAGCCAATGTCGATGCATACGGTTATACATATGTTCCTGAAAAATATTTTGATTCGTATGTTTATTGGGCCAAGTTGAGACATAATTTATCATTAAAGAGAGAATGGCTACTATATTCTGAATCTGTTGTTGCATCAATTGATTCGATATTTAAACATTTAGGAAAAGCTGGTGATGAAGTTGTTATGCTTACACCAACATATAATATCTTTTATAATTGCATAAGAAATAATGGATTAATCGTCTCGGAATGTGAGTTACAATATGAAAATTTCCATTATTCTATAGATTATAATAACTTGGAAAAATTACTATCAAGAAGCAAAGCTTCTTTCTTGCTCTTTTGCAATCCTCATAATCCTATTGGCAAAATATATTCTTGTGAAGAAATTAGAAAAATTTTTTCTATTGCAAAAAGGCACAATGTTTTAATTATTTCTGATGAGATTCATTGCGATATAACTGACCCAGGTATTTCTTATAATCCCGCATTATCAGCTTGTCCTATTTATATTGATTCAATTATTACTCTTGTTTCACCAACGAAAGCTTTTAATCTTGCTGGCTTGCAATCATCTGCATTAATTATTCCAAATAAAGAAATTAGAGAAAAAGTTCAAGATGGATTATATAAAGATGATGTTGGCGAACCAAACTATTTTGCTGTTGATGCCGCTATTGCAGCATTTATGCATGGTGAACAGTGGAATAAGCAACTTAGAGAATATTTATTCAAAAATAAACGATATTTTATAGATTTTATCAACAAGGAATTGCCTAATCTGCATGTTATAGAAGGCCAAGCAACATACCTTTTATGGGTTGATATCTCGTATTATTCTTCTGATAGCGTTTCTTTTGTTAAAAAATTAAGGAATAAAACAGGTTTATATTTAGCTGATGGGCTTGCTTATGGTAGGGGTGGTAAAACATTTGTTAGAATCAATATTGCAACCAGCCTTCAAAATGTTAAAGAGTGTTGCCAACGTTTAAAAAACTATTTGAAATAAAAAGGGAACTTTGTTCCCTTTTTACGTGGTTTGTTATTTTCCAATAAATTCATCTATTAATTTCTTATATTTTTCTAGATTATCTTGACCTAACGCAAACACATACGCTTTTAGTTTTGGCTCTGTTCCACTTGGTCTAATGGTAATTGTTTCGCCACCTTTGAGGAAGAATTTAACAACGTTACTTTTTGGAAGATTTGTTGGTTCTTCATGATCGTTGAAATATATTTTTTGTTCAAGGTAGTCTCCTACGTGATCGACATTGCCAAGTACTTCTTTAATTTTTTGTCCTCTAAAATCGATCATTAATTGTTTGATATGTTCCTTACCTTCAAGGCCTTGGAATTCATATGAAACTGTTGCTGTTTTATAATCTCCGAATTTTTTATAGAGTTCTTGTAATTTATCGTATAAAGTTTTGCTTTCGTGCTTATAGTAGTTTGCCATTTCTGCGACAAGCAATGTGGCATTAACAGCGTCTTTATCTCTAACATCTTTATTTGTTAGATATCCACAAGATTCTTCAAATCCAAATATATATCTATCTTCGTCACCTTTTTGTTCTAGCCAAAGAATTTGTTCCCCGATATATTTGAAACCAGTTAATACTTCAGCTATTTCGACATTGTATTCTTTTGCCATTACATTAACCATGTCAGAACTGACTATTGTTTTAACTGCAAATGGGTTTGCAGGTAATGTTTTTTGTTCTTTCCTAACTTTGTAAATAAAGTCAAATAATAATATACCTACTTCGTTACCGGTGAGAATTATAGGTTGGCCATTTTGATTTACAACAACACCAATTCGATCACTATCAGGATCGGTTGCAATCAATATGTCATCATTTTTCTCAATGAGTAATTTAATTCCTAATGTTAATGCTTCTTTCATTTCAGGATTTGGATATGGAGCAGTAGGGAAATTACCATCTGGATCTTTTTGCTCAGGGACAACATCGATATGTTTAAACCCATCTTTATTTAAAATTGTTGTCACGCATTTATAGCCTGCACCATTTAGTGGTGTGTATGCTAAATTTAAGATGCGACTTGAAGCTTTTTCACTTATTGCAGATTGTTTTAAATCGGATGTAATATAGGCTTCAAAAACTTCATCTGAAATTGTTTCAATTAGTCCTTTGTCTCTAAGTGATTGCTCAGAATCATGCTTTACATCAAACATGCCAATTTTTTGAATTTCAGCAAAAACAGCATTGGCTGATGTATCTGTCATTTGGCAGCCATCACTTCCATAACATTTATATCCGTTATACATCTTCGGGTTGTGCGATGCTGTTACAACAATACCTGCATCGCATTTTAAATATCTCACAGCGAAAGATAGTGCTGGTGTAGGCATTAACTCCTTATATATATAAGCCTTGATGCCATTGCTTGCTAATACAATTGCTGCTTCTATTGCGTATTCTCTTGAATGATTTCTTGAATCATGACCAATAGCAACGCTAGGTTGATTCTTTTGATTAAGCAAATAATTAGCCAAACCTTGAGTAGCATGTCGAATGACATATTTGTTCATTCTATTTGTTCCTAGGGCCATTATTCCTCTTAAACCACCTGTTCCAAATTCAAGATCTGTTGAAAAACGTTCAGCAATTTCTTTTTTGTTTCCACTTAAGGCCGATAATTCTTCTTTTTCTTCTAAAGAAAGTTCGTTTGAATTAAGCCATTCGTTATATTTCTCTAAAATATTTTTATCCATATTAAAACTCCTACTAATTTTATTCTAACATGTTAATAGAAAAAATGTAGTTTACTTGAAAGCATTGGCTCATTTTACAATAGAAGATATTTATGACGAAATTTTGAAAATAATATAATATTTTCTAAAAACTGGTATAATAATTTCACTATGAAAAAAATATCACTTGTTATCCCTGTTTATCATGAAGAAGAATCACTTCCTATTTTCTTTGAAGTGGTTAACCCCGTTATTGAATCACTATCAAAAAAATATGATTTTGAATTGGTGTTTGTTACCGATATGCCTGACCATGGTACATATGACCTATTAATTGAAAAGCAAAAACATCAAAGCAATATTGTTGTTGTGCGTTTGTCACGAAGTTTTGGACATGAAGAAGCTGTGGCTGCAGGTCTTAAGGTCGCAAAAGGTGACGCTGTCATACCATTAGATGGCGATCTTCAAGATGATCCGAATGTTATTACTCAAATGATTGAAAAGTGGGAAGAAGGTTACCAAGTTGTAAATGGCAAGCGTTCTTCTAGAGAAGAAAAAGGGTTATCTAAATTATTTGTTAAAACCTTTTATAAACTATTTCACAAATGGAGCAAAAAGATTAATGTTCCAATGAATGTTGGTGACTTTAGACTTTTGGATAGAATTGTTGTTGATCAAATCAACTCTTTAGGCGAAAAATTTAGAGTATTAAAAATAGAAGTTCCTTATGTTGGTTATAAAACAACTGAAGTTACCTATGAAAGAAAGAATAGAGTTGGTGGAAAATCACATTATAAGAAATCAGCTTTATTTAAAAACGCATTTGATTATTTCACTGTAATTTCAGACAAGTTATTAACTGTTGTTTTTAAGATAGCATTAGTAAGTTTTGTTCTATCTATATTCGCTTTGCTAATTTTGTTGGTGTTCTATATTTTACAAAAAACTAATACGGTCGACTTCCATATCTCTGCTGCTGGTTATGTGGCATGGCTAATTTCGGGGGTTGTTGTCTTGTTATTTTCATTTATCGAATTTTCGTTATTCATTATTGGCGGATACGCTAATAGAGCTTATGTAGAAGCTAGCAATCGTCCGGTTTATATAATTGAGTCAGTTAAATATGCTGATGGAAAGAAGGAATAAATATGATAATGTCTCGTGCTCCATTTAGAGTGTCTTTTGCAGGTGGTGGTTCAGACATGCCATCATTTTATGAAAAGCATGGTGGTTGTGTTTTGTCTACAACGATTAAAAAATATGTTTATCTCACTATTCACCCAGCATTCAATAGAGATGATATTTCTTTGAAATATTCCAAAACAGAAAATGTTCATAGTTATAAGGAAATTGAACATAGAATATTTCATGAAGCTTTTAGAAGATTCAATATCTCAGGTGTTGAAATTGCATCGATGGCAGATGTCACTGCAGGAACTGGATTAGGTAGTTCCTCAACCTTTACTGTTGCATTGTTAAAACTTCTTTATACTTATGAGCATCAATATGTTTCAACATATCACATCGCAAAAGAAGCATGCGAAATTGAAATTAATGATTTAGGAAATCCAATTGGTAAACAAGATCAATTTGCATCTGCTTTTGGTGGATTGAAATTTTACGAATTCTTACCAAACGGCTATGTTAAAATTGAGCCGATTGTTATGAAACCAGAATCATATAAAAAACTAGAAAATAATTGCCTCATGTTCTATACAGGTTTGACACACGACGCAAACAAAATTCTTTCCGAACAAAAGAAGAACATTGAGACAAGCGATAAAAAAGAAGAAACTCTTTTAAAAATGTGTGAATTAGCACGTGAACTTAAAGAACATTTCCAAAAAAATGATGTTGATTTCTTAGGAGAATGTTTAGCGAAAGGATGGGCGCTTAAAAAACAAATGGCCAGCCAAGTAAGCCATGGAAAAATTGATGAACTATATGAGATGGGAATTAAAGCCGGAGCGACAGGCGGAAAACTTTTAGGTGCCGGTGGCGGAGGATTCCTTCTTTTCTATGTTCCGACAGATAAAGCAAAAGAGTCTGTTAGAAAAGCTTTCAAAGACTATAAGGAATTGCCTTTTGAATTAGATAATTCAGGTGCTTCAATTATTTATTGCGACTAGGAGATGAATTTTATGAAGAATTATGAAAAAGAAATTAAAGAATACTATCAAGGTTTAGCAAACACATTCGAAAAGCTTGATTATAAAGAAATATCTTTAGCAATGAATGCGTTAGTAAATTGCTATGAAAACGGTGGCACAGTATATGTGTTTGGCAATGGTGGTTCCTCATCAACTGCATCTCACATGGTGTGCGATTTTAACAAAGGTGTTTCGATGAAAAAGAGCAAAAAATTTAACTTTGTTTGCCTTAGTGATAACACACCAATTCTCACCGCATTAGCAAATGATGTTTCTTATGAAGATGTTTTTGCGTACCAAATTGAAAGAATACTTAATAAAAACGATTTGATTTTAGCAATATCTGGTTCTGGCAACTCTAAGAATATTATTAAAGCAATTAAGGTTGCAAAAGATGCTGGAGTTAAGGTTATTGGAATGACAGGTTATGATGGTGGTCAACTATATAAAATGGCTGATTATCATTTACACGCACCAATAAATGATATGATGAAAGCAGAAGACATTCATATGAGTTTTGATCATATGATGGCAACTATTTTGCTTCATGTGCTTGATGATATCAAGGTTAACAAATAATGATTGAATTAAAAGAGTTAATCATCCATTCTAAACGCGCTTCAAAAGAGGGTGTTAATTTAGTGTTTGAAAATGGAATTAACTCGATTGAATATTCTAAACGCTATATTTATGATTTTCTTAAATTAAAAGACCAAAACGCTGACAGTGGGCAATTCATTGTTAATGGGATTGAGTTTTTTCCAATTAATGAAGAAAGAAATGAATCACTAAACGTCTTTGCAATTAAGTCTCAAGTTTTTTGTCTAGTAGCATGTTTTGTAGTTAAAAATGATGAGAAACAGTCATTTGTTAACGATGTCACATCTTCTTTGAATCAATTAAAAGATATGCCTTTAGAAAACGATGAACAAAAGAAAGAAAAAATTCAGTCAATTCTTTCAAATATTTCTAAGTTTGATATTGGATATGTTTTATATAATAAAAATAACCCAATAAACTCTGAAAATGCATCTCTTATTAATGAAGTGGTTGATCAATATAAAGATCAAATAACTTTTGTTGTTTTAGAAAAAGAATTTGTCGAAGAAGAATCTACTATAGATGATAAACCAGTTTCTTTAGAAGATATGCCTTACAACGATATGAACACCGATTCATATGTTACAGAAAAAAATAAAAATACAAATGTGGTTACAAATAAGAAAAAAACACCTAATTTATTTCTATTATTCTTTAAAAAAGATTGGATTTTATATGCATTAATTGGATTAGAGATATGCTTATCAACATTCCTTGGATTGCTAATCCCATATTTCTTTAGTTCAAATAATTCTGTTTGGGCAATTATAATGGTGATTTTATTTGTTGCCTGTTTATTTATTGAATTATTCTTTATTTCATATTCCACCCCATTTTTTGATAAACCACATCCTGATAACGAAACAAAATATTTAGTTGTTAGAGCGTGGGAATTTATTTTTGCTTTATTAGGCATAGGTTTGGCATTCGGTTTGTTCTATCTATTTAAAGAAAACAATATTGCGATTAAAAAAGAAGAATGGTCCAGTCCTTTAATAATCATGGGTATAGTTGCAGCATTTATAAATGTTGTTATCCCATTTTTCTCAAAATACATCAGAAAATTTTTCAAATTATTTAAAAATAACAAACACGACGAATAGTGTTTGCTATAATAATCACAGGAAATGATTGTCTTCCTGATCAATTGATCGAACCGCCTCTATGGCTGATGACGTCTACAATGTTTTTTAAATTTGTAGATAGAAGCAAAGGAGGCTTTTTATATGAATTTCTTCTTATGTTTAGGAATTATAATGCTTGGTGGTGGAGTTTTAGGCTATGTTTTAAAACTTATTAAACTCCCATCTTTGATTGGATATTTAGCTCTTGGCATAGTGATGGGCTATTTTGGATTAATGAATGAACAAATTGCCGCACTTTCAAGTGAACTTAGAAAAATTGCTTTAGTCATAATATTATTGAAAGCAGGACTATCATTAAATCTTAAAGATTTAAAAAAGGTAGGAAGACCTGCGATTTTATTATCAATATTACCATGTTGCTTAGAAATGGCAACAGTTGGAATTGTTGCTCACTATCTATTAGGTTTATCTTTTATTGAATCATTTATTTTAGGCTCTGTATTAGGAGCTGTTTCTCCTGCTGTCGTTGTTCCTAGAATGGCTAAAATGCTTGATGAAAAGCAAGGAACAAAAGAAGGTGTCCCACAAATGGTGATTGCTGGTGCAGCGTTAGATGATATTGTAATGATTGTCTTTTTCACATCGTTTATGACAATAGAGGGTGGTGGAAGCATTACTCCGATGACCATATTGAATGTTCCTATATCAATAGTTAGTGGAATTGCAGTTGGAATAGGACTAGGCTTTTTACTTTCATTTATCTTTAAACATCTTCATATGCGAGATTCGTTAAAACTAATTCTTACCCTAGGAGTAATATTTGGCCTTGTTTTCTTGGAAACATTTTTAGTGAAATGGTTCTCATATTCTTCATTGTTAAGCGCGATAACTATTGGAATTGTATTGCTCTTAAGAAGAAAAGAACAAGCGACAAGAATGGCAGCAAAATGCGAGAAAATATGGCAAATTGCAGAGATTTTTCTATTTGTTTTAGTTGGCGCTTCTATTCAAATTAAATATGCGTTAAACGTTTTTGGATTAGCAGTTGCAGTTATTTTCATTGGTTTAATTGTTCGCTTTCTCGCTGCCTATATTGCTACGATTAAGACAAGTCTATCATTTAAGGAAAGATCTTTTGTTTCAATATCATACTTACCAAAGGCAACTGTTCAAGCTGCAATTGGTGGAGGATTATTAGATTTAGGAAACGAATTGGGAAAACAACCAATTATAGATGCTGGTATTGTTGTTTTGTCTGTTGCTGTAGTTTCGATTTTGATTACTGCTCCATTAGGTGCGATATTAATGGATGCAACATATAAGAAACTAACAAAAAAAGAAGAGAACGAATGTGTTTGTGGAAAATAGATTTTATATATACAAAGTATTTAATGTGTGTTATATTATGAATAATATTTAGGTCATTAAGGAGTAAACATATGGATAAAGAAATTCAATCATTAATTCGAAAAGAAACGATTCGACAAAATAAAGGAATTGAACTTATTGCAAGCGAAAACTATGCAAGTAAAGATGTTAGACATGCTTGTGAATCAATCTTAACAAACAAGTATGCTGAGGGATATCCACATAAACGTTATTATGGTGGTTGTGAATTCGTCGATCAAGTTGAGGAACTCGCTATTGAAAGAGTAAAGGAACTTTTTGGTTCAAAATTCGCAAATGTTCAACCTCATAGCGGATCACAAGCAAATGCAGAAGCTTATAGAGCCCTTCTTCCTAATGGTGGAAAAATTCTTTCATTAGTTTTAAATGATGGTGGGCACCTAACTCATGGTAGTCCTGTTTCTTTTTCATCATTTATGTATGATTTTGTATTCTATCCATTAAATAAAGATGGTCATCTTGATTATGACGGCATACTAAAGGTGGCTCAGATTGAAAAACCAAATTTAATTCTTGCCGGTTATAGTGCCTATCCATACGCAATAGATTTTAAAAAACTTAGAGAAATCGCTGATAAAGTTGGCGCGTTATTTATGGTTGATATGGCTCACATTGCAGGTCTTATTGCTGGTGGAGTGCATATGAATCCTGTTCCGTATGCTCATGTTGTTACATCAACAACACATAAAACACTTCGTGGCCCTAGGGGTGGAATTATTCTCACAAATGATGAGGAAATAGCAAAAAGAATTAATTCTGCTGTCTTCCCATTTTATCAAGGTGGTCCTCTTGAACATATTATTGCTGCGAAGGCTATATGTTTCAATGAAGCTCTTCAACCTCCATTTAAGAAATACGTGAGAAGCGTTGTTGAAAACACTAAAGCATGTCGTGATGAATTTAAGCGTTTAGGCGCAATTGTTTCTGATACAGATAACCATTTATTTCTTCTTAATGTTTTAGATTCATTTGGTTTAACTGGTCTAGATGCTCAAAAGAAACTTGAGGCAATCAATATCACAACAAACAAGAACATGATTCCTGGAGATAAACTTAAGCCAAATAAGACATCTGGACTTAGAATTGGTTTTGCCGCAATTACAACACGTGGATGTGATGCTAAGGATGCTAGAGCAATTGCTAAATTAATATTTGATTATCTTTCAAACAAGATAGATGATAAAAAAGCAAAAGAAGAAGTTAAAAGGATTGTTTCTTCATGGAAATTGATACAAGATATTTAAGAGGTTAAAAAATGAAAGATTTTAAAAATATTGTTATTAAAGATAATTTCTATCAATCGTCATCATTCTTTCCTATGCCATTAACATTAATTGGCACACTTAATGAAGATGGTAGTATGACAAGTTACGGAGCATATTCTCTTATTTTCCCTTATTACATTGCAGGAAAAGGTTTTTATGCAATGGTGCTTGAATGTAGAAATACATCTAATACTGCAAAAGGTTTATTAAGACACGGCAAATGTACAATTAATTTTCTTCCTTATTCAAAGAAAAATTTCAAGCAACATGTCGACTGTGGTTTTCCTGGAGATACCCCAGAAGAAAAAATGAAGGACTTCATGTTTACTCCCGTTGATGGCCTTTCACAAGAAGAACACCCTAACGAAAAATATCCAAAGATTCTAGATGAAGCGCTTCAAGTGTTTGAGTGTAGCTGGGTTAAAGAACTTGATAACGCTCAAAATGATAAAGTTCAAGAAGAATACGAACCACCATATCATGATTTTAATGGTGTTACATCAAAATATGGTGCACACTTTATCTTAAAAATCGATCATATTCTTGTTAAAGAAAAATACTATAACTCAATTGTTGATGGTGCGACTAAAAGGAACTATTGCCCGCTTCCAACAAACTGGGGATATAGAGACAGCAAATATTTCTGGTGTTCTGGTTTTAAAAAGCCTGATCCTATTGGCATCCCAAATAGAGAAATCGATCTATCATCTCTTAAATATGCCGCTAGTAGACTAAACACAGATGTAACCTTTACGGACGAAGCATTAAAGACTCTTGTTCAAGTACCTCGTCCATTCTTAAAACTTGTTCTAGGTGGATGCGTTAAATGGGCTGATGAAAATAATGTTAAAGTCATTACTGAAAAAGAAATGAAAATCATTAGCGATAAGCGAGCTAGTGAGAAGGCCGCTAAAAAAAATAAATAAAACTACAGGCATACGAAAGTGTGCCTTTTTTGAACCATTCTCTCTTCAAAGGAGTATTATTAACTGCATGGAATATATTCTGTTTGCTTTTTTGGCTATGTTCTCTGCTGGAGCAAATGCGATTTTTAATAAATTTGCCAGTGTAAAAACTACCTCTAGTGTATCTGCATTAATTAAGTCATCATTTATGGTGATTGCCTGTTTTGTTGTTGTGTGTGTTTTGGGCCATGTTCAAGGTTTATATTCTTCATTAACTAAAGAGCAGTGGCTATTTATAGCCATTAATGGTTTATTAACTTCTGTTGATTGGATTTTTTATTTCGCTGCGATGAAAAGAAGCAATTTAGAAGCTTTTACTCCATTCAATGAAACTGCACAATTATTTTTTGGTAATATTTTGTTTCTTATTTTCATGTTTTCTACTGTTACCAATGGGAATAGTCCTTTAACAATTACATTATATTGTGGAGGATTAGCCTTTTTATTAATTGCATTGATAGCAATTATCTTTTCTAAGAAACTTAATCCTCAGGTTAATAAAAAATGGATCATATTTGCTATATTAGCAGCGCTTAGTTACGCGGCTACATCATTGGTAATGAAACTTAAATTAAATGATGTTTCTAGTGATGTGATTTCATTTCACCAAATGACAATTGTTTTTGGAATTTCTGCCATAGCTATGCTTATTAAAAGAGAATGGGGCTCATTTAAGGAAGTTAACTTTAAGGGGTATGTTGTTTATTTTATCGCTGCTATTTTCAATACAATGCTTATGATATTCCGTTATCAGGCATTATCTTATTCAAATGCAGTTCCATCAATTATCAATGTTATCGTTTGCTTAGAATTTGTTCTTGTCGCACTTACAACTATATTCTTCAAAAAGAAAGATGATAAAATAATTACATTCATTGTAATCATTCTTGTATCCGTGGGAATGATTCTTAACATGCTTTCTGGCATACTGTAAAGGAGTCAATATATGAAGACATTTCAAATCGAATATACCTTAAATGGTCAAACATACGCTGAGCACATCATCGCTTATTCAAAAGAAGATGCGTCTAGAACATTTTCTTTAAAACATCCTGATGATGGAGCGTCAATTAAATCTATCATTGAGTTACAAACAATTTGAAAATGAATAAAAATAAACTATCACGTATATTCTTATTCATTAGCATACTTGCTTTTCTAGCAGTAGGCATTTTGATGATTGCGTTTTCTAAAGCTGAATTCGAAAGAACAAATTATTTCTTTGGATCTATTTTAATAGGGACTGCTATCCCACCTATTATATGGTTATTAGCGAAACGCGATTTTAAAGAGCCATTTAAGATTCCATTTTTTGTTTTGTTACTTGGTTCTATTGCAATGGGGGCTACCCTTCTTTGCTCAAACCAAGCAAAAGTTGGCACTATGTGTGTCATGTGGGGTATTTATTCATCTATCTATGCCTTTTACTCAATATTTGATTCATTTAGATATTTAAAAGTTTCTAAACTAGAAATAGTTGAAATAATTGCTTCTATTGTTGAAATAGTCTTTTCTATATTGCTAATTATTAACAAAGATGAAGCGGTGGATCATCACTTAATCATTGCAGGTGTTATTTTTATAATTAAAGCAGTTACATATTTTCTTGAGTGCATTATCGAAATTAAACATAGTAAGCAACAATGAGTTCACTTTATTAACTTAGTTAATATCAAATTTTCTCTTGCGCACATAATAAATATAAAGATATAATAAATTTGCCGAAAGAAATGTCTATAACTATCGTCCCAAATGGTTTAGGCAAATCTGGTATCCCTATCGTCCACTCAATATAACATAAACGTTGAGTGATTTTAGTCATTTACGAAAGGAATACAAAAAAATGAAAAAATCAAAAATCTTAGTCCCAGCTATCGCACTACTAGCTTTAGGCGTTGCTGGCTCAGCCACAGGCACAGTTGCTTGGTTTACAGCTG
>JAKSVG010000046.1 GCA_024408105.1 Bacilli bacterium | reverse complement strand
AACTCCCTTGAAAAAAGTGCAACATATAGCAAAAACTCCCTTGAAAAAAGTGCAAAGTATGTTAATATCTAGGCGAGGAAACATATATGTTTGAAAGAAAAATTACACAATATTTAATGAAATGGAAGACCAATCCTTCCAAAAATCCATTAGTTATTAAAGGTTTGAGACAAGTTGGCAAAACATTTGTAGTGAAAGAATTTGCCAGAAATAATTATGAAAATGCCTTTCTCTTGGATTTTAGAAAACAGCCATCATTACAGACTATTTTTGATAGAGATTTCAATATAGATGAGATTGCTCTTTTCATTTCATCTCTTCCAAAAGAAAACAGAATTATTTCAAACTCACGAATGGTTCCAAATAAAACAATATTGATATTCGATGAGATTCAGGATTGCCCAAACGCAAGATCTTCTCTGAGATATTTTAAAGAGGATGGTAGATATGATGTTATATGCACAGGCTCACTCCTTGGTTTAAATGGTTATAGGACTGGTAAAAAAACAACCCGCGGTATTGCTGTTGGATCTGAAGAGCAAATTGAAATGTTTCCTATGGACTTCGAAGAATTTCTTTGGGCAATTAATATTGAAAAGGATTTGATTAATCTTATAAAGCAACACATTGATGCAAAAAAAGAATTACCTGATTATATACATCAAAGAATGCTTGAATTGGTAAGACAATATATATGTGTTGGTGGAATGCCGGATGTTGTTGATGCTTTTGTTAATACAAATGATTTTAGTGTAGTAAGAGCAACTCAATTAAGGTTAATTAATGATTATAAATCAGACTTTGGAGTTCACTTAAATAGCAATAATGAATTGGAAATAAATGATTTAGAAAAGGCAAAAATTTTGGATGTTTTTGACTCAATTCCAAAGCAACTCGCAAAAGAAAATAAAAAATTCCAATATGTGACCATTGATAAAAAAGCAAAAGCTAGAACTCATGAGAACGCAATAATTTGGTTAAGAGATTATGGTTTGATTGACATTTGCTACAACCTATCTACTATTGATGAACCATTTGATTTTTTTGCCGTAAAAGACCAGTTTAAAGTCTATCTATCCGATATAGGACTCTTAATAGGCATGTTAGATAGCAATGTGCAATTAAAGATAATGTCTAATGATTTAGAAATTGGTAAGGGGATGTTGTACGAAAACCTTATTGCGGATGCGTTTCACAAATTGAAAAAACCACTTTATTATTTTAGTAAAGATAGTGGCCTCGAAATTGATTTTGTAACCAATATTTCTTCTACACCATATTTGGTTGAGGTCAAAGCAAAAAGTGGAAATACAAAATCCGCCAATTCCGTCTTACAAAATCCTAATTACAATATTGATGAATTATTAAAATTAACATCGCAAAATATAGGCTATGTTGAGCATAAATTAACATTGCCATATTACTCAGCTTTTTACATATTGGGTAAATAGACGCGTTTCTTAATATTGAAATACATATTTAGTAGTGTTAAACTAACCACGTTGTTAAACAAGACAGTTCGTTGTTGCCATCCTGTCTA
>JAKSVG010000045.1 GCA_024408105.1 Bacilli bacterium | reverse complement strand
ATGCCTAATTTTGTTGAATTAGAAAAAAATATAAAATCTATTATTGATGACCTTCAGGGATTATGTTCCACTAACGGTTTATCAAACACAGCATATGAGGAAGTAGTTGTTACAACAGTATTCCTATATAAATTCTTAAATGATAAGTTTGTTGCTAACTTAAAAAAGTTTTGTACTGAAAATGACTTGGAGTATGATTCGGTAATTAAAAACGAAGATGACATGCTTGATGCGTTCTATGACTCATATCCGCAAGACGTAGCTTTTAAATACGAAGATACAATTGAATATTTAGTGCAACATAATAAAGAGGACAATTTCTATAAGCAATTTGATGATACACTAGTTAGAATTTCATCCTATAAAGAAAACGAAGCGTTTAGCGTTGAAACTGCTGGTGGCGAAAAGAAACCATTATTCACCGAAATTTGCGATAAGGTAGAAGCGTCAAAGCGTAATGCATTCGCAAGAAATATTTTCTCATATATCACAAGAGATAGATTTGACTTTGGTGAAACAATTGATGGTAACTATGATTTCTTTAGTACCATCTTTGAATACTTAATCCAAAACTATAATGTTGCAAGTGGAACTTATGCGGAATATTTCACACCCCAAGCTTTGTCAAAGGCTATTGGTCAGATCCTGGTTCACATGGCACCAGTAGAAGATAAAATCTATGAAGTATACGATCCATCTGCTGGTTCCGGTTCACTTGTGCTTCACTTGGCAAATGAACTTGGCGATGGCAAGTTTGGTAATAAGGCTAGAGTATATACTCAGGACATCTCTCAAAAATCATCAAGATTCTTGAGAATCAATATGCTTTTAAATGGTTTGAAAGAATCATTAGAAAACATTATTGAAGGTGATACATTAGAAACACCATCTCACTTTAGAATTAAAGGTGATGATACTTCAGGAATAAAGAAGTTTGATTTCATCACTTCAAATCCTCCTTTCAAAACCGACTTTTCATCAACAAGAGACAAGATAGAAGATAAATGGAAATCTACAACAAGATTCTTTGCGGGCGTTCCAAAGATTCCAAATGCAAAAAAAGAATCAATGGCAATCTACCTTTGCTTCATTCAACACATCCTTTATTCATTGAAAGATAACGGTAAGGCCGCAATTGTTGTACCTACAGGCTTTATCACTGCTCAATCAGGAATCGAGAAAGCAATTAGACAAAAGATTGTTGATAATCACTGGTTACGTGGAGTTATTTCTATGCCTTCAAATATCTTTGCTAACACTGGCACAAATGTATCTGTATTATTCATTGATAAGAGCAACCAAAATGGTGAAGTATTGTTAATGGATGCTTCAAAAATGGGCGAAAAAATTAAGGTCGGTAAAAATCAAAAGACAGTATTATCTGAGGAAGAGTTAAACACTATAGTAAGTAGATTTATAAATCATGAAGTAGTAGAAGATTTTACAGTATCAGTTACTTATGATCAAATCACAGAAAAGAATTATTCATTATCTGCTGGTCAATATTTTGATGTTAAAATTGAATATGTTGAACTAACTCCAGAAGAATTTGCAAACAAGATGAATACATA
>JAKSVG010000044.1 GCA_024408105.1 Bacilli bacterium | reverse complement strand
AATTTATTAATTTATTAATTTATTATTTTTATTTTTGTTTACAATTAATTAAATTTGAATCAATCTTTTGAATCAATTATCAAAGATTGATAGTTTTTAAACTTTATATTATCTCCTTATTAAAAATTTTACTATAAGTAGTTCACACATTAATATAATAAATTTAAAGATTAATAATAATAATATCGTTTAATCATATTTAAATCGAATATTTAGTTATTTACTCATCATTCATTGCTTCTATTTCAGCAGTTATTGTCTTATACTTCTCATTTAGGTCATCTATCTTTTCTTGAAGCCTTGCATTTTGGTTTTCAACGTTTTTACATTGTACCTGCAAGTTTTCAATTTCTTCTTCAAGACTACAAGACTTGCCTCTATTGTCTTCCGAAATTTGATAACATGGATTAGCCTTATAAACCAGTCCCATAATATTATCACCTAAAGTTTGACCAAATATATCAGTAGTCATATTCTCATATTCTCTCTTTTGTGCTTGCAATAATTCAATTTTCTTTCTATTTTCATGATATTTTTCTCTATATCTGGAAACTCTCATGAAGATATAGAAAACAAGGGCAAACAAAACACATATACCGAGGAATGCGAACAAAATAATTTTAATATTTTCTATGAAGAAGTTTTTGGCTTCAGTAGTACCGAAATAATTGATAGCATTTCTTGAAGGGTTTACAATCATAGCATAAACACCAAATTCATTGATTTTGAAATCTTCTTGGTCATATCTATTCTTTCTTTCAACGCATTCCCATCTTTGTTCACTTTCAGCTCCTGTTAAGGTATCTTTTTCTAAGTCCCATCCTTTAAGTTTAGCTAAACAATAATCATCATGATAGAAACCTGATTGACTGTATGTATTATGTGAAATAGTCAGAACACCATTAAGTCTGAATTTAATTTTTTTGTTTTTGCTATAGAACTTAAACACAGGGGATAAAACAGAATTTTCAAATGTTAAAATACCTTCAGATCCTCTAATAGTATTTGAAACATTGAATAAGAAGAATGAAGAAGCGTTATATAAATGTTGTTTGTATAAAAGATCGCTGCTCACTTCTTCTATAATTAACTGATCAACATCTCGATCTAAAGAAAGTCCACTTGCAGGAATTTCCATTTTTCCAATTGTTCTATGATTTGTATCGAAAGCGAAGCTGAACGCGACTTTATTTTCTTGTCTGAATGAATAAGTGAAGTTTTTAACACTACCTAATCTTTCGATAATTTCACAATCCTCTGGAGTAGCTTTACATTCTGAGTTAATGCATCTAAACGGGAAGGCAGGATCAGGACACATTGAGTAACCAATACAATCATATTTGTCATTGACACAAAGACCGTTAGTACATTGATATTGACCAACTAAGCAACCATGATATCTGACTTTATTACAATTTTCATGACACATTCCATCAGGGCATTTCATTTGACCATTAGGGCAAACGTAGAGTTCATCAATTGGACAATTTTCTAATAAATTTGCACATCCACTGTTTTCACATCTGTATTGACCCATCTTACATGAAGGAACAATAGGACATTTATCTCCTTTTTCAGCAATAGTTCCGTCATAACAAAGAGTACCTTCAATTTCACCCTCTGCTTTTGTTCCATCTCCACTTGGTGCATTAGGATCATCAGTTGGTTGATCATCAGTTGGTTTATCATCAGATGGTTTATCATCAGTTGGTTTATCA
>JAKSVG010000043.1 GCA_024408105.1 Bacilli bacterium | reverse complement strand
AATTATAACTCAAGTTTCGCACTTGAAAAGTAGCACTTTTTCATACATTTACTTCGTGAAAACAATGATTAATTTCTTCAAAATAGATCTATTGACATTTTTGAATTCTTACCCTTACAAGTCTTTAATGTCAATTGAATTTTGATTGATTTATTCGATGTAAGTATATAAAAAATGGCACTCCTGTGTTATAATATAGTTGCTTAGAAAATACTACAAAAAGGAGTGCAACTATATGTTATCATCTAACTCAAACAATTTCAATATCTCTAATCAATTATCTTCATCTTTTAATGAACTTGGTATCTTTAAGGCTCTTAAACATGCTAATATCTATAAAAGAAATGGCAAAGAAGCAAATACTGTTTTTACTATTATTTTTTCTCTAGTTTTCTATCACCTTTCTTGGAATCAGTTTATCTCATCAAAATATAATCCTGATTTTGGTAAAGATGTTGCCTATCGTTTCCTTAACTCTAGAAAGTATAACTGGAGAAGATTTCTTCATGATATTGCGTTAAATATCGTTACTAAAGTAGAAAAACTTACAGATTCATCAAGAGTCAATGTTTTCATCATTGATGATTCTCCATATGATAGAAATCGTTCTAAGAAAACTGAAATGCTATCCAATATATTTGACCATGTTTCACATTCCTATATTAAGGGATTCCACCTTCTTGCTCTTGGATGGTCAGATGGTGCTACCTTTATTCCTGTAGATTTTGCTCTTGTAGCTACAGTTAAAACATTGATCAATGGGATTAGTTCATTTCTAGATAAACGTTCCATCGCCTATAAGCGTAGAAATGAATGTCTTATGAAAAAGACAGATTTATCAATAGAAATGGTTAAATGTGCACTAAAGAAGGGTATCTATGCAGATTATGTATTAATGGATTCTTGGTTTGTTTTTCCATCTGTTCTTGAAAAATTCAAGAATGAAGTAGGCATCGATGTAATTGGTATGGTAAAGAACATTAAACCTAACCACTTTGTTTATAATGGCAAATCACATACGCTTGACTATCTTTATTCAAAAGCAATGAAGACAGGAAGAAAGGATCCTAACTATAATGGTATCCTTGCCTCTATCAGTGCCAAGACAGGCAATGGATTAAGTGTACAATTGGTATTTGTGACTAACAGAAATAAAAGCAATGAATATTTAACACTTATTACTACTGATCTTTCATTAAGCGATGAAGAAATCATCAGAATCTATGAAAAACGATGGAGTATAGAATGCTTTTTCAAATCAGTCAAATCTACATTCAAACTAGAAAAAGAATTCATTTCCAATAGCTTTGATGCCCTTATTGCACATACAAGTATTGTCTTTACGAGATATATAGTAACAGCCTGGGAAATTCGTAAAGAAAATGATATAAAGACCCTAGGAGAACTATTTTTGATCATGTGTGATGATATTAGAGATATCACATTTATAGAAGCATTCAATAGTCTGCTAGACATGATTATTGAATTAGCTAATGAATCAGGCGTTAAAGTAGCCAATAAAATCAATAGTATCCTTGAAAAATGGTACTCTATGTTACCACAATGGCTATATCAGACAATATCCATGTCAAGAAGTGTAGTTTAAAATTGATTTTTTGAGATTATAGGGATATATTTGATATTTTTTTAGCTTGTTTTAAGTGCGAAACTTGAGATTATAATAAAAGGATACATCAGATTTATCCAATGTATCCATATCACTAGAAGTC
>JAKSVG010000042.1 GCA_024408105.1 Bacilli bacterium | reverse complement strand
GCGTATTCCATTGGGAGTTCTTTTGAGAATGGCTCAATAAATCCCATAATAATCATTTGAATTGCGTCTTTTCTTGAGATGCCTCTACTCATTAAGTAGAAAAGTTGATCTTCATTAACCTTTGAAACAGTTGCTTCGTGTTCAATGAATGAAGTATTATTTTGAACCAAATTTGTAGGAATTGTATCAGATTTTGAAATATCATCCAAAATCAAAGTGTCACATTCAACATGTGATTTGCAATTTAATGCACTCTTCATGTGCTTAACTGAACCACGATAATTTGCGACACCACCATTTTTAACAATTGATTTAGAAATGATTGTTGAACTTGTGTTGCTTGCAAGGTGAATCATACGAGCACCAGCATCTTGATATTGGCCTTTACCGGCAACTGCAATTGAAATACAGGTGCCTTTGGCACCTTCACCAGCTAAAATACAAGCAGGGTACTTCATATTTGTTTGAGAACCAACGTTTCCATCGATCCATTCCATATGACCGTTTTCCATAACTTTTGCACGTTTAGTAACGAGGTTAACAATGTTAGTTGACCAGTTTTGAACTGTAGAATATCTACAATGTGCATCTTTTAAGACAACAATTTCAACAACTGCAGCATGTAAAGAATCTTTTGAATAAATTGGTGCGGTACAACCTTCCACATAGTGGACGTCTGCGCCTTCATCAACAATAATCAATGTTCTTTCGAATTGTCCAGACTTTTCGTTGTTAATTCTGAAATAAGATTGAAGAGGTTTATCAAGTTTGACTCCTTTAGGAACATAAATAAATGAGCCACCAGACCAAACTGCACCATTTAATGCAGAGAATTTATTGTCTCTAAATGGAACAACTGTATTGAAATATTTTTTAACAATTTCTGGGCACATTTGAACTGCTTGATCAGTTGACAAGAAGATAACTCCTTTGTCTTCAACTTCCTTAAGCATGTTGTGATAAACTGCCTCAGATTCATATTGAGTTGTAACACCAGAAAGATACTTTTGTTCTGCTTCTGGAATACCGAGTTTTTGGAATGTATTTTTAATTGTATCTGGAACTTTATCCCAATCTTTCTCTACTTTAGTAGAGTTTCTTGTGAAATAAGTGTAAGAATCAAAATCTAAAAATGATAAATCAGGACCAAAAGAAGGCATAGGAAGTTCTTTAAATGCCTTGTAAGATTTAAGACGGAATTCTAACATCCAGTCAGGTTCATTTTTGAGACGCGAAATCTCACGAACAACATCTTCAGTCAAACCTTTTCCGGTTGTAATTATAGATGTATCTTCGTCTTTAAATCCGTATTTGTATTCTTGTTCTGTAATATTATTTTTCATGGTCGTGTTTACAAATCATTTCGTGCATTGCATCCCATCCAATTGTTGCACATTTGATACGAGCTGCTTGCTTTGATGTATTCATAAAAACAATAGCTTCATCGAGGACTGAATCATCGTAAGGTTCCTCGTGAATCATGTGATGATATTGATCAATAATATACTTGGCATCTTCCCAAGATTTGCCAATCATAAGACCACACATTATATCTGTAGAAGAGGTAGAAATTGTGCATGCAACACCATCCCAATAAGCTTCTTTTACAAGTCCATTTTCAAGTAATGCATAGACGTTAATATCATCTATACAATTTGATGAATGCATGTGAATTTTCTCAAAAATCCCCGCATTTTCTGGGGTTTTTTTGTATTGAGGGTTATCATAGTGATCCATGATAATTTGTCTCATCATTTGAGGACTAAGCGAAATAGGCATCTAAGAAATTACCTCCTTCTTTGAG
>JAKSVG010000041.1 GCA_024408105.1 Bacilli bacterium | reverse complement strand
TAAATGTCAATTTGGTTCTGCCGTTTATTTCTGTTTGTTTATATAATTTCCAACCATCTTTTTCATGTTCTTTTATGGTTGGCATTACTTTGTCATTATCTACCAAAACTGTTTTGGAAATTGAATCTTTTGTTAAGATAGATGCAATTTGTTCATCGCTTAGTTTCATAATTATGCGTAATAACTAACAGTTATACTTTTGATAAATACACGTCCGTTATGACTTGCGATTGTAAAATTATTTACTGGGTCATCATATGTTTTATCGAACGGTTGCAAACTTGGTGTCTCAGTATCATTTAATTCTAAAGGATTATCTTTCTCATCAATTAATAAATGTGCATTTCTATCACATGTACTTCCGCCACCGCCGGTAGTGTAAGTGTTGTTATAATTCATACACTCAACTTTAACATAAGTTATATCGTAATCTGAATTAAATGTTATTGATCCATTTGCCTTTGCGGAACCAATTGTAAAATATCTATATCCATCTTTGTTTACATCATCAAGACTATTACAACTAACGCAGTCAAGCGATTTAATAAAATCACCTACTTCTGACTGGCCATTCAAAAATGTTGTTAATTTTTCAATATTGCCGGAGTGTCCATCAGTAAATTGACCTCCGTTTGTAAAATTTGATTTGTAAGATTCGCCGCTTGTCACAAATGTTGTTGTCGTAAGGGTTACTGGAGTCGGTTCAGGTTCTGGTTCAGGAGACGGATTATCTTGTCCACCACAGCCCGCTAATACGAATGGAAGAATTAAAAATAATAACAATGATTTTTTCATGCCAATATTATATCATTAATTACGAGGCAAAACTATGAGAGGTTTAATGATTTTGGCAGATGGCTTTGAAGATACAGAAGCTTTAACAACTAGAGATGTTCTTATTAGAGCAGGAATTGAGGTTACAACTTGTTCAATTACGGATAGACTTGAAGTTGAATCAAGTTTTGGGGTTCATATGCTCGCTGATGCACTATTAAAATTGATATTTGATTGTGAGCCTTTTGATTTCATTATTTTGCCTGGTGGCGGACGCGGAACTCGCAACCTTTCTGAGTGCCAATTTTTAAAGCAATATCTCGATTACTTCATGAGCAAAAATAAACTCGTTTGTGCTATCTGTGCAGCACCATCAATTTTAGGAAAATACGGATACCTCGAAAATAGAAAATATACGTGTTTTGCAGGGTTTAATGCAGGAATTCGCGGTAATTTTACAGGAAATGAGGTAGAGAAAGACGGTAACATTATCACTGCTAGATCAATGCATTACTCCATACCTTTTGCTCTTGAAATTATTAGTTCGTTATTAGGTGAAAATGTAAAAGAAAAAGTCCTCGTCGGACTTAATGGTTTAGTAGTCAAATAATTAATAATTTTTCTTAATTAAATAATCTACATAACAACCTGCAACATTAATGCCGGTTGTTTTTTCTATTCCCTCATAGAACGCATTGGAATTAACCTCAGATAAAATTGGTTCTCCATTTGGTCCTTCAAGAATATCGGCACCACAATAATCCAATCCAAGGATTTCAGATGCTTTGACTGCCATATCTAAATAACTTTGTGGAAGTTTAACAACTGAAGCTGTACCGCCAGTAGCAAGATTAGATAAATAAGAATGTTCGTTCTCGCGCTTCATGTATGCGACAACTTTGTGGTTAATCACAATAATTCTATAATCTTTACCTTTTGAAGACTTGATGAACTCTTGGTAAATATGAGGAATATGAATTAACTTGTTGTCGAGTTCTAATAATTGCTCTTTGGTTTCAACAAAATAAACTTGTTTTCCAAGTGATCCATAATTTTCTTTAACAATCATAGGAAGACCAACT
>JAKSVG010000040.1 GCA_024408105.1 Bacilli bacterium | reverse complement strand
TTTATTAGAGGACGCATCCACCAAGTCATTTCTAAATTTAGTTCATTTAACAGTGACAAACCATTTAACTCGCTAAGTATGTCTCCAAGTAAATCATATAGTTTTTTTACTTGATAATCTTCAAATTCTTCATCGGCTATATCATAATTAGGAAACGAAATACCCAAGCAATCACAAGAATAATTGGGATAATCAAAGGAGACAATAGAATATTCTTGAAAATTAGAATCTTTTCCATTTTTAAAAGCTTCTGCAAATTTTGGTGCAGTTTCTGCAAAATATTGTTCGTTATTATTATACCACCTTTTGGCCTTATATGTGAATGATTCTCTCTTACTATTAACTATATTGAATACTATAAATAAGAACTGTGTCTTATCATGATTGCTCTTCATATAGTGAACATAGCGAATGCCTTTTTCATCTGTATATTCCGTTCCTCCTATTCTATCGTCATTAGATAAGTCCGGACCTGGACATGAAAAAAAGCGATATGTTCCTGGCTTCTCAATAGAATTCTCATTTATGCAAATTTCTAAAGTTTCTCGATTATTAGAACTTAGATTAATCTCATTATGATTAGAAGCACTCGATGATAATAAGACCATGCTGCTGGAATAAATTTTTTTAGTAATAGGAGGGTTATACATAACGCGAATTAATTAACTTATAAACCAATATCTCACTAATATCCATGTTCCTCGCAATAGTTATTTACAAATTCTGATAAGATATTAGAGGCATCTTCCTCTAACATATAATTAACAAAATTTTGTATTTTTTTATGATTTTGTATAATATATAATAGTATGTCTTCATCAAACTTATCCTGTTCACTGCCACAAAAGGGTATTAGTTGTTTGGTACATTCTTTCAGTTCTTTTATCCTCTCAAAGGAAAGATTACTAGCACTAACATAATAATTCATTAATAATGCAAGTGAATAAATCCTACTCAATTTATAAGGTAATTCTTTAGAAATTAGTTCATCTATTTCAATTGAATCAACAAAAGCATCCATACTTTTATTTCTAAAAGCAGATGAAATAGCAGTTCCCATTTTAGAACACCAATGGCTGATAGATTTTTCCTCATGATCAAGCAAATGTCTCGAAGACATATAAAAAGCACCCGTTACCCTCCAAATTATTGCATTTAAATTACCTCCCGACTGACTCAGGAGCATTGTCACTATTTGTTGTATTGTATATGTGAAACCCAGTTTTAAATAATCAAAATAAGTAGCATAGAAGATTCTACTGATTGCAGAAGTAGGGGAAAAAGAAGATAAGATCGATTTGCATATTTGTTCAGAACAAATTTGTGATACAGATTTTTGAGATTCCTTGTTTTGTGTAATGTCTCGTGCAATGTCTCCACCTATTTCTATCAAAAAATTAATGCATTTAGAATTATCAAACACATTTAGGGGATATTTGGAAAAATCAAGCATATCCATTATATTAGTCCTTATACTTCTTCGTTTCCTCCTTGGGGTGATGTGTCCTTACTGGATATTGACTGAGCAGCTAAATTCTGCTCTTCTTGAATTTCCTTCTCTTTCTGTTCCATTTTCTTGCTTATGTCACTCATATATGAAGGAATGTTACGTTTAAACAGATATAAATAATGAGCCCAATTTCTGCTAAGGTCTTGCATTATTGTTTGTCCAAATTGTTGAAGGATTTGAGCTAATTGCGGAGGCATAGTTGTAATATTATAAATAATTAATATTTCGTAAAATTTCATAAACAACACTATTAACCCGATTGGCTTCTTCTGGAGTTATCCATTCGTGTTGTTTAAGCATAAAATCAAGAGCATATAGAAAAGATTGCTCACATCGTTTGGGATTGTACTTTGCATTAGATAAAAAAGAGTAATACGCTTTTTTGTCATAAAAATGGCTAAACACTAAGTCTCCTAAAGTTTGAGCAGGGGTAATAAAAGCCTTTATTTGCTCTTGAGTATGAATATAATCAATCAACTCTTCATATGCATCTTTAATAGTGGCATTAACCTCAGCAATGGAATTCGATTGAAAATATTTTTCGCATTTAAGAGGGATAAACTGTATTTGTTGTTTATGAACTTGATTTGAAGGAATATTTGCTATTGATGAAATTAATAAATCCGTTATAGTTTGT
>JAKSVG010000004.1 GCA_024408105.1 Bacilli bacterium | reverse complement strand
TAATAGCGGTATTAGAACAACATCATGGATCTATGATGCATTAAGGAGGTCAATATGTATTCAATAGCAAGATTAAAAGCTGAAGATAGAAAAGCATTATTTGATGCCTACTCTTTCCAATATAGAGAATCACCTGAAATTGTTGAAAGAAAAGTAGATGATGAAGTTAACGTCCAAAAATATTTGAAGAATTTAGGAACAAAATAATAAAAATACCTCACCCTTGAGCTATTAACTCTTGGATGAGGTTTTTACTTTATCCTCGCTTTCAGCACTGCCCATTAGGTGTCTTTTTTTATATATATTTGTCTTTCTTTTCTTCTTTTAATGTTTTGATTATTTCTTTGATATTTGAGACTTTATCTTTTTTAGCGATTAATATAACATCATCGTCTTCAACTACAACTAAGTCGTTAACGCCTAGTGTAGCAATAAGTTTGTTGTTTTTTCCTTTAATAATGTTATTGGTGGAATCTAATAAAATTACGTCCTTATTTAAAACAGTATTTCCATTTTTATCTTGGACATTATTTCTTTCTAGTGATAACCAGCTTCCAACATCATCCCAACCAAAGTCTCCTTTGATGCAATAAATGTTGTTTGCTTTTTCCATTATTCCATAGTCAATTGAAATAGGTTCAACATCATTAAATTTTGATGTATCTTTAGATAAGATATCATATTGATTTGGCAAATATGTTTTGAATGCTTTATCTATATTTTTCAACGAGAAGATAAACATTCCAGCGTTCCAAACATAGTCACCTTCATTTAAATATTCTTTAGCTTTTTCTAAATTTGGCTTTTCAACGAATTTATTGACTTTACTAACTTTGTTAGAATCACTTAATTTGATATAGCCATATCCTGTGTTAGGTTCTGTTGGTTTGATTCCTATTGTTATTAATGCATCATTATTTGAAGCATATTCGATTCCAAGTTTTAATGTAGCTAAGAAATTTGCTTCATCTTTTATTAGTTGATCACTTGGAAGAACAACAATTAATGCATCTTCATATTTTTCTTTAACCTTTTCTATTCCGAGTTCGATTGCAGGAGCAGTATTTCTTGCTGATGGTTCAAGAACAATATTTTCTTCTTTCACAAATGGAAGATGTTTTTTAACCTCATCCTTATACAAGATATTTGTGAGTATATAGACATCTTCTTTATCTACTATAGGTAAAACGCGATTCACTGTCTTTTGAATCATAGATTCATCATCGTTTAAAAGACATAAGAATTGCTTTGGATAATTATTTCGACTAGCAGGATAGAAGCGTTCTCCTTTTCCACCTGCCATAACAAGTACAACAGTTTTCATGGTGACTCTATCTTATCACAATACAAAATGTTTTTGCACTTGCATAATATTCTATTAGCGCATAATATATGTGTGAAGGTAGACGCATATACACGAAAGTTCAGTTGGCTAGTGAATTTCTAAAATATCGTTCTCCTTCATAGATAAGGATATTTTTCCTTTTCTTGTAAGAGTGTCGATGCATAACATTCTTTAACTTGAAAAAGAATTATCTCCTTATAAGTGGTTAACAAGGATGTTTTTCACTGTTTTAGTGAATGATATGTTCTTATTAACTGCGAACTAGATTGATTTGTTGTTTTCTTATAGTTTACGTTTATTTGAAAACACATCAAATCATCTTTGCTCATATTACCTCACATAACAATATTATGGAGGATAAAAGAAAGGAGAAAATTAATATGAACAAATTATTTACAAAAGTTGTAGGTCTATGCTTGGGACTTACAATGGCCGTAGGTGTTGGTACAGCAGTTGCATTCAATGGTGTTCATAAAGAAGCTGTTGAGGCGAAGGCTGCTACGACTTGGACAAGAATTACTAGTGTTGATGATTTAGTCAGTGGAACTTATATCATTGGTTATGAATCGACAGCAGGTTCAGGCACATTAGTACCGCTTAGAAGTGATAGCGCTAATGCTACAACTACTGCTAATGGTTATTTTTACACCGGCACAACTAGCGGCTCATCTGGCAGTGGTACGATTTCTATGTCGACAATTGGTGATAGTGGTTCGGCATATGAGGTTACTGTTACATTGATATCCGGCGGTGTTATCAATATTCAAAACAAAGATGGAAATTATTATGGTGCAACATCTGAAGGTAAATCAAAAAACACAGCTCGCCTCTATACCAGTGGCAACTCGAATGAAACAAATTTAACCGCAACATTAAATGGTGGAAAATTTTGTTTAACAGCAGGTGTTTCTGACCAATATAAATACATGAAGTATAATACCGGTTCACCTCGTTATGCGTTTTATAATTCATCTGCATATGACACATCTTTTTATAAAAAAGAAAGTGGTTCAAGCAAAACTTTGACATCTATTTCTGTTGGTGGAAGTATGTCGAAAACCGATTATAATACTGCAGAAAGTTGGGATCCATCTGGATTAACTGTCACAGCTCACTATGATGATGAATCAACTTTGGACGTTACTAATGGTGCAGAATGGGAGTTTGATCCTTCCGCACCTGCTGTAGGTGTGACAAGTGTTACTGCTACAGCAACATATGAAGGAAAAACCGCTGATAGTGATCCACAAACCGTAACTGTTACAGAATACGTTGCTGATTTGTATGAAAAAATTATATCAGCACCAAGCGATTGGTCTGGTGAATATTTGTTAGTTTACGAGCCAAGCGCATCTACTGCCCGTGTTTGGACAGGCGTTGATGCTGTTAGCTGTTATGTAGAAACTAGCATTGTAGACAGTCAAATTGCAAAACCTCTTGGCTCAGTTTCATTAACCATTGCCTCAATGACTGGAGGATATTCCATTAAAATTAATGGTGGGGATAATGATGGAAAATACATAACACACTCCGCAAACTCCAATGGATTATCGATTGGTGATACAAAAACAGCGATGACTCCATCTTATGTTTCGGATAGTTCCTCAACTTCTGTGGCAAATGCTGGTGGTGCGGTTTTGAGATATAATGATACTTCTAATCAAAATAGATTCAGATTTTACAAAGATGGTGGTGGTACTCAAAAACTTGTACAACTCTACAAGAAAGTAGAAGCATACACAATTGCAAACTTCGTTTCTGATTGGAATACAGCAACAAATGCCGCATGTTCAAATCCAGATGCTGATAATACAGATGCAATAACAGCTGCTTGGCCAGGAATCAAAACAAACTATTTGAAATTAAGCGCAGCTGATCAAGCGACAGTTGCTGCTGGTGGTGATCCAACTCCTGCATCATTAATCGAAAGATATGATCATATAGTTGAAAGATATGATCTAGAAAACTTCATGGAAAGAAGTGTTGCATCATCACCTCGTATCAATGTACTCAATACAATGAACGATAATGGTTCAATTGCAATCATTGTTGTTGTTTCACTTTTAAGTGTTACAGCTATTGGTGGTTACTTCTTTATTCGTAGACGTAAAGAAAACTAATCACTAAATAAATACTAGCCTATATATTAAGTGGATATTCATTAACGTGGATGTCCACTTTTTATTTTGCGAAAATTATTTTGTGAAATTTTATTGCTTTACTATATATAGTAATTAGCACTCTAACATCGAAAGTGCTTGCTTCTTCTTCTTCTTCTTCTTCTTAGAATTTATTTAAGCGTGAGGGTGTGTATATGTAAGTCCAGTTAGCCAGTGGACTTATACGTATCATCCTCACACTTAAAGGAAAATGACTATCTATATTCTTAGAGTGTCGATGCATAACATTCTTATCTAGATAGATAGGAGTTCTCCTAATGACGACAAAGTTTCAAACCGATGAATCTTTGTCTATATGCATGGTTGATTATTTCAATCATGGATTTGTTTATATACAAAGAAAGGAGAAAATTAATATGAACAAATTATTTACAAAAATTGTAGGTCTTTGCTTGGGACTTACAATGGCCGTAGGTGTTGGTTTAGTTGTAGGTTTAGAATGCAACGATAATACACCTATTGGTATTAATGCAGCTGCAGGAGATACTGTTTCGTTTTCTTATACGACATCATCGAGTAAAAAATTAAGTACCACATATGGTAATAACACTCTTGTAGATGACAATATCTCTGGTTTAAGTGTTTCTTGTGTAACAGCAAAATTAAGTGGAAATGGGGCAATTCAAAATACATATAACAACGATTTTGGCGGTCAACAAATGACTACAAATGCAAACAGGGATACTACAGTTTCATTTACATTTGGCTATCCATGGGCAGGTGACCATGAGACTTATGGAAAATATACTCAAATTAATAGCGTTAAATTTACTGGTGTAGCCGGTAGTTCAACTTCTTACAAAGTAACTTGTACTATTGACGGGGTTGCTGCAACTGGCGACAATACCGGATTTAGTGCAACAAAAACAACCACTACCTTTACTCCAGCATCAGGCCATAATTGTGGTGGTATAGTACTTACTATCGAATATGTATCCGGATCAAAAGGGTGGTATTTTGATAAATTAGAAATTAATTCTGAAGTTCCAGCAAGTTCAAAAACTCTTGACCATATTTCTGTTGGTGGAAGTATGTCGAAAACCGATTATAATACTGCAGAAAGTTGGGATCCATCTGGATTAACTGTCACAGCTCACTATGATGATGAATCAACTTTGGACGTTACTAATGGTGCAGAATGGGAGTTTGATCCTTCCGCACCTGCTGTAGGTGTGACAAGTGTTACTGCTACAGCAACATATGAAGGAAAAACCGCTGATAGTGATCCACAAACCGTAACTGTTACAGAATACGTTGCTGATTTGTATGAAAAAATTATATCAGCACCAAGCGATTGGTCTGGTGAATATTTGTTAGTTTACGAGCCAAGCGCATCTACTGCCCGTGTTTGGACAGGCGTTGATGCTGTTAGCTGTTATGTAGAAACTAGCATTGTAGACAGTCAAATTGCAAAACCTCTTGGCTCAGTTTCATTAACCATTGCCTCAATGACTGGAGGATATTCCATTAAAATTAATGGTGGAGACAATAACGGAAAATATATCTGTGGGAAAAGTGGTTCAAATACAATTCAATACGGAGAAACAGCTGTTGCAAATACAATAGCATTTGTTGGTGGAAAAGTTAATATCGAAAGTAATTCAACTTATTTTTGCTATAATTCTGCTTCTGGAAATGATAGATTTAGATATTATAAATCTACAACAACCGGTGCTACATATATCTTACCTTCAGCCTATAAAAAGGTAGAACCATATACTATTTCAAGCTTTGTTACTGACTGGAACACAGCAACAAATGCCGCATGTTCAAATCCTGATGCAGATAATACAACTGCAATAACAAATGCTTGGGGTGGAATCAAAGCTAACTACTTAAAATTAAGTGAAGCTGATCAAGCGACAGTTGCTGCTGGTGGTGATCCAACTCCTGCATCATTAATCGAAAGATATGATCATATTGTTGAAAGATATGGTTTAGAAAACTTCATGAATAGAAGTGTTACACCATCACCTCGTATCAATTTATTTGATACAATGAACGATAATGGTTCAATTGCAATCATTGTTATTGTTTCACTTTTAAGTGTTACAGCTATTGGCGGTTACTTCTTTATTCGTAGAAGAAAAGAAAACTAATTATTAAATAACTGGCTTAAAATTTAAGTGGATGTCCATTAACGTGGATGTCCACTTTTTATATATTTAAATATATATTTGATATATAATGTTTATGTGGTCACTTTATTAAGAAAATTATTCGTTAAAAATTATAAAGATGTAACTAATCCAAAAGTTAGGACTGCTCATGGTAAATTGGCAGCCTCATTTGGAATTGTTTCAAATGCTATCTTGTTTGGTCTTAAGTTTGCTTTTGGTTTATTAGCAAATTCTGTTTCTATCATTGCCGATTCAGTTAATAACTTATCTGACTTTGCTAATTCAACTATTACACTTGTGGGTTTTAAAATGTCATCTAAACCTGCGGATAAAAAACATCCATTTGGTCATGAAAGAATTGAATATATAACAGGCTTAATTGTTTCTATTGTAATTGTTGCTCTAGCAGCCTTGCTTCTTTATAACTCAATTACTAAGATTATTTCTAATGAAGCTGCAACATATACAATATGGTCATTCATTATTTTAGGTGTTGCTATTTTGTTTAAACTTATCCAAGCATATTTTAATTTTAAGATATCTAAGATTATTAATAGCGTCGCTTTAAAAGCAACCGCAGTTGATTCATTAACTGATTCAATTGCAACAACATTATTGTTGGTGAGTTCTCTTCTTTCATATTTCTTTAATTGGAATATTGATGGATGGATGGGTATTGTCATCGCTTTATTTGTTGCATTCTCTGGAATTAAGATGATTCTTGAAACATCATCCCCATTAATTGGAGAAGCAACTGCTAAAGAAGATATTAAGATGATATTAGATGAAATAACATCATTTGATGGAGTTCTTGGTATTCATGATGTTATGGCACATAATTATGGCCCAACAAAAATATTTATGAGTGTTCATGTTGAGGTTGATTCATCTGTAGATGTTATGGTGTCCCATGATTTAATTGATAACATTGAAAGCGAAGTTAGAAAGAAACATAATGTTGAACTAACTATTCATATGGATCCAGTAGATGTATCAAATCCAGAAACAAATAGACTCAAAATAAAAGCTAATAACATTGTTAAGTCTATCAGTGAAGAATATTCAATTCATGATTTTAGAGTAGTGTTTGGTCCAACACACATTAACACTATTTTTGACGTTGTCGTTCCATATGAAGATAAGATTGATGAATTAGTCTTAGCAAATAAAATTAAAGAACAAATGAATATTGATGAGAAAACAACAATTTTCGTTGTTATCCATATTGATCATCCATTTGTGGAGAAATAAGATGAAGTGTCCTAAATGTGGATTTGATAATGTCGATGAGGCATCATACTGCATTAACTGTGGCTCACGTATCGATGGAAACATTCTTTGCCCAAAATGTAGCGAAGTCATCTCTCCTGATAGTGATGTTTGTCCAAAATGTGGGAAAAAGATTCCGCATAATATAAAAGACTCGCCTGTTGAAAATGCTAAGAAAGCAAAATTAGTTTCTGTATTCAATAGAGTGTCTTCAATCATTATTTTGATTTGTTTATTTATTGGCTTAGTTTTTGTGTGGGGCAAATATGTCACTATCAAAGGTGAAGGACCCCAATTTTATGGTTATTCATTTTATTATTTGTTTTTATCATGGAATGAGATGGTTGCTAACTTAAAAGATGGCGCGATTGTTAGTCATAATGCCTCAATAATTAGTGGGACGATAATCCAATTCCTTTTAGTTGCACTTAATATAGTCACAACGTATATCTTTGGAATAATGGGCATTCGAAGTGCACTTCAAAATATTAAAAAAAACACGCAAAACCGTAATATCTATGTGTATTTAGCAATCATTTTAGTTAGTAATTTATTCGTTTCCAGGATGCTTGGTTCATCGATTCTTACCACCTGTGTTTCTTATCAAAGCTATTCATTTGGAAGTATCGATTCATTTATTGCATTATGTTCACTTACTATTGTCTGTGTATCTATTCTCTCTATTATCAGTTCATTTGATAAAAGAAGAATTATCTTATTTGTTGAAAGATTAGTTTTTCTTCTATCGTTTATTTTTATTCTTGTTTTCCTTTCACTTATTGGAAAAGAAGTTTTAATAACGAATGTTCCAAAAGGTTCATCAACAGTCTTTTTTGAGTTACTAAGAATGTTTATGGGAAGAACTGGAGACGAATATTTTGTTCTCTCATTTGTCACTTCTCTTTTATTAATTGTTTTCAAATTGATAGTTTATTTCTCTTTAGGAACATTAATTATTTTCTATGCGACAGGTTTCTTCTCTAAAAGAGAATATTCGATGCGTTATAAGATACCTTGCTATGCGTTATCATTAACATTATTTATTTCCACAATAATAATGATGATTTTAAATATCGTTCTTGTTTTCTATTTAAATAAAATTACTTACATATATAATCCGAAGATAAGTGAAGTAACTATTTCTCCGTATTTGTGGCTAAATGTCTCTTTGTCCTTTTTGACTTTAGGCGGTTCTGTAGTTTCTCTTGCATTATCAAGAACATATAACCATAACCAACGTTTGGCAGAGAAAACAACAATCAAATAAAAAAGGGATTAATCCCTTTTTATTTTTTTAAGAAATCATCTTATTTATGTTTTGCTAATCCTCCAACCAGTCCAAGAACACCAGCAGCAAAACATAAAGCATTTGGTACGACAAAGAATGGTAGGATAATCATCACTGAATCAATAATTGCAGATGACCCACTAGATCTAATAATCAAATATATTGTCGCAAATATTAATAGTAATGATGCAACTATCACAAGAATTGCTCCAACAATTTTTGTTGAACGAACAAAAAATGATGCGACAATTGCTAAGACCCCTCCTAATAATCCACACATCAAAACAACCATTGGAAGTGAGAGATCGTTTAAATTGTTTGTTTTAATAATTCCATAGACAACCCAATAGAAAACAAACGCAACAACAACTTCTAATATTCCGGAAACAAGTGATAATACCATGCTCCCTTTTTTAAGATTTTCCATATGCAAATACTCCTTGTTTACATTATAGTAATGATTTTTATAATTGAAAACATTATAATTTCATAGGTAAATAGGCTATGGAAAATCATATTAAGATTTTGGTTAACAATTCTAAAGCATTTTATAACTACTTCCTTGATGACTTCGTTGAATGTGGTATTGAACTTAAAGGAACAGAAATAAAATCGCTTAGAAGAAATGGTGCAACCTTAATGGATGCATATGTCGTGATTCGTGATAACGAAGCATATCTTTTGAATATGCATATAGCTGTCTATGAGTCAGGTAATATCTTTAACCATGATCCTAATAGAACAAGGAAACTTTTACTTCATTCAAAAGAGATATTTAAACTTGAGCATAAGGCCAAAGAAAAAGGATGCACGATTATTCCAACTAAGGTCTATCTAAAAAAAGGTAGAGCAAAAGTAGAAATTGCTTTAGCAAAACCAAAAAAGAAATATGATAAACGTGAAGTTATCAAAGAACGAGACGATAAAAGAATGATGGACAAAGCAAAAAAGAGCAATGGTTATGATTACTAGTATTGATGAATTAGAACATTATTTTAAAGACCATAATTACTCTACATATGAAAGAGAAAATTATGACAAATTTCTTTCTCATATGAATTTTTCTTTTCCAATTAAATCGATTCACATAACTGGAACGAACGGTAAAGGTTCTACAGCAAACTATATTTACAATATCTATCTCGCAAAAGGTTTAAAAGTTGGGTTATTTAATTCACCTTATTTATCAAAAGTGAATGAGATGATACTTGTTAATGGTAAGTATATTGATGATGAAGAATATCTATCATTATTTAATGAATATCATAAAGAATTTGAAGAATATCATCTTTCATCTTTTGAAATGCAAACATACATTGCCTTTCAATGCTTTATTAAACATAACCTTGATTTAGTAGTTGTTGAAGTTGGAATGGGTGGATTCATCGATGCAACAAATGTCATCACCCCACTTATAAGTGTTATTACAAATGTGAGTTTGGAACACACAGCTTATTTAGGAAGGTCTACATCTGAAATTGCTTATAACAAAGCCGGGATTATAAAAGAAGATTCTAAGGCTGTTATCGGCAAGGTTGACGAAACAGCTCTATATGCAATTAATGAATACGCAAAGATTGTAAACTCAGAAATAATTAAAGTTAATGATTTTCATAACGAAAGAGTAGAAGGAAACAATGTTATATTTGATTACTATCCTCTTAAAGATTTAAAACTTAACACAAGAGCATTATATCAATGTAAGAATGCTTCTATTGCCATTGAGGTCACTAATCAACTTAAAGACGTAATTGACATAGATGAAGAATCAATCAGGAAAGGTTTATTTACCGTTTCTTTACCGTGTAGACTTGATTATGTTAGAGATAATTTGATTTTGGATGGAGCACATAATCCTGACGGAATTAATAACCTCGTTGAATCACTTCAAAAATCTGAAGCTAGACCAATTCACGCGGTTTTTGCAGCGTTTAAAGACAAAAATATCGAAACGATGCTTATATCTTTGTCTAATTTTGTCAACGATGTCACATTGACAACATTTGATCATCCTAGAGCAAGAAACGAAGAGGATTATTTCTTATATTTAGGTGATTATTCTTTTAATGAAAATTATTTGAATCTTATAAATGAAAAACTTACTCAATATCCAGACGATGTTGTCTTAGTAACTGGCTCATTAGCATTTGCCGGGAAAGTGAAAGAAGTATTGAAATGAAGAAAGACCCAGTTATCAAAATTTGTTTAGCTGGTTTAGTTCTTGCACTTGTAATTATCTTCACAAGATTTCTCTCGATTCAAAACATACCAGTTCTTCCATTTGTGAGAATTTCACTTGGACCAGCTTTAATTATTTTTGCTTCCATTGCTTTAGGTCCAATTTTTGGAGGTATTGTTGGAGGGGCGAGTGATATTTTGGGGATATTATTAATCCCTAATGCACTTGGATATTCAATAAATCCTTGGTTTACATTAATATATACTCTTTTAGGAATTTTACCTTGGTGCTTTTTCAAGATATTTAACATAGTTAAAAACGAAAAAATGAAATTCATTTCTTTTGGTGTTATCCTTTTTGCTTTATGGGTGTTTGTTCTTATTTATGGCTTATGTAATAATTCGTTTGGTGGTCACACATTTGAAACTTATCAAAAAGTTTTAGTGTTCTCTATTTCTTTTGCTTTATGTTTTGCGACATTGATTCTTATTTATTTCATCGGAAAACATTTTAAAAAAACAAGCGATATATCAGTGATGAATATTGCAATCACCTCATTAGTGAGTGAAATATTTATTATGCTTATTGGAAACACGATTGTTAAATCAATCTTTTTCGAAGTTGATTTTATGGTTATTTTATTCTTCCAAAGTGTTGTATTCTTTATTGATATACCGCTTAACACTTTAGTTGTTAGCTATTTATATAAACTCATAAATAAAGTATATTTGAATAAGGCAAGGCTATAAAATGAAGAAAAAAGTTGAAGAAGAAAAATTAGATGTTGATCAATCATTGCTAACAAAAGAGCAAAAACAAGAGCAAGGATATCATTTCCCTTGGACTGTTTTAATAATTTGCGGAGTCATTGTTTTACTTATGATTGCGTGTATAATTGTTATCGTTAACATTAAATAAATTTAACTAGATATATAAAGGAGCAGATATGGAAGAAAGAAAAGCAGTAATTAATTGGGATGAATATTTTATGGGTATGGCTAAATTAAGTGCCTTACGTAGTAAAGACCCAAACACAAAAGTTGGTGCGTGCATTGTTGACCCAGACCATAAAGTTGTTTCTAATGGTTATAATGGAATGCCTATCGGTGTAGATGAAACAAAGATTTCATGGAATAAAGGCGAGGGTCTTGATAGTAAATATCTTTATGTTTGCCATGCGGAATTTAACGCTATATTAAATACAAGAAATAACGCTGCTTTAAAAGGCTGCACTTTATATGTGACTTTATTCCCTTGCAATGAATGTACGAAAGCAATTATTCAAACTGGAATAAAAGAAATAGTATACGAATGTGATAAATATCACGACACAACTGAAACAAAAGCATCTAGATTAATGCTTGAACTTGCAGGTGTTAAGATTCGTCAATATGAAGGAAGAGATTTAAAAATAGTTGTCGATGAAATTACTAGAGGCTAATCATTTAACATTCTCATACGATGGTAAAACTAACGTCATTAATGACGTTTCTTTTATCGTTAATGAAGGAAGTTATACCTCTATTATTGGGCATAATGGCAGTGGTAAATCTACAATTGCGAAGTTACTCTTGGGATTACTTGCTCCAAATGAGAACGCTCTAAGTGCATTTGGACTTATTTATAATAAGAAAAACATTCGAGAGATTCGTCAGCACATCGGCATAGTATTCCAAAATCCTGACAACCAATTTATTGGAGCAACTGTTAGAGATGATATTGCTTTTGGTTTGGAAAATAGAAAAATCCCCCAAAAGGATATGGATGAAATAATTAATAGATTCGCTTCGAAAGTTAATATGCTTGAATACTTAGACAAAGAACCAGAGCATCTTTCAGGTGGTCAAAAGCAACGAGTTGCAATTGCTGGCATTTTAGCAATGAAACCAGACATTCTTATTTTTGATGAAGCAACCTCTATGCTTGATCCAAAAGGCAAAAGTGAGATTAGAGAAACAATTAATGTTTTAAGAAAAGAAAATCCTAAAATGGCAATTATCTCTATTACACACGATGTTGAAGAAGCTTTTCTTAGTGATCGCATCATTGTTTTAAATCAAGGAAAGGTTGAATTTGATTTATGCCCAAACGAACTCCTTTCCTTTAAGGATAGACTTATTGAAATCGGTTTAGATATTCCATTTATGGAAAGGCTAAAAATCACCTTAAAAGCGAATGGATTAGAAAAGATAAGCGAGGATTTAAAATGATTAATTTTGAACACGTTTATTTTACATATTCGCCTAAGTCTCCAATTGAGTTTGAAGCTTTAAATGATGTTTCTTTAACCATAAAAGATGGTTCGTTTACTTGTTTAGTTGGTAAAACTGGATGTGGTAAATCAACATTAATTCAACAACTTAATGGGTTATTATTTCCAACAAAAGGAAAAGTAATAGTAGATAACTTTGTTATTTCGTCTATTAAAAAAGAGAGAACAAAGAAACTTCAACCACTTAGAAAGCATTTAGGAATTGTCTTCCAATTTTCTGAAAATCAACTTTTTGAAGAAAGCGTTGAGGAAGATGTTGCTTTTGGCCCAATGAATTTTGGAATAAAAAAAGAAGAGGCAATTAAAATTGCTCATGAATCATTAAAGAAAGTTGGAATAGGTGAAGAATATTTCAAAAAATCTCCATTTGAACTTTCCGGCGGAGAAAAAAGACGCGTCTCTATTGCTGGTATTCTTGCATTAGAGCCAAAAATTTTGGTGCTTGATGAACCTACTGCAGGTCTTGACCCTAAGGGTTCAAAAGAAATGCTTTCGCTATTTAAAAAACTTAATGAATCTGGAACAACAATAATTCTTGTTAGTCATGATATGGACATTGTTTTTGAATACGCGAGCGATGTTATTGTCTTATGTGACGGGAAAGTAAGTTATGTCGGAAAACCAAGTGATTTATTTTTAGATGATGTTAGTAAATATTCTTTAGAAACACCTATGCTTGCAAAGGTTGTTCAAAAGCTTGTTTCTAAAGGATATTCTTTGAATTTAGATAAAATTCATAACCTTGAATCACTCGTTGAAGAATTAAAAGAGGTAAAACATGGCTAAGATTACACTTGGAAGATATTCTCCATATACCTCGTTTATTCATAGAATGGATCCTAGGAATAAAATCTTTTGTTTGATTGCTCTTATGGTTGCTGTGTTTTTTCAATATTCAACTTGGGAAATAACATTTATCATGGGAGGAATATTATTCTTAATTGTTTTAATAATGATGTTTATTTCACATGTTTCATTTAAGCAATTACTCCTTTCGTTAAAGTCTCTTTGGTTTGTCGTTTTGTTTCTTTTATTAATAAACGCAATCATCCCTCCTAAGGATGCATCTATGATTGCCTTCTCAATTAATGGTTTTAATATTTATTTCGAAGCCATTTTCCAAAGCTTAAAAATTGTATTGCGTCTTGTTTTAATGGTGTCGACTACTATGGTATTAACATCAACAACAAAACCTCTTGATTTAACATACGCATTAGAATGGTATTTAACTCCTTTGAAATTAATTAAATTTCCTGCTCACGAAGTTGCAATGACAATTTCGATTGCTCTTAGATTTATTCCAACTCTTCTTGATGAAACAGATAGAATTATGAAAGCTCAAGCTAGTAGAGGTGTTGACTTTAAACACGGAAAAATGTCTTCTAGGTTTAAAGCAATTATTTCTCTTATCGTTCCATTATTTATTTCTGCATTCCAAAGAAGTGAAGAACTTGCTGATGCAATGGAAGCGAGAGGATACGACCCAAAAGCAAAAAGAACTAGATACCACAAGATGAGATTTCATCTTTCTGATTTATTCGCTTTTATTTTTTGTGGTGCAGTTATGGCGGGTGTTATTATTGTGTCTCATTACGGTTTCACATTAAATACTGACCATTTTATTCCATGGCTCTGCATTGCTGGATGTGGAATATTAACTTATATTATTCTTCTTGGCATCTACGATGTTGAAAGTAGAAAGGCAATTCAATGAGATATCTAGCGACAGTTTCTTATGATGGAACCAATTATGTTGGTTGGCAAATCCAACCAAATGGTTTAAGTATTGAAGAAGTCATTGAAAAAGTTCTTTCTAAAATGCTTAACACTCCAACAAAGATATATGGAAGTGGTCGCACGGATGCTGGAGTGCACGCGAAGGGACAAACATTTCACTTTGACTCAAAAGAAATAAGCGATTTAGGTAAGTTTATGTATTCAATGAATAAATTGCTTCCTATTGATATTAAAATTTCTCAAATTAAGGCAGTTAAAGATGATTTTCACGCGAGATTTAATGCAATAAGTAAAATATACGTTTATAAAATAAACACGGGTAAATTTGACGTCTTTCAAAAAGAGCATATTTACCAGTTTCTTCAAAAACTTAATGTTAGCCAAATGATTGAGGCATCAAAGCTATTTGTTGGAGAACACAATTTTATGAATTTTACATCTAAAGAAGAAGATGAATCTAATTTTATTAGAAATATCTATTCTATTGATATAAATGAAGATAAAGAAATTGTTTCATTTACGTTATCTGGGAATGGCTTTATGCGTTATATGGTTAGGATGATTGTCGGCACATTAGTGCAAGTTGGTTTAGGCAAACTTACTGTTAATGATGTTAAATTGTTGATTAATTCAAAAGAAAGGAAACAAACGCAATATAAAATTGAAGCTTGTGGATTATATTTAGAAAAAGTAAATTACCAATAATCCTTTTGCTTAAAATAGCTACATCGTTTGATTGATGGTCTATATCATTTTTCTCGTATCTTGTCTTAGATACGAAAAAAAACTATAATAAAAGTTTGTTAAGGAACATTTATGTCAAAAATATATAAAATCAAAGAAAGCAAACTCTACGAGTTTTGCAAAAAATCACTAATCAAGTTTGGAATGGATGAAGCCGATGCTTCTATCACTGCTGGTCATCTAGTTCAAACAGATAAATGGGGAATATATTCCCATGGAACAAAAAATTTGTTCAATTATATTAATAAGAAGAACGCTGGCGGCGTTTCATTTTCTAATAAACCAGTTATCGAACTTGAACTACCATCTTTAGCTGTCATTGACGCAAAACAAACACTTGGTTTCGTTTCATCTGATTTTGCTATGAAAAAAGCGTGTGAACTTGCTAAGAAGACTGGAATTGCGATTGTGTTTGTTAAGAATTGCTGCCACTTTGGGGCTGCAGGATGCTATGTTAACATAGCTGCTGAGCAGGGCATGATTGGTGGGGCATTTTCAAATGTTGATAAACAGATGACTGTTCCAGGCGCTAGAGGTTTAGTTATGGGACATAACCCAATGGCTTTAGCGGCTCCTGCTATTAGCCAACCAACTATATTCTTTGATGCCTCAAGTTCAAATGTTGCAGTCTTAAAAGTATTACGTGCCAAAGCACATAACGAAAAAATTCCAGACAATTGGATTGTTGATAAAAATGGCGTGCCAACAACAGATCCGAGCAATTATCCTAGTGAAGGTGCTTTAATACCTATGGGTAATCACAAAGGGTATTGCATAGCAATGTTTATTGAAATTATCACATCAATTATTACAGGAAGTGAAACAAGCATGTCTGGTAATATACCAAGTTGGTGTTTCAACTTAACTGCGCCAAACAATGTTAGTCAAACATTTGTTGCTATAAATGCGGAAGCGGTTTGTGGTAAAAATGTTCTTGAAAAGCGTATTGAGGATATGATTGAAACACTTCATAATTCTCCAAAAGCTGAAGGCAATGATCGAATTTATGTACCTGGAGAAATAGAGTGGGAAAAGCATAATAAATCTCAAAGTAATGGATACATAGAGATACCTGATGATGTTTATGAAAGATTGCATCAACTTGAAGAATTATCAGGTTTTAGTTTGAAGATAGAGGAATAATAATGAAAAAGATTTTATTTGTTAATGGTTCATATAATGAAATACCATTAATTAAAGCAGCTAAAAAACTAGGATATTTTGTTATTACATCTGGTAATGATCCTCATGGAGAAGGGCACAAATATTCAGATAAATATTGTCCATGCGACTATTCAAATAAAGAAGCAATTTTAGAAGTTGCAAAAAAAGAACAGGTTGACGCTGTTTGTTCTTGCGGCAATGATTTTGGTGCAATTTCATCATCCTATATTGCTGAAAAAATGAACCTACCAGGCCATGACACATTGAAAAACGCAAAAATATTTCATGAAAAAGATGAATTTAAGAAAATGGTTGAAGAGCTTAATCTCCCATCACCTAAAACATATTCGTTCACTGATTTAGATAAAGCTCTTGAGCACATTAAAAAATGTGAATTCCCTCAAATTATCAAACCTGTTGATTTAGGAGGAGGAAAAGGTATTTCCATTTCCCGAAATGTTGATGAAGGTGTTGATGGCGTTATTAATGCCTTTAAGGCATCTAAAGTTAAACATGTCGTAATTGAGGATTATATCGAAGGTGAACAAATGGCGTATATTTGCTTCATCAAAGATGAAAAGGTTGTATGGTCATATCTAACAAATGACTATTCATATTTAAATCCATTTATGGTGTGGTTTGATGCAAGAGTTAGTAAATCTACTAGTAACAAACTTATTCCTGTTATTAGGGATGATGTTAATAAAATGTCAAAATTTTGCCATGTTGCTGATGGATTTTTAACTATCCAACTAATGGTTAAGAATGGTAAGCCATATTATCTTGAAACTATGAGACGTTGTTTAGGCAACTATCACTACTATGTTATATCCAAAGATATCGGTGTTGATATGTATGAGTGGTTTGTTGCAAATGAATGCGGTCTTGATACTTCAAAATACATTAATGCTTTAGTGGACAAAGATATTATGTCTGGATTTATGGGAATATATGCTGACCATAATGGGACAATAGATAAAGTTATTATTGATGAAGAATTTCAAAAACTTTGCTTTGATAAATTAATGCTTAACGAAAAAGACTATGTTGTTGATGATTATCTTCATGATAAACTAGGAATGGTATTCTTTACATTTAATAATGATGAAGAAAGAGAATATTTCATAAATAAGAGGATGTCACTTTTTAAAGTGGAATATAAGAAATAAAAGGAGTCTTATGGAAATAGTAGAAAGATTAAGTAAATTTGGAATTGTCCCAGTTATTGTTATTAACGATACGAAGGATGCATTGCCTTTAGCAAAAGCATTGATTGATGGAGATTTGCCATGCGCAGAAATAACATTTAGAACTGCCGCTGCAGAAGAATCAATTAGAATAATTTCAAAGGCCTATCCTGAAATACTTGTTGGCGCAGGAACAGTGTTATCTATTGAACAAGTAAAAAAAGCTGTTAATGCAGGTGCAAAGTTTATTGTTGCTCCTGGTTTTGATCCAGAATTAGTGGATTATTGCATCAAGGAAAATATTCCTGTTTTCCCTGGATGCTTAACACCATCCGAATTAACTCAAGCAGTTAAAAGAAATCTTGAAGTTGTTAAGTTTTTCCCTGCAGAAACATTTGGAGGACTTAAAGCTATTAAGGCTGTTTCAGCACCTTTCGGTAGTTTAAAATTCATGCCTACAGGAGGATTAAATGCAACTAATGTTGTTGATTATCTTCTTGAAAAGAAAATCTTTGCTTGCGGTGGCACTTGGATTGCAAAGAAAGAACTTATTGAAGCAGGTGAATTTGACACTATTGCTAAGCTTGCAAAAGAGGCTTCGGATATTGTTAAGAAAATTAGAGGCTAATTATGAATATTAAAGATATTGACGCAGTATTGTTTGACTTAGATGGCACCATTTATTACGGTTCAAAAATTATTCCTGGCGCAAATGAAACGATCGCTTTTTTTAGAAATAATGGAAAAAAAGTTTTCTTTACAACAAACAACTCTACTAAAACAAGAAAGCAAATCTATGAGCGTTTAATTAATATGGGAGTTGACTGTCATTTAGAAGAGGTTTTAACATCTGGCTATTTAGCATCACTTGTAGCGAAACAACGCAGAATGAAAGATATTTATATCTTTGGTTCTAAAAATTTAATTGATGAATTTACTGAACAAGGAATTGTAGTTAATCAAGAAGAAACCGCTAAAAACCTTCTTATTGGCTATGATCCAGAGATGACATATGCTGGCTTAACAAAAGCTTTGCAAGTTGCTCTTCATGCAAAGTTAATTATTGCTTGTAATCGTGAAAGAGTTTATCCAGGAGAAAATGCAAGAATGATGCCTGGATGTGGAGCAATGACTGCCCCAATTGAATGGTGTGCAAATAGAGAATGTGACTTAATAGTTGGTAAACCAAATAGCTTAATGATTGAACTTTTATCATCTAGAGAAAAAATATCTCCTGAGAGATTGTTAGTCGTTGGAGATACTTATGAGAGTGATATCATTATGGCTAACTCTGCTGGTAGTTTAGGCATTCTTTTATCAAAAGAAAGAAAATTTCAAGACACTGTAACAGTTGATTCAATCGCTGATGTACCATCAGTGTTTAAATAAAGTGAATATTAAAAATTGCTTTGCTTGTCTATTTTTAAGACAAGAGTATAATATAAAGCACTTGTAAGGAGTAGATACAATGGGAAGACATCATGAAGTTCGTGCCGCAGCAATGGCAAGAACAGGCAAAATTAAATCAGCATTATATGCTCGTGCATCTAGAGAAGCATACCTTGCTGCAAGAACAGGATCACCAGATCCAAAAACTAACCTTGCTCTAAGAGCAGTTTATGAAAAATATCGTGGAAAATCAGTTCCAAGAGATGTTTTTGATCGTGCTATTAAAAAGGCTCAAGGTGGAGATGCTGAAGTCTTTATTGCAGGACGTTATGAATTTTTTGGCCCAGCTGGTTCATATATTATCGTTGATACATTAACTGATAATCCAAATCGTGCATTAGTCGAAGTTAAAACAAATGTTGTTCGTAAAGGTGGACATCCAGGCAGTGTAGCATTCAACTTTGAAGAAAAAGGTTGCCTTGTCTACAAAGGAAACAATAGAGACGAAGCAGAAGAGGCCCTCATTCTTGGCGATGTTGATGTAATTAGCGTTGAACAAGACGAAGATTTAGTCGTTGTTTATGTTTCTCCAGCTGCATTTGCAAAAGCAAAAGAAGTTTTAGCAGGACTTGGAATTAGTGAATATGAAGAAGCGGAAATCTCAATGATTCCAAATGAATATATCACTCTTCCAGATGAAGAAACAAAAACTAAATTTGAAGATTTGATAGATGCATTAGATGAACTTGAAGATGTTCAAAACGTCTATCACAACGTTGATTTATAATTCAAATATAATTTGAAAAGCGACCGATTGGTCGCTTTTTCTATTTCTTTTCTCTAATAAATTCTGCAAATTTTATTGCGCCTTTTTCGCTATAAAATCTTCCCATATAAAATTCATTACCCATAGCATCAGCGATGGCTTTATCGTAATAACCATGTCTTACGATATTTAATGAGAACTTTTTATATATTTCTTCGGTAGAATGTTTATAAGTAAATCTATCTTTTTTTGAAACGCTCATTGCGATGAAGTGCTGTTTATCTAATGGAACGTTAACTTTGTTAAATGCAATGATATCCGCATAAACATCATAATAACTTTCATTGAGTGATATCGATAATAAATCAGGTGTATCTCCTCCAGGAGATCTCATATTTACTTCTAGGCCGATAATTTCTCCCTTTTTCGCAAGTCCTGGTCTATCTTCTTTTAATTTGAAAAATTCAATATGGAAGCAACGTTTACGAACTCCAAATGATTTAATGACGCGTTTCCCCATTTCTCTAAATTCATCTGGCATATCCATGCTTGCATAATAGAAATCATCTAAGTCATCATTAACTACTTCTGCAACAGGAATTGGAAATTTTTCGTTATACATTAATACACAGTTAGATTCATCATCACATATGCCATCGAATGTAGTTATATCGCCATTAATAAATTCTTCCATGATATATATCTCGTTGTCTTTTATTTCAAAGAAGTGCTTCAACTCATCGATGTTTTTTATTTTATGAGTTCCACCTGCTCCAACTCCATTATCTGGTTTAACGAATAATGGAAAGCCAACTTTATTAGAAAATTCGATAGCGTTATCTAGTGTATCCACAATTATATATCTAGCAGTTTTTACATTTGCTTTAGCAAAGTATTCTTTCATTTTCGATTTATATTTAATCTTCTCCATATCGGATGGATAAAATCCATTTGGCACATGTTTATATTCGCGGTAAATAGCGTCATTCATTAGCCAAAATTCATTATTAGATTCGATATAATCAATTTGACCGTATTTATCTGATAAATAATCAAGAGTGTTTTTCATCCATTCGATATTAGCCATGTTTGATACTTGGCAATACTCTGTTAAATTATCTTTTAATTCTTGATTAAGTTCATGATATGATGCATCACCAATACCCAAAACATTCACGCCTCTTTCGTGAAGAGATTTCACGAAGTGTGAATATATTGATGGGAAGTTCGGAGAAATAAATACAAAGTTCATCGCTTATATAATATACGCATATGCGGACAAATCAATACGTTTGTGTGCGCCTTGCGTTATTGGTTTATATGGGTTAAACTAACTTCACTATGGAAAAAATAGTATTTGTTAGAGCTGCCTTAAGAGGCAACGATTATGTTAAAGATGCTATCGAGGCATCTGGATATAAATATTTAATTCCCTACAAAGACTATAATTTATTTTTAAGATTATGCCGAGAGGTATGGTTTAGGCTCCATTTACCATTTAAATCCATATGGTTTAATAAAGAACTTAAAAAGGTTGACTCTGAAATATTTCATTTTTGCGATTCATTGATGTGTCCCCAATTGTTTAAATGGATGCATAAACATCATCCAAATTCATCACTATTTTTGATGTATGAAAATAGAGCAAAATTATCAACCTTCCGTATTGACTCATTAGATAGAAGCATTGTTACTCCATATAGTTATGATGATGACGACTGCAAAGAATTTAATATAAAAAAATGCTCTGTTGTCTTTGTTGATTATTTTAGAGTAAAAGAAAAAGACAAAATCGAATATGACGTTGTATATGTTGGAAGAGATAAAGGTAGAGCGGATTATATTCTCGCTTTAGAAAAGCAATTAAATGATTTAGGTTTAAAAACATATTTTCATTTATGCGCTGATAGATCTATGTTTTCAAAGAAAAAAGATTTTTATAAACCTGTTATGCCATATATAAACTATGTCGAGTATGTTAAAAAAACTAGAGCTATATTAAATATTGTTACAGAGGGCACGAAAAGTTTCTCACAAAGAGATTTAGAATGCGTCTTTGATGACACAAAATGTATTACAAATAATAAAGAAATTAAAAATTTCTCAATGTATGATCCTTCTAGATATTTTATCTTAGGAGAAGATGATTTATCTAAATTACCTGCTTTTTTAGATGTTCCGTTTAAAAAAGCCAGTGAAGAAGAATTGGATAAATTTAAATTTAAAAGCGAAGTAGATTTCTTTATCAGCGAAAGAAAATAAATGGTTTTTGGGTGTTTAATATTATTAATATTATTTATTTTGACTTGCTTTAAGCCTAAATCAAAAATCGTTTTTATATCTTCTTTGGTTTTTATGTGGCTTCTTTATGCTTTCTCAACGAAAACTGGGGACCAAGCTGTATACCAAAATGTTTATGAAAACATGTTTTCAATGAAGTACTTTACTGAATTTGAACCTGGCTTCACATTGCTTATTGTTGCTTGTAGATCAATCAATTTGCCATTTATGGCATTTAGAGCTATTTGTGGTGCGTTATTTATTATTTTGCTTGGCTTTGCAATTAATAAATACACAAAGTGTACCGCTTTAGCCGCGTTTTTATTTCTTCTTTTCCCGTTCACATATTTCATGTCTGTTATGAGAGCCGGAATTGCTTGCCTTATTATTGTTTTGTTCGTTGACTTTTTAATTAAACGTAACAAACATTGGGCCATCTTTTATATCTTAGGTGTAATTTTGGCAACTCTTTTCCATTATTCTTCTATTTTCTTCTTCCTTTTCGTTTTTGCAGCTAAGAAGGATAGAGGCATGAAAAGCTTTATGTTTGTCACATTCCTTTGCACGGTAGTTGTTTTCTTCTTGTATAACTTAGGAATTTTGTATAACTTTTTCTCCATCTTTATAAGCCGTGGAAAATTCCTTGATTGGATTAATCCAAATGCGGTTGATGAGGCAAGTAGAAGCAATCTAACAGGCATCGTTTGCTCTGTTGGCATTGTTGTTATGAATATTGTTCTTGGTTGGTTTGCTAATAAAAAGGCGAAAGAAGCGCAACGTGCACTTAATCACGAAGAAAACTACATCGTTAGAATGAGCTCGTTTGTTAAATATGGGAATATTCTCTTACTTTTAACTGTTCCGTTTTTATTAATCAACAACGTTTTTATTCGTTTTAGTTATGAAATGGTTTTGATAAATATATTAAACGGAGTTAATGTTGCCCATTATTACTCAAATGCTAGAAAAGAAACAGGTCATAGTAGTGGAACATCAATCTTAATAAACTCAATACCTTTATTGATTGTTGCTGTTGTTTTGCTTGTTTATTGTGATCTCCCATACATGAATCAAGACTTTTCAGCATTTAGGGTTTTCCAAAATAATGCTATATTTGGCTTCTTGGGGTGGTAATATTTATTTATGGAAAAAGTTACAAAGAAGCAATTTGCTTCTAGCGCGGTTTGGAAAATATTAGAACAGTTCCTTTCTAAGGGAGTAACTTTAGCTGTATCCATTGTTCTTGCTAGATTGCTTGATGCATCTGTATTTGGGTTAATTGCTTTAACTGCTGTTTTTACAAATCTTGCTGATATTTTGGTTGAGCAAGGTTTTACTGCCGCTCTTATTAGTAAAAAAGATTGCAATGATTCTGATTATTCTAATTCAATTTTAGTTTCATTTGGGACAGCATCATTGTTATATATAGCAACATTCTTTTTAGCGCCTGTAATGGCTAATTATTATAATGAGCCATCTTTAACATTAATTCTTAGAATTTTAGGGTTAATATTCTTTGTTCAAGTATTTGCCGCACCTAGAACTGCGGTTGTTACAAGGCAAATGAAATTTAGATTACTTTTTATTTGTAATTTAGTTTCTTCTATTGTTAGTGGGGGAATTGGAATTGCCTGTGCATATTTAGGAGCTGGCCCTTGGGCGCTTGTTATTCAAAGGTTGTCGCAGCAAGTTCTATTAACTGTTATTTTATTTATCTTTGTTAAGTGGAAATTCCATTTTAAAATTGATACTCATCGAATGAAAAAATTAATAACTGATACTGCTACAATTGTTATTGGTTTGTTATTAAATTATGCAGGTACAGCTATTGCATCGCTTGTTATTGCAAAGGCGTTTTCAGTCGCCGATTTAGGCTATTATGACAAAGGCCCATCATTACCGATGCAGTTATCTTTGTACACATTCGGAGCGATCACTAGTGTTTTGCTTCCTACACTTGTTTCGTATCAAGGTGATGTGGTTCAAATAAAAGATATTGTGAGAAGAATCATTCGAGTTATGACATATGCTTTGGCTCCAATGATGATTGGAATGATGGTTGTTTCAAAAGAACTTGTTCTTGTTCTATATGGTGAGCAATGGCTACCAATGGTACAAATTATGCAATTCTCTTGTATCTATTATTTAGCTACTCCATTTATGTTAATGAATACACAGGTCTTTTTGGCTCTTGGGCATACAGCGACAAGAATTAAGACAGAGATATTTAGACTAGTGTTAATATTTGGCGCAACATTTGGACTAGTATTTGGAGCAAAATGCACTGTAGAACAATTAAGTTTAGCGAATGCTATTATAGCTATTTTAGCTGTATTCTTTAGTTTCTATGATGTCTATAAAATGCTTCATTACACAATTGGAGAGTTCTTTAGTGATATTATTGCTCCTTTGATTGTTTGCGAAGCAATGTTTGCTCTTATTTATTTCTTTGGAAACTTCATTGATCAGTATTCATTTACCGCTCATAGCGTGGTTTCATTGCTTGGAAAAGTAGCTATTGGTGTTCTTGTTTATATTTTTGCCTCAATTGCATTTAAACTGGACGGATATAAAGAAATCATCGGAGTTGTTAAGTCGATGTTTGGCAAAGGTAAAAAGAAGGAATTAGCTCATGAGTAAGGTTCTATTTATTTACGAGAGAAACATTCCTACTGTAAGCCTTACATATAACAATTTTACAAGTGAATATGCTAAAGCTAGAGGAATTAATGCCTCGTTTAAATGCGTTAGATCAATTTCAAAAAAAGACATAAACAATTTTGATGTTTTTTTCTTCATAAGACCAACAGATATTATTTCGAAAAAATTAGCAACTAAGATTAGAAAAGCTGGCGGTTTTATCATTATTTTTTGCGATGATGATTTAATGGATTACCCAGATGACTTTCCTGGAATCCCGTATAGAATCAAATGCACGAAAAGGGTATTAGAATGTGCGAATGTTGTTCTTTCATCAAGTAAACATTTTGTTGATAAGTATGTTTCGAAGTCATTTGGTAAACGAACAGCTTTAATAAATACCTGTGTTGATTCTAATGAGTTAGTTGCTCCAGAAGAAAATATTGATGTGATTAAGATACTTTATGCTGGATCACCAACTCATCTTGCTATGTTTAACGAAAATATCAAACCTATATTTAATGAATTAGTTAAAAATTTCGGCAAACGAATTTCATTTACATTTATTGGAGTAAGACCAGAATTAGAGGAATATGAACAACTAACAAACATAGAATATGTTGCTAGTATGCCTTTAGAAGAATATCGAAACTTTGTAAAAAATTGTCATTACCATATTGGTTTGGCACCTCTATTTGATAGTGAGTTTTCAAAATCGAAATATTTCAATAAATATATTGAATACACTTTAATCGGAGCAATTGGAATATATTCAAATGTTGAGCCATATTCATTTGTTATTAAAGATGGAGTTAATGGCTTATTAGTTAACAAAAAAGAAGATTGGTTTTCAAAATTAGCTCTCGCAATTACAAATAACACTCTTCGTAATCAAATGATTAATAATGCTCAAATTGATATAGAAAAGAATTTTAATAAAGAAGCAATTTTTGATGAGTTGATTAATTCAATTATTGAATTAAAAGAATACAATAATACCAAAAATAAAGTATCATATTTTAAATTAGCAAATAAAATCAACTATTTCTCGCACAGGGTTTTTGATATTATGTATTTGTTGTTTTTCTATATAAAACACACCGGAATATCTGGTTTAAAGAAAAAAATTAAAGCTCATAACAGAGATAAAAAGAGTATCAAGGATTTGGAGGAAAACTAATGAAAGGCATTATATTAGCAGGTGGAGCTGGCACAAGACTCTATCCATTAACAAAGGTTACATCAAAACAACTTTTACCTGTTTATGATAAACCGATGATTTACTATCCATTATCAGTTCTTATGTTGGCTGGTATTCGAGATATTCTTTTAATTTCTACACCGAGTGATTTACCTAACTTTGAAAGATTATTAGGTGATGGTTCACAATTTGGCGTTCATATTTCATATAAGGTTCAAGAAGTCCCAAACGGACTTGCTCAAGCTTTTGTTATTGGCGAAGACTTTATTAATGGCGATAGCTGTGCGCTAGTTTTGGGCGATAACATTTTCTATGGTAGTGGTCTCTCACACATTTTAAAGGATGCAGTTAAATCTGCTGAAAATGGCTATGCAACAATATTCGGCTACTATGTTAATGATCCTGAGAGATTTGGCATTATGGAAGTTGAAGAAGGAACCATGAAAATTAAATCTGTTCAAGAAAAACCAAAACATCCACGTTCTAATTACTGCATCACTGGTTTATATTTCTATGATAAAAGAGTTGTTGAACTTGCTAAGAAAGTTAAGCCTAGTAAACGTGGTGAATATGAAATCACATCCTTAAACGCCCTATATTTAAGAAAAAAGAGCTTAAAAGGTACAATTCTTGGCCGTGGCTTTGCATGGCTTGACGCTGGAACAGTTGATTCTTTAATTACAGCTAGTGAATTCGTTCAAATGGCTGAAAGTAGACAAGGAATCAAAATCTCAGCTCCAGAAGAAATTGCTTATCACTATCACTGGATTTCTAAAGAAGAACTTCTTGCTTCTGCAGAGATGTATGGTAGTTCTCCATATGGGCAACACTTGAAAAATGTTGCTGAGGGTAAATATTTGTATTAATATATTTATGCATAAAACATAGTTTTTATGTATAAAGGTATTATTACTAATGGGAAAATTAAAATTTAATAAAACGAGTATTGAAGGTGTCTATATAATAGAGCCAGAGGTATTCGGCGATAATCGCGGTTACTTTATGGAAACATATAGCGAACGCGATTTTCTTGAACAAGGCATTGATATAAAATTTGTTCAAGACAATCAAAGTGCATCACATAAAGGAGTTCTCAGAGGGCTTCATTTTCAAATTCATTATCCTCAAACAAAGCTTGTTAGAGTTTTAGAAGGTGAAGTTTTTGATGTTTGCGTTGATCTTCGCAAGGGATCAAAAACATATGGAAGATGGATTGGTGAGAGATTATCTAGTGAAAACAAGAAACAACTCCTTATACCAAAAGGCTTTGCGCATGGATTCGTTGTTTTAAGTGAACATGCAGTTTTCGCTTATAAATGTGACGACTTTTATCACCCAAATGATGAAGGTGGAATTATGTATAACGATCCAGATATAGGTGTAAAGTGGCCTGATGTTGGAGAATTATCACTTAGCGATAAGGACAAAAAGCATCCTGCTTTTAAGGATGTTAAAATAGAATTTGACCTTTAATGGAGGAAAATAAATGAAAGTATTAGTTACAGGTGGCGCAGGTTTTATTGGCTCAAACTTTGTCTACTATATGCTTAAAAAGCATCCTGACTACGACATTCTTTGCGTTGATTGTTTAACATATGCTGGTAATATGTCAACACTGGAAGAAGCACTCAAAAACCCTCATTTTAAATTTTTTAAAGTTAACATATGCGATAGAGTTTCAATATACAAAATATTTGAAGAAGAACATCCTGATATTGTTGTTAACTTCGCTGCAGAATCTCATGTTGATAGATCGATTGAAAATCCTGAAGTATTTTTAACTACGAATATTCTCGGTACGCAAGTCATGATGGACGCATGTAGAAAATATGGCATTAAGAGATATCACCAAGTTTCAACTGATGAGGTGTATGGAGATTTGCCTCTTGATAGACCTGATTTATTTTTTACAGAAACAACACCGATTCACACATCAAGCCCATATTCTAGTTCTAAGGCTGGCGCAGATTTATTAGTTCTTGCCTATCATAGAACATATGGTTTACCAGTAAGTGTGTCTCGTTGCTCAAATAATTATGGCCCATATCATTTCCCAGAAAAATTAATTCCTTTAATGATTGCAAATGCTTTAAACGATAAACCATTGCCGGTTTATGGTGAAGGGTTAAACGTACGTGACTGGTTATATGTTGAAGACCATTGTAAAGCAATCGATTTGATCATTCATAAAGGCCGAGTTGGTGAAGTTTATAACATCGGTGGCCATAATGAAATGAGAAACATTGATATTGTTAAACTTATTTGTAAAGAACTTGGAAAACCTGAGTCCTTAATCAAACATGTTGGTGATAGAAAAGGACACGATATGCGTTACGCAATCGATCCAACAAAAATACATAACGAACTTGGATGGCTTCCAGAAACAAAATTTGCTGATGGAATTAAGAAAACTATTAAATGGTATTTAGAAAATCGCAAGTGGTGGGAAGACATCATTTCTGGTGACTACCAGAATTATTATGCTAAAATGTATAACAATAGATAATAGGAGCAATTAAAATGCAAACACAAGTATTAAAACCTAAATTCCATGTTGAAGAATGTCTTAGCGAAATTAGAGAATGTCTTGAAAAAGGCTGGACTGGCATGGGTTTTAAAACAGTTGAGTTCGAGGAGGCTTGGAAAAAATATACATCCCATAAATATGCATATTATATAAACAGTAATACTGTCGGCCTTCACCTTGCTGTTAATATATTGAAAATGTTGAACCATTGGTCTGATGGTGATGAAATTATTTCTACACCAATAACATTTGTTTCGACAAACCATGCAATCCTATATGAAAACATGAAACCGGTCTTCGCAGATGTTGATGAATATCTTTGTTTAGACCCTGAAGACGTTAAAAAGAAAATAACCAAAAAGACAAGAGCAATTATATTTGTTGGTTATGGTGGTAGAGTCGGAAAATTAGATGAGATAATCAAGATTTGCAAAGAAAATAACCTTAAATTAATTCTCGATGCTGCTCATATGTCTGGCACGCGTGTTAACGGAATTGTGCCAGGAACAAAAGAAGGCATAGATGTTACAGTTTATTCATATCAAGCTGTTAAGAATCTACCTACTGGCGATTCAGGTATGATTTGTTGGAACTTTGAAGAAGGCGATAAACTTTCTAGACAAATTGCTTGGCTAGGTATCAATAAAGATACATATGCAAGAAGTAACAAAGGTACATATGCTTGGAAATACGACGTTGATTATCTTGGCTATAAATATAATGGCAATGCGATTATGGCCGCTATCGGATTGGTTCAACTTAAATATCTAGATGAAGAAAATGCTCGTAGAAGAGAAATTGTCAAAATGTATACTGAAGGATTAAAAAATAATCCAAAGATTCATATTGTCCCAGCAAACTATCCTGATGAATGTTCGTATCACTTATTCGAACTAGCAGTTCCTGATAGAGAAAAACTTCTTGACCAGATGTCAAAACTCGGAATCAACTGTGGCGTTCATTATCGTGATAATACTGAATATTCAATGTATAAGTACGCGCAAGGCACATGCCCAAGAGCGCACGAGATAAGCGAACATCTTATTACCCTTCCACTTCATATGTGGTTAACAGATGAAGAAGTAAAAGAAATTATCGAACACGTTAACGAATTCGTTAAATAAGAAAAATAAGCAACTGTTTGAATCGGTTGCTTATTTTTTTTCTTCTGTTTTTTCGTAATCTTCTGAACGTACGACTTTTAATAATGTTTTGAAAATAATTTTTATATCCATTAGCATAGAGAAATTTTTATAGTATTCTCCATCAATTTCGCCTTTTTTGATTGCGTCAAGGTTAACTCTTCCTGATATTTGCGCTAAACCTGATAAACCTGGTCTAAGGTTAATTGATCCATTTTCTCTCCTGATTTTAATTGTTTCTGAATCTCTTCCTTTATCAATAAGAGGTCTAGGACCAAGAAATGACATTTGGCCGACAAAAATGTTGAAAAATTGTGGTAGTTCATCAAGCGAAAACTTTCTTAAGAAATGGCCAAATTTATTTGTGTAATTATTAATATCGCCTATTTCGTCACTTGTCATTTCGTGATTAACATTTTTCGACATTGATCTAAATTTAATAAGCTTAAAATTTTTACCTTTTCTACCTACTCTTGTTTGAACAAAAAATACTGGGCCACGGTTAAAAATTAATTGAAGGATAATTAAGATGATATAAACCCAACTTAAGAAACATATTCCAATAAAGGAAAAGATGATATCGAGTAGTCTTTTTACAACTAAGTATACTTTTTGGTGACCTTTTAGTTTGTATTCCATAATCGAAACAAATTGATTATATCATATCTTTGATTTGAACAAATATTTTGTTTTGATATATAATTCATTTTATGAAATTATTAAGCAAATTTAAGCATATTGATGTTCTTCTTGTTTTGCTTTCAATTATTGCTAGCCTATTTGTAACAACAAATATCGCATTATTTAATGTCAACATGTCTCAAAGTTTGACATTAGTAGAACAAATATTTGCTGGTTCAATTGCGTTAATTAGTATCGGTTCATTTTTAGTTATTCGAAGAAATGAAATTAGATTTCGTCCCGTTTTCTTATTTGCTCTTTCCATAGTCTTTATTGTTTCTTTAGTGATGACATTGGTAATTAAATCACCCCAAAACCTAAATATTTTGGGTTTACATGGAGAATATTGGGATGTTACTTTTTCAGTTGAAATGTCTGATAGAGCGTCTTTTATTATTAGATTTTTCTTTGTTCTACTCCTTGGATACATTCTTATTAATGTCATGCCTCAAGTAGTAAAAATTAAAAATATGATTTTCTACATTTATCTTGGCATAGCAATTTTAATTATGCTTATCATTTATAGCCTTATTGTCGAAAGAGAATCATATGTTAATTTCATTAAAGCTTTAATCGACCACAACATGGAACAGGTGTATTTAAATTCTGTTCATTCTGTGTTTCCAAATAAAAATAGTTTCGGTGTGATTTTATTTCTACTCATCGTTGGGGTTATATATTTAAGTTTTCTAACCAAAAGGAAATGGCCATTAATTTTACTTCCTTTTGTTTATATTGAACTCTTATTTACTTCATGCAAAGCAGCTTTAATTTTATCGTTATTTTTCATCGCGTGCTATTTTGTATTTTTATTTTTCTACACATATAAAAAGAACAAAAATAGAAATCTAATTGCTTTATCAGTATCATTAGGAACAATTGCTATTGTAGTTACAGTTCTCTTCGTTATTCCAAACACTAGAAACCTTATTAATGAGGCTTTATTTGGTGTTGGTAAATTCTCTATGAACGAGAGAACATTTATTTGGGGTAATGTAGTTAAAATTCTTAATGCATCAAATTGGTTCACTGGATTGGGATATGGAACATTTACTGCAATGTTAAGAACTTATAATTATGCTGATCCAGGCGGTGGAACAATATATACCGACCAAGCACATAACGGTTACTTGCAAGCACTTGGCGAAGGTGGAATTTTATATTTGTTATTAATCGTTACAATTGTTGTGTTATTTATAATAAAAGCAGTCAAATACTTTAAGAAAAATAAGGGTGTTGTTTTCTTATCTTTATCGCTTTTTGTCATCATGGCTATATATATGATGGTTGAAGGAATTACCCCTATATTTACATCAACCATGGAATATTTTTGCTTGAATGCTTTGGTGTTTGTTCCAGTTCTTTCTCTTGGGTATATTCATGAAGAAACTACTGAAAAAGTTATAGAAAAATCCTATAAAAATATGCCTTATTTTTTGCTATCTATAATTGCGATTGGTCCAGTTATGTTTATTAGAGTTTTCTTTGTTGATCAACATTTATTAATGAGTTTAATAGGACTTGGAATTTTTGCTATTATTATTTCTATTCCTTTAATCCAATTATTGATTAAAAAATCATTAAAATTGTTTTATAAACAATATATATATTTTATTAGTGCAATTTTATTTACTGGTTTATTCGGATTTTTAGTTTCTTTGTTTAACATTGCTTCTGTTGCTTTATTGCTTATGAGTTTTATTATTCCATTACTAATTATTTTACTTTGCACGTCACTTATAAATAATCCTTTAAGCGATGAATTGAATTCATTTCTTTCTGTCGTTGATAAAAAGAAGAATAGTGCATTTAACAAAATTGATAACATTTATAGCAAACAATAAGCATATTTTATTTTTACAATAATTTGTGCTATTTTAATTAGCGAGGTCAAAAATATGAAAGATACTACTTTAAATGATAAATATGAATCTAAATTTACATTACGTAACATTGGTAAATCAATTGCTAGATATAAATGGTGGGTTATTGGCGCATCCGTAGTAGGATTAGTTGCTGGATATCTTGTTTTCTCTTTTGTGATTAATCCTCCAAGAGAAAAACTGGTTTCAACATTTGGATATGACATTAATATATCTGAAAAACTTGATGAATCTGGTAGACCAATTGATAACTCTGGCAGAGAATATTTTGCTGACAGCACAGTGTTTAGCTTCACTGATATAGTCTCTAAGGAAAGCATGGAAAGCGTTAAAGCATCCAATCCCGATAAGTTTGGTACATTAAATATTGAGTCTTTATATCAAAATGGCTCTATTTCTATTTCAAAACAATCTTATACAAATTCTCAAACTGGACAAACTGTATATGTTAGCCCAGCTAGATACACAATAGTGGCTTCAAAAAGAGCGTTTAGTAGCGAGTCACAAGGAAAAGATTTTATTTATGCTCTAATCGATCGCACAAGATTGCTTGCACAAGAAGCAAATAATAAATTCCAAATTGAAAATTGCGTTTCAGCAAGTACGAATATTTCATATTCACAACTTGTTTCACAACTTTCTAATCAATATGAAGCAATTCTTGATACATATAGTAGTCTTCAAAAGGAATTTGCCTATTCCACTAAAGTTAGTGAAACATTAACTCTTGGTGAAGCCCATAATGCATTTGTTGATAAGTTTGCTGATAAAAGCGGAACAATCATATCAACATTACAAGGTGAACTAGCTAAGAATAAAATTGTTGATTACACTGTTGAGACTGTTGAATCATTAAAAGCAACTGGCGATGGATATATTGAAAATATTCGACTCCTATTAAATCAATTAGAAGCATATCAAAATTCATTAAATGATCTTTTAAGTTCTCAAATAATTGTTGAATCAGATTCTGAAGTAAGCAAGTTAATTGTTGAATTAACAGAAAAAGTTTCATCTACTCAATTACAAATTAGTAATCTTGGTAATGAACTAAAATTCTTAGGCTATGATGTTCCAACATCAATCACTAAAGACAATGTTGATTCAATTGCTTATAATCCATCATTAAATGGAGCAATCCAAGCAATTACTACAATGGATTCTAATTGGGTAAGTAAATGTGATTCATTTAAACAAAAAATCGCTTCTATTAAGACTGATATTGAAACTGAAAGAAAAGCTGCTTCAAAGTATTATAGTTATATAAACAATAATGCGAAAAACAAAGTTGCTATGTACACGTCTGGTATTGCTGTCACCGAAGGACATGTGTTCTCAGGTGTCGGCGCAATTGTTGGTGTTGTCCTATGCTTTATTGTTTCAACTCTTGTTGTCTCAGGTGTTTATATTTCTAAACTTAATAAAGAAGAAGAAAAATAATTAGTAATTAAAAAAGCAAAGGCAACTGGTTTTGATCAGTTGCCTTTTATTGTTTCAAGGATTTGATTGTTTATTATTTTTGAATCAAACGTGTTAACTGCAATTTCTCGTGATTTTGCGGCCATTTTTGACGCTAATTGTTCATCCTTTAACACTTTTATTATTGCATTAGCAAATGCTTCAATATCGCGTGATTTAACAAGATATCCATTTACCCCATCATCAATCACATCGTTTGTTCCGACATTTTTGTATCCTATAACAGGCCTACCTATTGATATAGCTTCTAATAAAGAACGCGGCAATCCCTCTCGATAATATGAAGGTAGTACTACAATTTTGGAATTATTGATATATTTTTTAACATCGCTTTGCACTCCGTCATAAATGATGCTTCCATCATCGATATATTCTTTTAAATCCAATTTTGTTATTTCAGCTTCTTTTCCAATTAATGTAAATTTAGCATCTGGCACTTCTTTTTTTACAATTCTTGCTGCTTTAGCAAAGTCTACTATGCCTTTCTTTTCAATTAATCTTGCCATAAGAAGAACATTGTTATTTTTTGGTAATGGACTAACAACAAAAGAAGAAGTATCAATGCCAATTCCTTTTATAAGGACGCTTTTATCCTTTTTGACAATTCCTTCATTTATGAAGAATTCTTTATCATCATTATTTAAGAAAAACACATTTGTAGCTTTCTTGAATGAACTTTTATATAAATGCGAGCAAACAAATTTTATGATTTTTCCTTTAAACGATACGGGTTGGAAAGGATCGCCTAGCCCCTCGACAAAAGGAAAAATATTTTTCACTTTTGCTTGTTTAGCAGCTTTAACTCCAACAGTGTTAGGTTTTATAAAGAATGTCATGACAACATCCGGCTTAATTATTTCAATCTCTTTTCTAAAAGATTTTTTAAGTTTTAATAGTTTGATTGGATTGATTCCTCTATTTTTAAATGGAATAACATGAACATCACATAAAGGAGACAATTCATTAATCTTTTCGTCATCTCCCATAATTAAAGATATTTCGTGATTATTTGATTTTAAAAATTCGATTAGCTCTTTTCTAAAACTAACAACAGTCCAAGATGCTTCACAAAGTAATAAAATTTTCATTGCTTCATTATTTCCTCAATAGCTTCTAAAAGATTTTTAACTTTATAGTCAGGTTTTGAATCTTTTCCTTTTCCTTGGTCAATGAGAATTGTTTTACAACCTCCGTTTTGGCCACATAGAATATCTAAATCTGCGTCTCCGACAAACCACGATTTAGTTAAGTCAATATTGAATCTTTCCTTAGCTTTTAATAGCATTCCGATCTTTGGCTTGCGACAATCACATTCAATTTTTAGTTCTTTAACTTCGTTAGGGAACCCGCTTTCTGGATAATGTGGGCAGAAATATATTGCATCAAGGTAAGCACCTTCTTTTCCCAAAAGTGTTTCCATTTTTTTATGTATTTCATCCAATCCTTCGAATGTTAAATCACCACGCGAGATAACCGGTTGATTTGTTATTACAATTGCAAGATATCCAGATTCATTAATTAACTTAATTGCCTTAGCAGCGTTTTCAACAAGTTCAAATTGATTTATATCTGATAAATGTCCGCGATGTATATTTATTGTCCCATCTCTATCAAGAAATATAGCTTTTTGAAGATTGATTTTGTTTTTACCATCAACAATTCCGTTATGAATATCTTCACCGACCGCTTTTAGTCTTTCGATTGTGCCAGCATCCTTAACATATTCGCTAGAACAATATGAAAATACTCTGTTAGTTGGAATAATTGCCTTAATAAAGTCTTTCTCCATATCAGTTTTCTTTACTTCAGTAAAATAATCTAAAGAATCAGGAGATAGAACATATATTCCCGCATTAACTAAGTTATGATAATAATAATTTCTAATATTATGCTTAGAATCCATTCCTAAGACTACGTTATTTTCATTTACTATTAAAAGATCGCTATCAAATGGGTGAGCATTCGGATGAGAAAATAAAGTAATCAATGCATTATGTTCTTTATGGAACTTAATCATCGAATTAAAATCAACGCTTTCAATTAAATCACCAAAAAGAAGAATGAAGTCATCATTAAATTTATCTTTAAGATAAAATAAAGAACCAGCAGAACCTAATGGCTCAGTTTCGAAAATATAGTCTATATTTACATCAAAGTCTTTACCGTCTTTAAAATAGTCTTTTATTACTTGCCCTAGATAGCCAATTACTAAAGTAATATCTTTTATTCCACAATTCTTTAAAGAGATAATTTGCCTTTCTAATATAGGTACATTATTAACTTGCACCATTGGCTTAGGAACCTCATGAACTAAATTTCCTAGGCGTGTTCCTTGTCCGCCAGCCATAATAACTGCTTTACTCGTAAACATGGCATTATTATAACATAGGTATCGTTATTAAAAAATGTGATATCATTTTCTTGTTATGAAAAAGCAAACTATTAAACGAATAAGAAAATTTACATCCGACAGAGATTGGGATCAATTTCATTCACCAAATAATTTGGCTAAGACTATTGTTATCGAGGCAAACGAACTTCTTGAATGCTTTCAATGGGATAATGAAAAATTCAAAATTGATAAAGTTAAAGAAGAGCTAGCTGATGTTATTGTTAATTGTCAAAATCTTGCAGATAAACTCGGTTTAGATGTTGACGAAATAATCAATTCAAAGATGGATCAAAATGAGAAAAAATATCCTGTAGAAAAGTCTAAAGGAAAAGCCAAAAAGTACACAGAATTATAAGAAAAAACCTGCAAATTTTGAATAAATGCAGGTTTTTTGTTACTATTCTAATTCAAATGCTCCGGTATAAAGTTGATAGTAAGTGCCACGTTGTTTAATCAAATCGTCATGGCTACCTCTTTCAATAATTTTGCCATGGTCAAGAACCATTATAGCTTCTGAATTTTGAACTGTTGAAAGTCGGTGAGCAATAACAAATACTGTTCTGCCTTTCATTAATTTGTCCATACCATCTTGAACAAGTTTTTCAGTTCTTGTATCAATGGAGGAAGTAGCTTCATCTAAAATCATAACAGGGGCATCCGCAACTGCTGCACGAGCAATAGATATCAATTGTCGTTGACCTTGCGATAAGTTTGACCCATCTCCACTTATATGGGTGTTAAAGCCATCAGGCATTCTCGTTATGAAGTCATAAGCATTTGCGATTTTTGCAGCTTCATAAACTTCTTCGTCGCTAGCTTCGAGTCTTCCGTAACGAATATTTTCCATAATCGTACCTGTGAAAAGATTTGTGTCTTGTAAAACTATTCCTAGAGATTTTCTTAAGTCTGACTTTTTAATCTTATTAATATTGATTCCATCATATCGAATCTTGCCGTCAGCTATGTCATAGAATCTATTGATTAAATTGGTAATTGTGGTTTTACCTGCTCCAGTAGCTCCGACGAAAGCAATTTTTTGTCCTGGGTGAGCATATATAGAGACATCATGTAAAACCATTTTTTCTGGATTATATCCAAAGTCGACATGGTCTAACAATATATCACCTTTTAATTCTTTATAATCGATTGTTCCATCATGATGTTTGTGTTTCCAAGCAAAATATCTCGTATGATCGTTTGTCTCATAGAAAGTTCCATCATCTTTGTATTTAATATTACATAAATAAACATAACCGTTATCTTCTTCTTTCTTTTCTTCGAGTAAATCAAAGCAACGTGAAGCTCCGGCCATACCCATAACAATGAATGTTATTTGTTGAGAGAATTGAGAAACGTTATTAGTAAACATTCTATTCATCATTAAGAATCCAACAATAGTGGAATTAAATGCTTCAATATTTAAGTTCATATCTACGAGACCCTTGGCAATTGTTAAATTGTTAAAGCCAGGAATGATGAAGATCAAAAATCCCATAAAAGCGGTCAAGATATAGGTAAAGTTACCTATATTACCATTGATTGGCATCGTAATATTTCCTGCAATATTTGCTTGTGTTGAATATTCACCTAATGTGTCATTAAGTTTATCAAAATCCTCGCTTGATTTTTCTTCATGTGAGAATACTTTAATTACTTTTAAACCTTTAATAGATTCTTCAATATTTCCTTCAACAACACCAACCTGTTTTTGTTGTTTTATAAAATAACGAGATGAATAACCGCCTATATATTTTGTATTTAAGAACATCGCAAATGTACCTAAGAAGACTACAAGTGTCATCCAGATAGAGTTAATTAACATTAAAGTAACACAGAAAATAACAGATAATCCAGTTCTAAGGAATTCAGGAAGTGATTGCGACACAAACTGACGAATTGTATCAATATCATTTGTATATAATGACATGATGTCTCCGTGTGCGTGCGTGTCAAAGTACTTAATAGGTAAATCTTCCATGTGGTTATACATAGTAATTCTGAATTGATTTAAAAAGTTTTGGGTGACAATTGCCATTGAGCGATTCCACCACCAAGCAGCAAAAACACCAACTCCATAAATAGTGCCCATTGCTATAAGCAATATTGGAATATTTGCGTGAATTGTGAAACTGTTGCCCATAACTTGAGCATCGTAGAACCTTGTAATGTCAAAAGCATTAAATGCTCCTCCGTTTTCTAAGACTCCCTTTGTCAAAACACCTGCGATTAGGCCTGCAAAAATTGATGAACAGAGGTTTGCAAAAACGTTAAATGCAATACAAAATGCATTAAATATTAAACGTCCAGGATATAATTGAAATAATTTTTTAACCAAACGTTTCATTGTGCCTTTTTTAGCACGACCACGTTCTCTTATTTTTACTGGTGGCATTATTGTTCACCTCCTACTCTGTTTTGTGTGTAATAAACTTCTTGATAAATCGGACTTGTTTTGAGAAGTTGCTCATGTGTTCCAATTGCACTTATTGCGCCATCATCAAGAATTATTATTTGATCAGCATCTTCTATAGAAGAAATTCTTTGAGCAATAACAATCTTAGTTGTATCGGGAATATCTTCTCTTAAATGTTTTCTAATCAATTTATCTGTCTTAGTATCAACAGCAGATGTTGAGTCATCAAGAATTAAAATTTTAGGACTCTTGAGCACTGCTCGAGCAATACAAAGTCTTTGTTTTTGACCCCCCGAAACATTTGAACCGCCTTGCTCAATATGAGTTTCTAAACCTTGAGGAAGTTGATGAACAAATTCGCTTGCTTGAGCTATATCGCAAGCTTTTTCCATTTCTTCAATTGTTGCGTCTTCTTTCCCCCAACGTAGATTTTCTGCAATTGTGCCCGAGAATAAGACATTTTTTTGAAGAACTACAGCAACATTATCTCTTAATGTTTTTAAATCATATGCGCGAACATCTTTTCCTCCGACAAGTACTTGCCCGCTTGAAACATCATAAAGTCTAGAAATTAGGTTGATTACGCTTGTTTTTCCAGAACCTGTAGAACCTAAAATACCCACGAATTGCCCAGATTTTATGTGTATATCGATATGAGACAAGGTGTCTCTTTGAGCATCTTTTTTATAACGGAAATTGACATCATTGAAATCAATTGAACCATCATTTACATCATAAAGAGGATTAGATGGATTTTTGATAGTCGGTTCCTCTTGAAGAACTTCCCCAATACGTCTAACTGCTTCAAGTGACATTGTTAACATAACCATAATCATTGAGATCATCATGATGTTCATAAGAATTTGAATGCCATAAGTCAATAACGATGACATTTGTCCAATTGAAAGTTTGTCATTGATAATTGTGGTGACACCTCCTTCTTTTGAAATAGAGCTATATTTTCCTATAAAGAATGATGCTATACCGACAACTAAAATATTCGAGATATGAATCGTTGTGTTCATTAACGGAGTATTTAAAGCAACAATTTTTTCTGCTTTAACAAAATCTGACATCATGCTTGTTGAAGCATTGTTAAATTTCTCTTTTTCAAAATCTTCTCTAACATATGCTTTAACAACACGAATTCCGGAAATATTTTCTTGTACAGACTGGTTAAGAGCATCGTAACGTTTAAAGACTCTTAAGAATATCTTCATCGCGTATTTAATAATAAAGAATAATCCAATTACTAATACTGGAATTAATCCAATAAAAATCCATGCGACCTGACCACCTGCAACGAACGCCATAACAGCTGAGAAAATCATCATAAGCGGTGCCCTGATAACAATACGAATGCTCATTTGGAAGGCCATTTGAACATTTTGAATATCAGTAGTCATTCTAGTAACAAGTGATGATGTTGAAAATTTGTCAATATTAGCAAAAGAGAAGGATTGGATCTTTTTATAAAGATCACTTCTTAGGTTTGTTGCTAAACCAACTGATGCTTTTGCGGCGTATCTTCCTCCAAGAATACCAGAGGCAATTGATAAAACAGCCATTCCAACCATAACTAAAATTAACGCGAATAAACTAATTTGAAACGGTAACTTTGGATGATCATATAATTTCATGAAGTCATCAAAAGAGACAGCTTTTATGCATAAATCTAGAAAGATTGACATAGCAAATGGCAAAACACATTCAAGTAACGACTCAATTACCATAAAAATAGGTGTAATCAATGCATACTTTTTATATTGCCTTACACTTTTAAGAATTAATTTAATTTTATCTAGCATAGTTGTACCTCCTTTAGAATTATTTTCATTATCATAGAAACATCTGGGTATGTATATTTTTCTTTAAGAAATATTTTGTTATATGCTAAGCCATTTAGCATAGCCAAGATTGCGATTGTAAATTTCTTCGTTTCACCTTTGGAAAAGATTTTCAATTTTTGACCACTTTCAATTAGGTGATTAATAATTATGTATAATCGTTGCCTTCCTATCGGTGCGTCAATCTTCTTTATCTTAGGCTTTGGTATATTTTCTCCTTGAAGATGCAGATTAAGAATTAAATAGAACATACAAGCATATTCACAATTTGAACTATTATTATTAATCTTATCCAATACTTTAGTTAATAATTCTTTTAATGATTTATCTGGAGTTTGATTATAATCAATAGATTCCGTTATTGCATAGATTCTATTAGCGACATACCGCATTAAGTTTCTAAACAGTTCTTCTTTTGTAGGGTAGTAATGATAAATCAATGTTCGTGAACATTTTGCCTCATTTGAAATATCATCCATACCTGTCGCATTGTATCCTTTCAAAGCAAAAACTCTGAGTGCAGATTTTATAATACAATCTCGTCGCTCAGCGACCATGTTTTGATACTGTTTTTTACTTCTTGGCATACTTTCGTTGACAAAAATGTCAATGAATATATTAATAAACTAGTTTATAATTATCAAGAAAAATTAATTGATAAGATGTATACTTATCACTATGAAGGGTTTAATCGTCGTTAACGGATATGGTCTTGCTCAAGGTATTGAGCATCAAATTTCACGTTTACGTGAAGAGTTTTCTAAACGTTCTATTAATATCGACTTAAAACGTAACAACGAACTACTTGTTTTTGTTAATAATAATGAAGTTGTTAGTTCTTTAGGACAATATAATTTTGTAGTTTATTTAGATAAAGATAAGTTTGTTGCTAGAATGCTTGAAAAGATTGGATATCATCTTTTTAATTCATCCAATGCAATCGAGTTGTGTGATGACAAAATGCTAACTCATATTGCTCTCGCAAATCATGGCATTAAAATGCCTATTACGTTGTCATCTACATTATGCTATCGAGATAACGGAGACAGAAACTTTATTAATGAAGTTGAAAAGAAACTTTCTTATCCATTAATTGTGAAAGAAAATTACGGTTCATTAGGCAGACAAGTATATTTAGTTAAATCCCATGATGAGCTGCTTGAGATTGAAAATAAACTTATTCATACCCCACATATTTATCAGGAATTTATATCTTCCTCAATTGGAGTTGATTATAGAGTTATTGTTATTGGCCATAAAGTTATTGCGTATATGAAAAGAGAAAACAAAAATTCATATCTATCAAATTTGGCTTGTGGCGGTAAAGCATATATAGAAGAAATTCCTGAGAATTACAAGGATATTGCAATAAAAGCAAGTGAAATTCTTGGTTTAGACTATTGTGGGGTAGATATCCTAATTGGCAAAAATAATGAACCTATTGTTTCAGAAGTTAATTCAAATGCATTTTATGAAGGGATTGAAAAAGTTAGTGGAATCAATGTTGCTGGTTATTATGTTGATTACATTATCTCAAAATCAAAATGAAGGCATTTTTTAAGAAAATAGATAGATTCACAATCATTAATTTTGTTTTAATGGTTTTGTTTTTAACATCAACATTTTATCTTCTAGCTGGAACTAAATCTTTCACCAATGATCCGATGGTGTCATTGCCTCTATTTGCGATAATTACATTATTTGCGGGCTCATTTGTATTTTTTGGTTCATTAATAACACTCAATATTTGTATTAAAAGATATAAACCAACATATATTATCCTTGGCTTGTTAACGATCCTTTTTGTTTGCGGTGTAATTGGAATCATTATTCTTCCTTGCTTAAATGAATTTTCGATTATTAGGAACAATGTTGCTTCACAAATTATTTATGAAATAAATAATAAGGATAAATTTACATATATTGTTCAACTATTTGCAATGATTGCATTAACTTATTCTATTATTGATATATTTCCAAAGATTTTTGATGATTTAGATTTTGTTTATGTTCTGTCTATTCTAGCTATTATATTTGTCATATTTTGTTTTGTTTATAGTTTAATTAACGAATTTGATTTTTATTCTTCGTTTATTCCTAAATTAATCAATAAAGAAAAAAACTTTCAATCTATCCAATCTATTTTTCCGAATAAAAACAGCTACGCGGTAGTGCTATTTATAGGATTAGCTTCATCAATATTTCTCCATCAACGTAAATTTCATTGGTGGTGGCTAATTTTTGCTATTTTCTTCCTTATTAATATATTAATATCATTCTGCAAAGCTTATACATTTATAGCCCCATTCTTTTTGGGCGCTTATCTTATTTATAGATTTATTCTTTCATTCAAAGAACATAAGGTAAGAAACATTGTTACTATTTCAATTAGTTTATTGCTCATATCAGGTTTTATTGCTTCTATATTTATTCTCAACAATTATATTGAAGGATATTCTACTTATTTTGTTGATATCTTCATCATGGGTACTCCTGGTGCATTTGAATCACGTGTTCAGATATGGAATGTAGTTTATCAAATGTTTGCCAATCAAAATATTTTATTTGGTTTTGGATATCGTAATTTTGGTTTTGCTTTATGTGCGTGCCTTAAAGAATCTTTAATAGATTATCAATTTGCGCACAACACAATCGTTGAATTACTTGGTAATGGTGGAATTATCCTTTTGTGCGGTTTTCTTCTAATTTTCGCTTATTTAATTTACTTAATAATAAAAGAGTTTAAGGATAATAAGTCATTAATTTTATTCGAGATAGTATTAATTGCTTCATTATCATTTGTAATGATAGTCGAAAGCGGATCTTATATTTTGCCATTCACAATGGACTATGCTTTCTTTAGCATGCTGGTTATTATTCCTTTAATAATTAAAAGAAAAGAAGCGCATATCCCATCGGTTTTAAAATAAGCAACTTCTTTATATTATTTAATTCCTTACTAGCGAATTAATTTAATGTTGCATAAAGTTTTATAAAAAAAGAGATCCTATTTCTAAGATCTCTAATTTTTAAATAATTAAATAATTATTTTAATGGAGCTGTCCATGTATTATTGAATAATCTCAAAACGACGCTCTTGTCAGCTGAATCAAATCCAACTTCGCCTACACAATCAACAAAGTAATCTTTTTCATAAACTGAAATGTCACCAATATATGAGTATGTTGAAGATTCCTCAACAAATTGAAGTTTTTCGCCATCATAAAGGTTATAAATTTCTACTGGACTTGTTGCTTCTTTTTGAACAGTGAGTAAGCCTGAATATGTATCAATGTACCATAGGGCATATGATACAGTATCAGCAAATTCAAGACCCTTTGTTACGGTTGAGCCATTAACAGAATAGAATGCAGCATTTCCGTTTAAATCTTCTGCAAAGAAATTACCTTTATTTGCTCTACCAACAATATTGTTAAATTTACCGCTTGTTAGAACATTTAATTTTTCATCGAGGACGCCACAGGTTCCAAACACATCTTGATATGCAATGAGACCAGCATTTTCAATGATTGCTCCCATCACCATTTTCTTAGGTTCTAGATTCTCATCAAACAAAGTAACTGTTCCTGATGATGATAATGCATAATATTCACCAAATTTTTCAAGTATTGGTAAATTTGGTAATCCTGTAAGATTGTTGTGGAGGACACCTTTGCCATCAATAATATATGTTTGAACTTCGCTGCTTAGAACTCTTTCACTGATAAAGAATAAGTCTATAGCGTCATACTTAACATATTTACCTTCTTCATCGTAAATTTCGTATACAGGTGAATCGATGACATAGTCAACTTTTAATTCTGACTTATTTCCTGTGAGAACATCATATTGATATGTTTCGACGACATAGTAGGATGTACCATTGGTATATGTGTAGTTCTCATATTTTTCATCAACTTGGTATGTTTTTTGTGTTAATATTGAGCCATCTAACAAAAAGATTGAATCACATTCACCAATGGTGAATGAGTTATTGAGATTTCTCTTACTATCATAGACATACATCTTATTGCCTAATTCAAGCAATGAATAACCTTCTAAGCCGTAATCAGCTAAATCATATTCTCCGATTGATGAAACATCTTGATGAATATCATATGGTTTGCCTTCTTCTTGGAAGAATGGTGTATCATCATAATTTTTATCAAGTGTTGTTTTAACCAAATCGTTTCCAATAAAGAATTTTGATTCAACATGAGTATTGTATTTTTCATTTCTGAAATAACAATCATATGATTGAACGAGATCGTATACACCCTCTTTGTTTTTGACATAGAAAGAATTTGTGTTGACAAACTCAAAGATTTTTTCATTAGTATTTTCGAAGATTAAATTGCCTTGTCTATCGAAATATTTGCCGAATGATGGGTTGGAGGCTGAATCAAATTTTAAAGCATACAACAAAGTTGGTTGGCTATATTGATTAGTAGCAGTGCTAATAACATCATATTTGTCTTTTGGAAGAAGATATGATTGTTTCAATGCAGAATATATAGCAGTTTTACCATCAGCATATTGTATTGATACCATTCCTTCAAAATTAGGAACGACTTGAATTGTTGCGGTATCCAATCCTTCATCAGAAAGTCTAATTTCTTTAAATGAATTCTTGATTGAATAAAATTCCTCTTTGCTAACATTTGCATCGAGCAATTTTTTGGTAATAACGTTACTTCCTTCGTTTAAGGATTGACGTCTAGGCGAGCAAGAAGCAATCATTCCAACCATTAATGGCATAACTAATAATGCACAAATTTTGTTTTTCATAATTTTCTTCCTCCTTATTTAACAAGTCCTTCCAAGGACACTTCTTGTAGAACTGCTATAAAATTGTTTGCTGCATCGATTCCGTATGATCCTGAAGCCATTTTCATATCAGAAATAGCTGTTGCTGAGATGCCAGAATCAGGTGTGAATCCAGTAGGAATTGAAGAGAGTGTAACCTCTTCACCGTTTAGGCAATTATAGTATTTGATGTCGGATGTTTCTGTTTCTTGAACATACAATGCGTATCCAGCGAAATCAAAATCATAAACTTTTGTTAAATCCCAAACTTTCTTTTCGCTAACAGAATTGTCTTTAATTTCATAGAAGCCTCCGATACCGTCTGGTGTATAAGCAAAGAATGTGTTAGCTTCGCCAATACCAAGTATACTTGAAGGAACAAATCTTCCTTTTGATACGACAGTAAGGTTTTGGTCAATAAGTCCTGATTGCCCGTTTTTATCTGTAAATACTAAGTATTTGGTATTTTCCAAGATTTGAGCATTTTGTAGGAATGTATATGGCACTAAATTTTCGTCATAAACTTGGTATGCAGAACTATCATATTCAAGATAGTAATTACCCCATTGGATTAATCTATACAATGAAGGAGCAGATGACATATTGTTGTGTAGTTTGCCATCTCCATCAATAACCCAATATGTGTCAGTTGAATCTAATGAACCTGTTTTTGAAATTAAACGGACTTTTTCAACAGAATATTTAATATATTCACCTTTGCTGTTATACAATGGTTCACATTTTGAATCACTCATTTGAAGAACATAGTTGACATCTAATGGTGTGACTTCACCTGATAAAATATCAACTTTATATGTTTCTAATGCGTAGCGATTTGTTCCAACAAAATAGGATGGATTTGCATAGTGAGACTCAACTTGAACTGACTTTTGCATGATTGCAACGCCATCAAGGAAAGCCATTGAGTAGAAGTCCATTCCAGAAGGAATGGTGTATGAGTTAACGACTTCAAATTTTTCATTATAAACATACCATTTTGTTGAAAGAGGTGCTAAGTAATAGCCCTTTAATCCAACATCTTCTAATGGAAGTAAAGTTCCACTCAAGACAACGGTCATATCATAAGGTTGACCTTCTGTTTGAACATATTTTTCACCTGTTGGTAATTGGTCAACATATGTTTTTGCAACCACATCATTTTCGTAAACTTGGAATTTGATATGAGGAGCTGATCCTTCATCCATATACATAAACATGTTCACAATGACAGATTCATTTCTGTTTAATGACATTTCTGTTTGCACGTATTGGACGATTTCACCATCGCCATTTTTCCAAACTTCGTTTCCGTTTCCGTCGAAGTAATGTGCTTCAGTAGTCTTTCCCTCAGTGTCTTGAATTAATCCAAAAATCAATCCGTTACTGCTGGTATACGCATTTGTTACAACACCAACGTTGGACCAATTTTTCTTAGGTAATACAATCTCACCTTTAAACACTGAAAAAAGTGCAACTTCGCCATCGGCATAAGTTAATTTAACGAAATCTGAATGTCCGACAGTTATTTTAGATTTTGAAACAGCTGAATAATCTGTTCCAGAAACTGTAATAGTCTTAAAGGAAAGATTATAATGATAGAATTCATCATATTTTACTGTATTCGCTTTAAGAATCTCTTTCGTTAAAACATTATCGCCTTCGTTTGCCGATTGATGGCTGTTAATACTACATGATGTAACAGCGCCCATAACCAAAGGCAATAATAATAATGCAGAAATTTTATTTTTCATAATTTCTTCCTTTCGTGCCTTTATTTTATAAATAATAAAAGATAATTAAAAGAAGAAAATAAAAGACAGGCATAGCCTGTCTATGAAATGAATTTTTTATTGTAATTGTTTAATAAACTATTACAGTTCCATCTTCCTTGACCTCAACTGTATCGCCAGTTTTGACAGTTTCTAAGAACTCTTTTCCAAGTTGGTCAATTGCGATCATTTTGCTGTTTTCCCAAACGGTTGAGAGGACAACTCCAGCACCTGCTAGAGAATCAATATGCTCTGAGAAAAGCAAGCATGCTGGGTTAGATTTCATTGAGCAAATAACTTCAAGGACCATACCACCTGTTGTTGAGCCAATTGTTTGAGGCAAACACAAAGCAATTCCAGTGATATTTTTTTGGTAGATATCTGGGTTATTTTGATCGGCAACGATAACTTCTTTTTTCTTACCTAAAGCCGACTTTTGAAATGTGGCTAAGGTGTTTACACCTTGATGAGATACAACTGCCGGTCCTTTATAAGTTCCTGCAGCTAATACGCGACCCTTAAATTCTTTCATCTTACTTTGCCTTCTTTCCGGTGATGAGATCGAGCAATTCATCATCTTTGTAATATCTTGCTAATGTATATGTTCTAAGTTTATTTGAACATGTCATCAGTCTATGACGTTTTGTAAGTGGATTTGAGGTGTACATAAGTGGACAAATGCATGTTACTCTAGCGCCTGTTGCATATAGTTGTTTATATTTTTCAGTTTCGATAAACTTTGCTCTTACTTGAGGTGCGGTGCAAAGAACAGTTTCGATCGCAACTTTCTTACGGCCTTTTTCTTTTAATGCATTGATGATTTTGTCTGCCCATGCATTGAGTTGAGAAAGCGATAGGTGTGGGCAACCAATAAATGCTTTATTGCCTTCTTTATTTTTGTCTTTCCACATTACTGGATATGATTTGTAAACTCTTTCAAGTTCTTCGTCATCAATAATGTATTCTTTTGGGTTATCGACAAGAAGTTTTTCTCCAAGTTCTTTTGCTTCAGGAGTTATTTTATCGATGTGATATAAACCGACCGCTCCATTTGATGCTGTTGCCGCTCCAAAATCTTTTAAGTAGTCTTTTACATCATCATTAAGTTCTTCTCCGATCCATTTATCTAATCCGATGACGTATGGAACATCTTCCATGACTTTCATCCCGATTGCACTTCCAAGTATTTGTGGAATTGGTTTTTTGGTTGTTTTTACAACAACTTTCCATGTGGCTTTTCTTCCTTCATCGGTTAGTAAACCGAATTTTGGAACATAACCGATAATTGAACCAAAGATATCAATGATGCCTGAATTACGATTGCATCTTGCGCCAAGAACTGAGTTAGCATAGTTAACTGCTGAACTTTCTGCCCATGATAAGACATCACCTTTCTTTGGAACATTACCCATTTCATTGAAATAGCACGCACATGAGAACGCGTCTTTTTCTTTTAATCCAAGTTTTTTAAGTTGTTCTTCATAACGTCCTTGCGTTCCGTAAAGTATTTTTTTGAAAATCAATTTTTCTAATAAATCGCATTTAACATTTTCAAAATCTACTGGTCTAGGATCCATGGTAAAACCATCTTCCACTTTCAAACCAGCATTGATGAGCTCGTCCATTATTCGATAGACGGGAGTAAGAAGTTGTAAGCCAAAAGAAGTAACTAAGTGGCCTTGACCATGGGTAACTTTTACTAGTTCGGTGGCTTCAAACATGTCGCCATAACGAACAATAGTCTCCATGACCTTAGCTTTTGTTTCGCCTTCCTTGCCGTTTAAAATAGCAAGTTGTTCTTCTGTTAGCTTCATTTTCGGTTGATACATTTTTATATCTCCTTTTTTGAACCTAATAGGTTTATTTATTTTTATTGTAGTTATATTTTTAGGTGATTTCTATATTATGTTATACTTATTGCATAAGGAGTTTTAAAAATGAGAAAAATTTATCAATTATTACCTCTTGTTTTAACATCATTTTTACTTGTTGGATGCGGTAGTGGAAACACTTCGTCAGAAAGTCATTCATCTACTAGCTCGAGCGGATCAACCAGCCAATCATCTACTAGTTCGACAACGTCCTCTCAACCTGTTGTTAGTAACTACACTGTAAATTGTTTTAATTGGTCTTTTGGTAGTGGGACTCAGTTCGGAGGCTCCGATCAGTCCTCTAATAGAACTGCATTGATTAATTTTTTAAATAATGGAAGTGGACTTATCAGCGATATAACAGATTCTGAAAAGATTCAAAGCGGAGCATTCGGCGACCATTCTACCAGTCTTGCTTTTCAAATCGGAAGTGGTAGTTATAATGGCAAATTCACATTTGCATTTGCTAAGAGCCTTACAAAAATTAGCGTAACTGCAGAATCTTATTGGAAATCATTTGATTATCCAAGTCCAGGCACAATTTCTGCTGATACTGAATGTGAACTTAAATTTGCTCAAAGCGGTTCATTAATTCATACCCTAGATTTAAAAACTAGCGATCATGGAAAAGAAGATACTGCCATAATAGAATTCGCTGAACCTACAAATACTTTGAGTCTATTTACTGATACATTTGATGAAGAAGGCGTGGGTGTTCCAGGCAGAGTTATGATTAAAAGCATAACCTTCTACTATTGCGATTAACGGAGTGATTTATCACTCCTTTTTAATTTCTTTTTCTATTTTTTACTTGTAAAAATAGTATGAATACACTATTATGTTATCAGTAAAGGAATTTTTAAAAATGGAATATTCAATCAAAAATATCCACGGTCGTGAAATTCTCGACTCACGTGGAAACCCAACTGTTGAAGTTGATGTCACATTAGAAAACGGCATGTTTGCTCGTGCTGAAGTTCCTAGTGGCGCTTCAACAGGTATTTATGAAGCTCTTGAACTTCGTGATGGCGATAAGAAAAGATATCTTGGCAAAGGCACATTGAAAGCTGTGGCCAATGTTAACGACATTCTTGCCAAAGAATTAAAAGGAATGGATGCTTCAAATCCTGATGCAATCGATGAAGCAATGCTCAAGATTGATGGCACTGCAGGAAAAACAAGATTAGGCGCAAATGCAATTCTTGCAGTTTCATTAGCAGTCAATAAACTTGCTGCTCAAATTGCAAAGAAACCATTATATGCATATCTTGCAAAAGGAAGAGATGTTACACTCCCTGTTCCTATGATGAACATTCTTAATGGTGGATGCCATGCATCCAACACAGTTGATTCACAAGAATTTATGATTATGCCTGTTGGTGCACCATCATTCCGTGAATGCTTAAGATGGTGTTCAGAAGTTTATCATGTTCTTGCCAAGAATTTAAAAGCAAAAGGTTTGGCAGTTTCTGTTGGCGATGAAGGTGGCTTTGCACCAAATCTTTCTTCGGATGAAGAAGTACTTGAAGAAATTGTTAAGGCAATTAAGGATGCCGGATATGTTCCAGGTAAAGATTTTAAATTAGCAATGGACGCAGCTGCTTCAGAATGGAAAGATGAAGAAAAAGGCGTTGGTTACTACTATCTTCCAAAACAAAAGAAACATATGACTTCAGATGAACTCATTGATCACTGGGCAAGTTTACTTGAAAAATTCCCAATTGTCTCATATGAAGATATTCTTGATGAAGAAGACTGGGAAGGCTGGAAAAAGCTTACCAAGAGAATCGGTGGAAAAGTTCAACTCGTTGGTGATGATTTGTTCGTCACAAATGTTAAGAGATTAGAAAACGGAATTAATGTTGGCGCAGCTAACTCAATCCTAATCAAACTTAACCAAATTGGTTCTGTAAAAGAAACTGTTGCTGCTATTACTATGGCAAACAAGGCTGGCTACACAGCAGTCACATCACATAGATCAGGCGAAACAGAAGATACATTTATTGCTGATCTTTGCGTTGGATTAGCTACTGGTCAAATTAAAACAGGTGCACCATGCCGTGGTGAACGTGTCAATAAATATAATCAACTTCTCCGCATTGAAGAAGAACTCGGACCAAAGGCAAAATATGCTGGAATGGCAGCATTCAAATTTGCAAAATAATTAACTAATAAGTTACATAAGTCTCGCATTTGCGGGACTTTTTTATGCCGATTGCATCGCATATATACACATAACATGCTAGAAATGTTTTATACTTTAATGTATACTTCAAATATCTATTCCTGATATTTAAGGTAGGGTAAAAATGAAACATAACGACAAAAGAAAACTTGGGATAATTGCAACATTATCAACCTTTGCTGTTTTTGGGTTAACAGCAACGCTTGTCTTAACAGGCGGAAATATTAATCCATTTAACGTTGCTGGTGAAGATAACAGTGATTACTTTGTAACACTTGACAGTTCAAACAAATACACAAGTGGCACAACAAAAGATGTAACAACAAGCTCAGGCGCTTGGCAAATTACATTCGAATATTCTGGAGCTTCATCATATGCAAATGGACACGTTACTCTTTCGCAGAACGGTTCGCTTCAAAATAAAACATTAATTAAATCAGTTGACTATATACAAGTTGATTGGAATTCAACTGGTTCTGGCAAACTTCAAGCCAAGACATCGTTCAATGGAAGCACTTGGGGTGAACTTTGGGATGTTACAGATGATTTTTCATATCATCTCCCATCAAATCCATACTTCATTTCTTTTGTTGCAACAGGTGGTTCTGTAAATATATCTTCGGTTAGATATCAATATTCTTGTATTGACAATCCAGAAGCTGAAGGTCACACAACTGGCACACAATACAAAGTTGTTAAATCTGCAACCGAAATTAAGACTGGTGACAAGGTTTACATTGTTGGTTCAAACAGTGCGAACACAGCTGATAGTGGCAAAAGAGCATTAACCTCTACAGCAAAATCCTCAGCTTTACCTTGGTATTTAAATAGCGTTCCGACTACCGTTAGTGGAGATGTAATTGAAAGTTCTAGTGCTACAGAATGGACAGTAACAGTCTCAAATGGCAAATACATCTTTAGTGATGGTTCTAATGATTTATATTCCTATATTGATGGAACTCACTATTCAATCAACATGGGTACAAGCAAAGGTGGAACAAATCTCTGGACATATGAAATTCAAACAGCTAGTACAGGTGCTGCTAAGTTATATTGCGATCATGGTAGTTCAAAATATGTTTACATAATTCATAGTAACTCAACAAATACAACATTCACTGGATCAAGTTCTACTAATGTTACAAATACTCCAATGTTTATTTACAAAAAAACAAATACAACAGAATGGAATATTCCTAAGGACATAGTTGGATTTACTGCTAGTGATTCAAAATCAAGTTCATATAAAACAACTTCTATATATTCATCTGAAAATGGATTAAGTGTTACAGCGCATTATTCTGATGGTACATCAGCAAATGTATTGCCATCTGAATATACATATAAAGTTTCAACAGATAGAGCAGGTCAAAATGTTATTGATAAAACAAAACCATTTGGCACCTCTGGAATCTATTATGTAACTGTTAATTATGCAAACTTAATGCCTTCAATTATTGAATTAAATGTTGGAGCATCAATAACTGGTGTTACAGCTGCTATGTCAAATAGCACTTACACAACAGCAGACACAGTTGTTTACGCAAATAACTTAACTGCAACACTCCAATTTGATAATGGAACTTCAGTACCAAAAACATACGCTGAATTTGCATCTGCTGGCTTAACAGTTAAACTCATGACACCTGCGGGTGTTGAATATAATCCGTCATTGCCATTTGGCACTGCTGGAAATTGGAAAGTTAGAGTTTCTTATTCAGTATCAATCTATGCTGATGTTTCTGTAACAGTTAATGCTGTTCCAGTTCAATCTATAAGCGTTTCACCAACATCATACACATTAACAGTTGGTGGTACAGTTCAATTAACAGCAACCATTAATCCTGTAACTGCAACAAATAAAAATGTATCTTGGTCAACAAGTGCTGCATCAGTGGCAACAGTCAATGATGGTTTGGTTACAGCAGTTTCAGTTGGTACTGCCAACATAACAGCTACATCTGAGGATGGATCGTTTAAAGCTGTTTGTGCAATTACTGTTAATCCAAAACCAATTCCTACAGAGCCAATCTTAGTTACAGATGTCTCTGAATTACAGGCTGATGATAAGGTTTATCTTGCTTGTGCAAGTAAAGATGCTGTTGCTGGAGATATTTCCAGTTCTATTATGGCCTCTCTTGATGCAACATTTAGCAGTGATGATTCAACAATCACCAATGTTCCTTCTGACGCAGTCGAAATGACTCTAGGTGGAACACCTGGTGCATGGACATTCGCAAACGCTGATGGTGATCTTCTTGGCGCAACTGCTGTTAAAAAGTTAGCCTGGGGTTCAGGTACAACAACATGGAGTATTTCCATTAATAGTGATGGCGCAGCAACTATCCAAAATGCAACAGAATCTTTTGGAAGATTCTTATACAACGTTAGTAACCCTCGCTTTACTACTTATACATCAGACTCATCAGCTTCAATGCTTTTACCTGGATTATATAAGAGTGGTTCAGCTACTCCAGTTTATCCAACTGCAATATCATTCTCGTCTTCAACAAAAACAATTGCTATTGGTGAGGCTATAGATTTCTCAACAATGCTTCAATTTACACCAAGTGATACAAACCAAAAAGATGTTACTTGGAATTCAACTAACACATCAGTTGCAACAGTTTCTAATAAAGGTCTTGTTACTGGCATCGTAGCTGGATCAACAACCATTACCGCTACTGCCAAAGATGTTAGTGGAAACGACTTAGTTGCAACATGCAATGTTACAGTTAAAGCAATTTCAGTTACAGGTGTTTCACTTGATGTTACTTCAACTGAAATGTCTATTGGTGGAACAAAAACATTGACACCAACAATTTCACCAAGCAACGCAACAAATAAAAATGTTACATGGACATCAAGTAACACATCAGTTGCAACTGTTAGTGGTGGTGTTGTTACAGCAAAAGCCGCTGGATCAACAACCATTACTGTTAAAACAGTAGATGGTAATAAAACTGCAACATGTTCTGTCACCGTTACTGAAACACAATTAGATGATTGGACAATTCTCTTATATATTTGTGGATCTGACCTAGAAAGTGGCGGCGGATACGCTACAAAAGACTTGAATGAAATCAAGTCCGTTTCTGGACAACCAAGTGATGTTAACATTGTCGTTGAAACAGGCGGCTCAAAATCATGGAGTAACACACAAGGTGGTTGTATTAGTAGTTCAAAATTAAGCAGATTCCATTTATCGAATAAATCATATGTATCTGATAGTCAAATTGACGATGCAAACATGGGACAATCTTCTACCCTTAAGAGCTTTATCAAGTGGGGTGTTGAAACATATCCTGCCGAAAAAATTGCATTGATTCTTTGGAATCACGGTGGCGCGCTTGACGGAGTTTGCTTTGATGAAAAGCATTCAAATGATTGTCTAACTGCTACCGAACTCAATTCTGCTGTTAGCAGCGCATACTCAGAATTGGGCAGAACAAGTAAATTTGAATTCATCGGCTACGATGCTTGTTTGATGGCTGTTCAAGATAACGCCACATTAAATTCAGATTACTTCAATTATATGGTTTGCTCTCAAGAGTCTGAAGCAGGTGATGGATGGGATTATGACACATGGCTCGACGATGTTTATGCAGGTAAGTCTACTCCGACTGTCCTTACTCAGATTGTTGATGGATTCATCTCATCTGTTTCAGGATGGTCTGACAAAGATCAAACATTATCATGGCTCAACCTTGGTAATATGCCTGCTTACATTACTGCATGGGAAAACATGTCTAACTATTTATATAATAGTGTTGTTACATCAAAATCAGCTTGGACAACACTTGCTAATGTAATTAATGCATGTGGCAGATATGGTTATTGTGATACTTCAGATGATGATAATTGGAGTTTAGATTATAATGACGGATATCTGTATGATATATTCGACGCTGGTGATTTCATTTCAAGAATGAAAACAACAAGCCCATATAGTTCAAATTCCACATTACAAACATATATCACTGCATGTAGTTCTGCTTATGCTAACTTAATTGGTTATGAAAAACATCAAACCAAAGCAGGCGGTGGAACAGGAAGAAATACAACAGGATTATGTATGTTTGCTCCTTTATCTGGTTATAATGCTGGTGATGGAACAAGTTCACAATATGCTGATGTTCTACCATCAACTGGAACAAAACTCACCAATTGGAGAAAACTTGTTCAAAAATATGGTTCCTGGTATTCTTCCAAGTGATAGAAACTAGTTATATTACAAATAATTAAGGTGCATTTATTTGCACCTTTTTTGTATTTTTTGTAAAATACATAATTGATGAAAGCATATATGAAATTAGGCAAGAAGTTCTTTGTTGGAGTATTGTTTGGACTTATATTTGCCTCTATCCCATTAAATCAAACTACTAAGGTTGAGGAAGAAGGCTATTTTATGCCTGCTTATTCATATGTAGATGATTACTCAACCGAGCCAAAATACAAAGATGGTATTGTGACTTCTTATGGCACATTTACTCAAAAGGTAACAACATACGATAGAATGAATGTTTCATCAACATGGAATTCATTTAGAGGAGAACATATCAAAGTAGCGGTCATTGATACTGGTTGTAATACGAATTATGAAGATTTTGATGGAACAATCATATCTCCAAGGTCATACGATGTTTATAATAAAACAACAAATGTTTCTGATAGCAATGGACATGGTACTGATAGTGCTGCATGTATTGCTGCTGCCATCAACGGTGTCGGTGGTTTAGGCATTTCACCTAATGTTGAATTACATATTTATAAGGCTGTTAATTCTGCCGGAGGTTTTCCTAATTCCGCTTTGCAAAATGCTCTTAGAAGAGCAATAGATGATCATGTTGATATTATTAATATGTCTTTGCAAGGATATACTTCCTCGTTTAATTATTCTTATGTTGAAGATTTAAATGGACAAACTTATAGTGGCACAATGAGTGCTTCATCATTAAGCAAATCTACTTTACAAAATCTTATTGATGAAGCTTACAATACAGGAATCACAGTTGTCGCTGCTGTAGGGAACTACAACACAACTACAACTTGTTATCCTGCCGCTAATGATCACGTTATCGGTGTAGGCTCGACAGGTTTAAATGATGCTAATGCAAAAGCCGGGTATTCAAATACAGGTTCCTATGTTGATTTAGTTGCTCCAGGATATGTTGTTGTTCCTTCTACTAGCGACAAAGCATATCGTCTTTATTATGGGACAAGTTTTAGCGCTCCTTTAGTTACTGGGGCAATAGCTTTATATAAATCAAAATATCCTTCTGCAACGCCGGCACAAATAGAAGCAAAATTATTGGCGACTTGTGATAGTTTATCTTTCACTGGAAGTGGCGCAGGAAAAATCAATGTGGCTAATTTCTTAAATGATGGTCAGGCAGAAGACTGGGTGGCCACAACTGGAATCGAACTTCCCTTGACCGAATCCATCAGTGTTGGAGGAGAAAAAACTCTTATTCCGACATTTTCCCCAAGCAACGCTTCAAGACAATCATGTTATTGGTCAACTAGTGATTCATCTATTTTAACTGTTGATTGTCACGGAAAAATAAAAGGAATTAAAGCTGGTACAGCTATAATTACTGCAACATCAGTTGATGGTGAATATACAGATACATGTAGTGTTACTGTAGGATCATATGTTCCTGTTTCTTCAATAACATTAAATAAGCACGAACTTTCTTTGAAAGTCGGAGAAAGCGATGATTTAACTGCAACAATTTTGCCAGATAACGCGACTGAAAAAGAATATATATTTATTTCTAATGATGAAGACATAGCAACTGTTAGTGATGATGGCCATGTAGTTGCGATTTCTAAAGGTGAAACAACAATCACTGTTTTAAGCGAAGATATGGAACATGAAGATACATGTGCTGTAAAAGTAAGTGATGATAGAAAGTGGTATTGGGTTAAAGACACAAGCGATTTAATTCCGGGCGATAAATATATTATTGCTAGAAGTTCTGAGGGAAAAACAATTGGCCCGCTTTCTTCTTCTAGTTTAACTGCAATTACTTCGACATTTTCATCTGACGGAGAAACTATTACAAGTGTAGGAACTAACACAATCGAATTTACTTTAGGAATCAACGGAGATTACTATACATTAGCTAATGGTTCTAATTTATTAGGATCAGGCACAGTTAAATCCGTTTCATTTAGTAGTGGAATTACAGATTGGAATATTTCATTTGATGGCGATGGTTATGCAACTATCCAAAACGCAACTTCGACTAACGGAAGAATTATTTACAACACAAATAATGGAAGTCCAAAGATTACAACATATACGTCAAATGTATCAAATACGATGCTTTTACCTCAACTATATAGATATGGGTCTCAAACACCAAAGGTGTTAGATTCTATATCCGTTTCTAATCAAAAAACAGAGTATACAGCTGGTGACTCATTTGTTAAACCAACAGTTACCGCTAACTATATTGGAGGTGGAACAAAAGATGTTTCGTCTTTAGCAACATTTTCAGGATACAACTTATCTGAAATTGGACCTCAAACCGTTAATGTCTCTTATACTGAAAATGGAGTAACAAAAAATGCCACATATTCAATAAGTGTTTCTCCAAAGCCGGTTGTTCTTGATTCTATTACAGTTAAAATAAATCCTTCTAAGTTAGAATATGAGGTTGGAGAATATTTTAATCCAACCGGTTTAGTTATAACTAAACATATGTCTGATGGATCCTCTAGTGATGTTAATTATGCTGATGAAACATCTAATTTTAGTTTTAATCCTTCTTTATCAACAAAATTATCTACATCTCACACAAGCGTGTCTATCACATATATGGAAAAATCCACTTCTTTATCTATAAGTGTTTCTCAAGGTGAGATGGCTAAAGGCAATATGACGATTAGTAAAACCTCATTCTCTTTAATAAGTGGCGATTTAGATTCGAATATATCTTATTCTAGTAGTAAAGGAAATGGCACAACCAATCCTCAAATATACAATAATGGAATTAGACTATACCAGGGATCAAGTGGAAAATATGGGGGATTTGTCACGATTTCTGCCAAAAATAACTGTTTAATTAAATCTATTTCATTTTCTGTCACCGGTACATATGCAACATCATATGCACACGGAACATCTACAAGCAATTTAGGTGCTTCAATTTCTATTTCTAAGAGTGGAGAAGCAGTTATTTCGCCGGTTGATAATGAGTCGTACGTTATTGCTAATATGGGTCAATCTAGTTCTGCTAGATTAGAAATTTATTCAATTACGGTTAATTATTATAGTCCGCTAAAAGCAGCACAAGATTGGTCTGATACATTCATAAGCGATCTACATTGTGATTCAACTGGCAAGACATCACCTTTGGTTAGTGAATGGAATACTTTAGCAACATCATATGGTTTACTTGATAATAATGCTAAGTCATATTTCACCTCATCAACTATATCAGATACTAAAATTTTGGAAGCAGTTAATAAATATGATTATGTAATTGCAAAATACGGAACATCAACATATTCGAATTTTATGTCTAGAGATATTAATCACTCACTGATTAACAATAATTTGATAAAAATAGATGATAGTAATATTTTAGCTTTAATTATTGTTACTGCATTTGTTCCAGTTTCATTATTATTAGGCTATGTTGTTATAAAGAAACGACATAAAGAAAATGATTAAAGGAAAAGTTTTTAATATTCCATTTTTAGGATACAAAACACATTGCATTGTTTATGGCGATATTTTTAAAAATACTCCCATTATCGTTCTTCATGGTGGTCCAGGAGGATGTGTAGAACGTTATGAAGCATTAACTTTGTTAATGGACAAAGGAATTCCTTTAATTTTTTATGACCAATTAGGATCTGGCTATTCAAAGATAGAAAAAGGCCATTATGAATTAATGAACTTTAAGACCTTTGAAGATGAACTTGAGAATGTTGTTAAGTATTTTCATTTAAATAAGGTTCATATTTTAGGTCATTCTTGGGGAGGAATGTTAATACTTCATTATTTAACTACTAGAAAATGCAATTTTATTGATAAATTGATTTTATTTTCAACACTTCCGTCTACAAAAATTTGGAATGAAGAACATCTTGAAATGATTAAATCGTTTCCTGAACAATTTAAAGTTGCTATTGAAAATGAATATTTTGGAAAAGAGTATGATAAATCAATTCATAAAAAAGCAGTTAAATATTTCTATTATGTTCATGTTGGAAAGAAAAGTGAACGTAAATATATAAATAAAAGAAAAAGGTTTCCTAAAACAAACAAAGAAATCTACAACTATATGTGGGGACCATCAGAACTATTTGGTACAGGCACATTAAAAGATTATGATGTAACTGATAAATTACATTTAATTAATATTCCAACTTTAATTATCTCTGGTGCATTTGATGAAAGTTCACCTAAGATGAATGAAATAATGAAACAAAAAATACCCAACTCGCGCTGGGTAATTCTTGATAAGTCTCATCATGGTGGTTATGTTGAGCAGCCAGATGAAACAATTAAAGCTATAAGCGAATTTATCTTTGATTAAGGGAGTCAATTAACTCTCTTTTTTCTTCATTTGATAATCGAGCTGCATTTATCGAATTAATTGCGATTTGCAGCAATTTTTCTTCATTTAATCCAATTTCTTCTGCTAAAATACGATATTCATTTTTAAGATTTGTATTGCTAACTGTCATATCGTCTGTATTTATTGTTACCAAAATACCTTTTCTAAGGAACAATTCCACAGGCAATTCTTTAAATGATTTAATTGCTTTTGTATCCATGTTAGATTTTGGACATATTTCTAACGGAATCTTTTTTTCTGCAAGATACTTCATTAATTCTTCACTTTGGTAAGAGTGAACGCCGTGGCCGATTCGAACTGGCCCAAATTTTAATGATTCAACAACTGAATGGTAATCTGTGTCTTCCCCTGAATGTATTGTAAATGGAACTCCAAGTTCGTTTGCAAACATAAATAATTCTGCATATTTACTTACAGGATATAAAGCTTCTGCCCCAGCAATATCTAAAAGGCAAACCCCTTTGTTTAAATATTTTCTAGCAACTTTAACTGTTTCCATGTTTTCTTTGTTGTTATTTTCAAATCTCATCATGCAAACAATTAAATTTGACTTTATACCAAACAATTTCTTTGCTTCTAACGAAGCATCGATTAATGTCTTGACAACTTCATCTTGAGTTAAACCTTTTGCAGTTGATAATTGAGGTGCCATTCTAATTTCAGCATATTTTATGCCTTGTTTAGATAACCTTTTAAGCAAGTCAAGCATACATTTTCTTAAACCATTTTTGGTTTGTAAAACATAATTTGGGATATCAAATCGTTTTAAATATTCAACAAGTGAATCACAATTTTTTGGAACTTCTAAATAACTTCTTAATTCAATTGGATTATAGGTTGGAAGTTCAATGTTTTCTTCCTTTGCAATTTCTATAATAATTTCTGGCGATAATGAGCCATCGAGGTGTAGATGTAAATCTACAATAGCGTATTTTTCGTAATTCATATGTTCTATTATAATCTTTTTATAGTATTTATGGAAATTACAAAGTAAATTAATTAAAATATCACAGAAGGAGAAATACTATGGAGTCAATAAGTAAAGAACACTTAAGCAAATTGCTTAAAGATTATAAAAATGAAAAAGTATTTGATGTAGCCAGACATGCTTTGGCAAATTCTGAAATTCCTAATGTTGCTTTAAATAAAGATAATGTTAAGGAAATGGATTTTAACTTTGACATAAACATTGAAACTATGGACGCAACAAATCAAAAAGCTTCTGGAAGATGCTGGATTTTTGCGGCCACAAATGTTTTAAGAGAGATGATTGGCAAAGAAAAGAATATTAAATTCTTTGAATTATCACAAAGTTATATTGCTTTTTATGATAAGCTTGAAAAGCTTAACTATACTCTCGAAGCGTTAATTGAAATGATCGATAAGGACTATGATGACCGCACTCTTCAATTTATGCTTGCAGGAATTGGTGATGGTGGACAATGGGATATGTTCGTCAGCGTTGTTAAGAAATATGGTGTATGCCCAAAAAATGCATTCCCTGAAACATATACTTCAAGCGCAACACGTTACATTAATTCATTAGTAAATGCAGAAATTAGGAGATTTGCATCTGATTCAAGAAAAGTTTTTGCAAAAGGCGGCATGGACGCAGTTTATCAATTAAAGAATCAATTAATGGATAGATATTATCGCGCTCTTGTTTCAGTTTATGGTTTGCCACCAGAAAAGTTTGACTTTGAATATACAGATTCTAAGAACGTTTGTCATGTCGAGAAAGGATATACTCCTGAATCATTTTTTGAGAAATATGTTGGTAATAAGCTTGACGAATATGTAAGTATTATCAATGCTCCAACAAAAGATAAACCATTTGGCAAATCATACACTGTTAAATACTTAGGAAATGTTGTTGGTGGCAAACAAGTTAAACACCTTAATTTGCCTATGGAAAGACTGAAAGAATTAATTCTTTCACAACTTAAAGATAATCATATCGTTTGGTTCGGTAGTGATGTCGCAAGTTATGGAGATAGAGTAAATGGAGTTTGGGATGACGGCTTATTTGATTTTAAGTCATTATTGGAACTTGATATTAAAATGGATAAAGGAGAATCTTTGGATTTCCGCTCATCTGCAATGAACCACGCTATGTGCATAACAGGAGTTGCCATTCGTGATGGTAAACCAACTAAATGGAAAATTGAAAATTCATGGGGCACAGCAAATGGCCAAAAAGGTTATTACATTATGTCAGCATCTTGGTTTGATCAATATACATATCAAGCTGTTATTAATAAAAAGTATTTAACCAAAGAGGAACTTGCTGCCTATGAAGATAAACCTATAGAATTAAAACCATGGGACCCAATGGGTTCCTTAGCAGACTAATTAAAGGAGAAAAACAATGCATAAATTAGTACTCATTAGACACGGCGAATCTGAATGGAATAAATTAAATTTATTCACCGGATGGACAGACGTTGAATTAAGCGAAAAAGGCGTTAGTGAAGCTCACCGCGCCGGAAAAACATTAAAAGAAAAAGGATATGATTTTGATATCGTTCATACATCTTTGCTAAAAAGAGCAATTCACACAATGAATAATGTCTTATTTGAGCTTGATAGAGAATGGCTTCCAGTTTATAAATCATGGAGATTAAACGAAAGACACTATGGCGCTCTTCAAGGCTTAAATAAAGCTGAAACTGCAGCCAAATATGGAGAAGAACAAGTTAAAATCTGGAGACGTTCATATGATTGCCCACCTCCAGCGTTAGAAAAAGATGATCCTCGTAATCCTGCTCTTCAGGATCAATTCAGGGAAGTTGATCCAAAAGATCTTCCTTTAAACGAATCACTTGAAATGACTGTAGCACGTGCTGTTCCATATTTCGAAAAGGTTATTAAACCTCAGATGGAAGAAGGAAAACGTGTTCTTATAGTTGCTCACGGCAATTCATTAAGAGCCTTAGTAAAATATTTTGATAATATGCCTTCAGAAGAAATTGTTGGAGTTAATATTCCAACTGGCGTTCCACTAGTGTACGAGTTTGACGATAATATGAAAGCCATTAAACATTACTATTTAATGGATGAAGAAGAACTCAAAAAACAAATGGAAGCAGTTGCTAACCAAGGAAAGGCAAAATAAAAATAATGGGCACTTCTAAGAAGTGCTCTTTAATTAAATATATGGATAAAAAATTATACGATAGAATAATTAAATTCCGAGATGATAGAGATTGGGCTCAGTTCCATACTGGAGAGAATCTCGCGAAATCAATTTGCATTGAAGCAAGTGAACTATTAGAAGTTTTTCAATGGACAGACAAAGAAAAATCTCTCGAAAAAGTTAAGGAAGAACTTGCTGATGTTCTTCTTTATGCAACATTAATGGCAGATCACTATCATCTTAACATTGAAGAAATAATGCTTGAAAAGCTAAAACGTAATGAAGAAAAATATCCTGCTGACATAGTTAAAGGCTCAGCAAAAAAATATAACGAATATAAAATAAAAAGTAGAGGACAATAGTCCTCTATTTTTTATTGCTGAGAATTTCTTGATAAACATCTTTTATTTTTGTGCCAACTTTATCAATTGATCTTTCGGATACTACTCTATATCCTTCATCAATAATTTTTTGATCTTTATGTTCTAATACTTTCCTTAATATCTGTTCGAATTCTTCGTTATTATGTCCTTTATAACAATCAACCCCGTCGTGTAACCAATCTTTATAAACACCAATATCACGAATTACACAAGGACACTTGGTTGCCAATGCTTCTAATGTCACAATGCCTTCATTCTCTTCATATGATGGGAAGAAAAATGCGTCTGCGTTTTGGAATGCACCACGGACAACTTTATAGTCTTCCACGTACCCCGCCATTATTGCATTTGATGGGCGATGCTTTATCGCTTTTCTAACAAAGTGTGATTGTAGTATTGGAGCAAGATGAGAAAACCATATAAATTTAACATCTGGCATTTTGCGAGCAACTTCAAAAAAGTCTGCAATTCCCTTACGTTTAAACTGTAAACCAAGTCCAATAACGACTTTTTGTTCAGGCGATAAATTAAAGTATTTTCTAAAAATTTCAGCATTTTCAGGCTGTGGTGCATATGCCTTTAAATCTATTCCATTACTAACTGCGTATACTTTCTTGTTATAACCATAATTTTCGATTAAACCCTTTGAATACTCAGTAGGAGTTACAATGTAATCTGCGTGAGAATACATTTTCTTTAATCTCCAAAAATAGAAAATAGACATTAATTTCCAACATCTAAAAGAATCTCTAAAGTCTTCTTTTGTGCTATGACCATGAACAATTACAGGAATTCCTTTCTTTTGGCATCTTCTTAATATCCTATAAGAATTAAACATGTAGGTATTGATATGCGCAATATCAAATGAATCCTTAGGATTCAAAGTGTATTCAACACCCGACATTTCACACGCTCTAATTTGATGTCTTAAAGCACGTCCGATTCCTGATTTTCGGATTGATTTTTCATTTTCAAAATATAATAAAACTTTCATAGAACACTATTATAACAAAAAATGTTATAATCAAAAACATGGAAACGATTAAATTTAAAAGAAAGACATATGAATTGTTAGAAATATTGCATGAAGGAGAATTTCATAAGACTTATCTCGTTTCTTTTAAAAATAAAAAGTTTGTTTTAAAACAATTTGTTGACCAAGGATCTTTTCTTGTTGAATTAAAACTTGCTAAAGAAATTGAAAAAATTGGTGTTCGCACACCTAAAATCTTAAAAAAAGATAAAAAGAGCTTTGCTCTTCTTCAAGAATATATTGAAGGTAAAAACATGCTTGAAGAAATTGCTGAACACGAAATCGATGATCATACAATGGAATTAATGTTCACATTATATAGGTTTGCAAGATTTTCACATGTTGATTTAAATTATCTTCCTGAATTATATAAAGTTCACAAGGATGAAATGTATTATCTTAGCTATGATATGTTTAATCAGAATGAGAATATAAATTTTGAAAATTATGGGATTAAATTTTGGATGTATGGCGATGAATGCATTGAACATTTAAAAGAAAAAGGATTTGAAATTGATAAATCTAGAAGAATTCCTTCTGCTGAACTAAAGAAAAAGATAGTTTTACTATCAATTATGAAATGGTAGAATAACAACTATGCATAATTCAATTATTTTTCATCTATCTGCCAATAAAAAATTGGCTTATGAAATTGCTTCAATATTAAAACTTCCATTAGGCGAAGTCGAGATTGAAAAGTTTTCTGATGGCGAAATTATGTGTCGCAATCTAAGCAATGTTCGTGGAAAAGATGTTTATATTATTCAATCTACTGCTGAACCAGCACAAGATAATATTTTTGAAATATTAATTTTTGCTGACTCGTTATTAAATAGCGAAGCTAAATCTGTCAATTTGGTTATCCCTTATTTTGGTTATTCTCGTCAGGATAGAATTGCAAGAAGTGGTGAACCAATTACAGCAAAAGTTTTAGCAAAAATTTATCAAGCTGTAGGCATTTCAAAAGTTATAACAGTTGATTTGCACACTCAACAAATTCAAGGGTTCTTTTCCTGCCCAGTAATCAATATAGATACAGCAGAATTCTTTGGCTCATATATGGCTAGATTCTTAAGTGAATTAAATATTAATCATAAGGATGTTGTAGTTGTCGCTCCAGATCATGGCAGTGCTCTCAGAGCAAGAGATGCTGGTTCGATGTTTAATGGTGCATCTATTGCGTTTATCGATAAACGCAGACCTGCTCCAAATAAAAGCGAAGTTATTAATGTTGTTGGTGATGTTAAAAATAAAACATGTGTCATTATCGATGACATAATTGACACCTGTGGGACAATTAATAATGCTTTTGAGTCTTTGATTGCTCATGGCGCTAAAGAAGTTTACATATGTGCATCTCATGGCGTCTTTTCTTCAGGATGCTTAGATGAACACATTAAAGGTGTTTTTATTACCGATACAATAGAAAAGCAAATTAAAGGAGTAAAAGTTTTGTCTGTTGCTGAGCTTATAGCTCAGGCAATTATTAACGAATAGTTATTTTTGTGTTGCCTTGCATTAACCACATACAAAACAAGGAATAAATATGAATGATAGTATTGTCAAAACAATAGCAGCTAATGGGATTGTTGCGGCAATATATTTTTTATTAACATTTCTAACATCATCATTCTCGTTTATGGGAATGCAAATTCGTATTGCTGAAATGCTAATTTTGCTTTGCTTTTTTAGAAGAGATTACACAATCGGCATCACAATCGGCTGTGCATTCGCAAATATTATATCTCCACTAGGGGGTTGGGATGTTTTGTTTGGCACATTAGCCACATTATTATCTTGTATATTAGTTTCGTTCTCCAAGCATTTATTAATTGCGTCAATTTTTCCTGTAATAATTAATGCTTTTGTTGTTGGCGCTGAATTATACATTTTACTTCAAGAACCTTTCTGGATTAATGTTGGATTAGTTGCAGCTGGAGAAGCAATTGCTGTTGTTGTATTTGGATATATCTTTTTTATCCTTTTAGGTAAAAAAGAATTCTTTAGAAAAGCTATAAGGGCTAATAGAAATTTTAATTTTAAATGGTGAGGTAAGTGGTATGAGTTTAAGAGCATTTAAATGTGGCGCAAATGTCATCACATTAACGAAAAATGGTAAAAAATTAGGCATGACTTGTGCATGGTCTACAATGCTTGATTACGATAAAGTTGGAATGCTATTAGGATCACAGTCAATAACAGGAAAAAACATCGAAATTAATGATCTTGTTGGTGTTTCTTCTTTAAGCAAAAATCAAAAAGATATTGCATTGCTTTTCGGTGATAATCATTCCGATACATATAATAAATTTGCAAAAGTCGAATATCTTGTTAAAAATAATGCGATTTTGATTCAGGGCGCAAAAGTTCAAATGATTTGCAAAGTTAAACAGATTTTACATTTGTTTGAAAAATCTAGCGATGTATTTCTTGTATTAGACGTTATAGAAAGTTCATCTGATACAAGTAAAGAATTCTTATCTCTTGATGATGTCTTTCCTGAAAAATAATATATAAGGGTGCAAAAAATATTTTGCAATGTATAATATTCGTTAATGAAAAAGTTTTATTTAGAAATTTTACATATTGATAAGCAAACAGGAGCTAGATATGGAATTCTCCACACTCCTCATGGTGATGTAGAAGTACCTATGTTTATGCCTGTAGGCACACTTGCTACAGTAAAAACCTTATCTCCAGAAGAGGTTAAAGGAGCAGGAGCAGGCGTAATTTTATCAAATACTTATCACCTTCATCTTAGACCTGGAGAAGATATTGTATCTAGAGCAGGTGGCTTGCACAAATTCATGAATTATGATGGCCCAATTTTAACTGATTCAGGTGGTTTTCAAGTGTTTTCATTGCAAGAAAATAGAAAGATTACTGAAGAAGGTGTGACTTTTAAGTCACATTTAAATGGAGACAAGCTTTTCTTCACACCCGAAAGTGTTATCGGAATAGAAGAGAAACTTGGCGCTGATATTATTATGTCGTTTGATGAATGCATCCCATATCCAGTTGATGAAAAATACGCCAAAAACTCTGTTGAAAGAACAATTAGATGGGCTAAACGTGGCAAAGACGCCCATAAAAGAGAAGACCAAGCTTTATTTGGTATTGTTCAAGGTGGTGAATTCCCTGAACTTAGGAAACATTGTGCAGAAGAACTTACTAAATTAGATTTCCCTGGTTATTCGATTGGAGGCACTTCAATTGGCGAACCAAAAGAAGTATTTTCTAAGATGGTTGAATATTCAGTTAAATATTTGCCTCAAGATAAACCTAGATATTTGATGGGAGTTGGCTCAATTGACTACCTTTTGGAGGGCATAGCAATGGGCGTTGATATGTTTGACTGTGTTTTGCCGACAAGAATTGCTCGTCATGGCGCATTAATGACTTCTCATGGTAGAGTAAATATTCGCAAAGAGATGTATAAGGATGATTTTTCTCCGTTAGACGAAGAATGTGATTGCTATACATGCAAAAATTATACAAAGGCATATTTGAGGCATCTTTATATTGCTGATGAATCTTTTGGCAAGCGTTTACTATCTATCCACAATGTTAGATTTTTAATTCATTTGATGGAAGAAGCTCGAAAAGCAATTAAAGAAGATAGATTTGGAGATTTCAAAGAAGCAATGCTTGCTAAATATGGATCGAAGAAAGGCTTCTAATGGATATAGAATTATTTAATTTTAATTTGCCCGAAGAATTGATTGCCCAATCTCCTTCAAAGGTAAGGGATGAATCAAAACTTTTAGTTATAAATAAAGATAAAAAAACATATGAAGACAAAGTTTTTCATGACATTATTGATTATCTTCATAAAGGTGATGTGCTAGTTAGAAATAATACTAAAGTATTACCTGCAAGATTATTCGGCGAAAAAGAAGGAACTGGAGCACATGTTGAGGTTCTTCTTTTAAAACAAATTGAAGGCGATATTTGGGAATGCTTAACAGGGAATGCGAAGCCAATTAAGGTAGGTTCAATAATCTCATTCAAAAATGGTTTGCTGAAAGCTGAATGCTTAGAAATTAAAGAAGAAGGCATTCGAATTATGAAATTTATTTATAAAGGTATTTTTCTTGAAATATTAAATGATGTTGGAAATATGCCTTTACCACCTTATATTAAAAAACAATGTGAAGATAATTCTCGTTATCAAACTGTATATGCAAAAGTTCTTGGTAGTGCTGCTGCACCTACTGCAGGATTTCACTTTACTCCTGAATTATTAAAAAAAATTAAAGCTAAAGGGATTGAAATTTTAGACATTACTTTAAATATAGGACTAGGAACCTTCAAGCCAGTTAAAGAAAAAACTGTTGAAGAACATGTTATGCATACAGAACATTATCATATTGATAAGCATGTTGCAGAGAGATTAAATATTGCTAAAAAAGAAAAACGACGTATTATTGCTGTTGGTACAACAGCAACAAGAACATTGGAAGCTAATATTCAAAAGTATGGTGTTTTTACTGAAGCTGAAGAAGATACAGCAATTTTTATTAAACCAGGATATAAGTTTTTAGCAATTGATGCCTTAATTACTAATTTCCATTTACCTAAGTCTACTTTAATCATGCTTGTTTCTGCACTTATGGGTAGAGAATTTACTTTAGATGTATATAAACATGCTGTTGATTCTAAATATAGATTTTTCTCATTCGGAGACTCAATGTTTATTCATGGAAGCGAAGATTAATTATTATATAAAATCTCGACAAATTCTAGATAATATCAAGGATTTGCAGAGAAAACCACGCATTTTAATGCATGCTTGCTGTGGACCGTGTTCTATATTTCCTTTATTAGATTTATGTCCATATTTTAATGTGACCTTGTATTTTAATAATTCAAATATTTATCCAAAAAGTGAATATGATAGACGGCTTAATGAACTAGAAAAATTACTTACATATATAAAAAGGGATTATGGCTATAATGTTGAGTTGATTGTTACTCAATATGACAATGATAAATATAATCTGGATTTAGAACCATACAAAGATATGCCTGAAGGTCACACCAGATGCTTTATTTGCTATGAAAAAAGAATGGATGAAGCATATCGATATGCCTCAGAAAATGGTTTTGATTATTTCACAACTGTCATGACTATTTCTAGGCAGAAAAATTCACAAGTATTAAATGAAATTGGTCAAAAATTATCTTTTAAATATCCTAATGTTAAATATTTCTATTCCGATTTTAAGAAAAATAAAGGAATTGATATTGCTCGTGAAATGAGAATTAAGTATAACTTATATCAACAATTATACTGTGGATGTAAATACACATATTCCAAAGGAATAATTAAGGAGCAAGAGAGAAATAAATGAAAGCTTTTTTAAGATTTATTTTTAAACTTACTGGTTTACCTTCTTTATGGCTCCTTTTAAGACAACGATATTATTTAGAAGATCCTTATAAAAAGACTAGGTCTATTAAAGGTGGAGCCATTTTTATTTCTAACCATACTCATATAATGGATTTTTTTACAATGGTTTTTGCTCATCCATTTAGAACCCAAAGATTTCTTGTTAGCGAAGCCATATATAATCATCCAATTTTAGGTTTTATGTGCGATGTTATGAAAAGTATCATGGTACATCGTGAGAGAAGTGATTTAACTTTCATGGGAGAAGCTGAACGCACATTGAAAAAAGGTGGAGTTATAACAATATTCCCAGAAGGACATATTATTCACGATGGAAAAATTGATACATTTAAACCATCTGTTGTTTATCTTGCCTTAAGAACTGGTGCTCCAATTATTCCTCACTATATAGATGCGCACTATTTTAGATTAAAAAGAACAAGAATAATAATGGGAAAACCTTTTTACGTGCGCGATTATATTAAAAGTAATAGTCCTTCAGCAGATGAAGTTAGAAAAGTTTGCGAAATTTTACGTTCTAAAACCAATGAGCTTAAACGCAAAATGTCTATTTACCGTAAATATAAGACCAGGAATGTTTTTAATAAATATGCTTGGTTTTTAGATATTGCTAAAGCTGTTTTATGGTTGCCTAATAAAATCGTGTTTCCTACGAGGTTTCACTATGTGAATGGAGCAACAAAAAAAGATAGAAAGATAGTTGGTAGAGGCATCATTGTCTCTAAGCATAGAGGATTTTCGGACGCTCCAATTCTTTCAATGCATTATTTCTCTAGGCGTGTTCACACAATTGTTGCTGCTGAATTATATAGCATCATGGGTTGGGTCTTAAAACACCTTCTAAGCATTCGTTATGATAGAAAAAATGATGTTGCTGATCCAAGATGTTTTTTAGAGGTCATTAATTTGTTAAAAGGTGAAGGTGTTGTTGGTATTTATCCTGAAGGACATATTCGAGGTGAAGTTATAGAAGAATTGCATGATGGTGCTTCATATTTTGCTTTAATGACAAACTCACCAATTCATTTTTACTATATGGTAAAGCCATACAAACCTTTCAGATTAAATCACGTTTTAATTGGAAAAACATTATACTTAGAAGACATTTTTACAGAAGAAGAAATGAAGCAAAAAGAATCAATTTCTAAACTTACAAAAATTCTTCAAGAACGTTTTAATGAGTATCAAATTGAAAGCGAAAAATACATAAAAAAGCAAAAGCAAAAATGATCCATTTTGCCTAAAATAATCACTATATTTTCATTAAAAAATCACAATATTTTGGAGTAAAAACTTACTAAAATTCTTAAAAATACTAACAAATTTTATAAATAATTTTTCGGTGCAAAAAATGCAAAAAATCACAAAATCGTAAAATTTTAAAAAATTATACTTTCTTTCATATATAATTCAAAGAATTAACTTAGCAAAAATTCTTAAAAATTTGTTGTTTTTCATCCGTTCAATTTTAAATCTTATTTTTGCACGTTTATATAGTAGTTTTTTATTTTGTACTTGCGCGATATATTTTATAGGCGTATATTATTACACGTTAGCGTTTGCGTTGATATGCGAGGTTGCTGATACACTGACAGGCGTTGTCATGATACAGTGATCAGGGAATTCGCATTGAGCGATCTCTAAAAGCCTGAAAAGAAGTTATAAGGAGGAAAATTCATGGCAAAAGTAAAAAGCATTCGGGTTCGTTTGCAAGCTTATGATCACAAGATACTAGATGCTAGTGTTGCAAAGATTGTAAAAGCAGCGAAAGATACTGGGGCCAATGTTGTGGGTCCTATTCCACTCCCGACGGAAAAACAAGTTTATACGATCTTACGTGCTGTCCACAAATATAAAGATTCACGTGAACAGTTTGAGATCAGAACACACAAGAGATTGATCGATATCACTAATTTCAAGAAAGAAACAGTCGACATGCTTAAACGTCTCGACTTACCTAGTGGAGTAGATATCGACATCAAGTTATAAGGAGGTAAGGCAAGATGAAACAAATAGTTGGTCGTAAAATGGGCATGACAGAAGTCTTCGCAAAAGATGGCACTATGTATGCTGTTACAGTTATTGAAGTCTTACCAAACGTCGTTACTCAAGTCAAAACATTAGAGAAAGATGGCTATGCCGCTCTCCAAGTCGGATTTGAAGAAAAGAAAGAAAGCAAAGTCAATGGACCAGAACGCGGACATTTCGCAAAAGCAAATGTTAAAGCAACTAAGGTTCTCGCTGAAATTAAAGGTGATGAATTAGCATCATACAATGTCGGCGATAAAGTTACTGCTGATATCTTCCAAGCTGGTGATGTTGTTGACGTAATCGGAACCTCAAAAGGTCGCGGATATGCAGGCACCATCAAACGCTGGGGTCATAAGATCGGACCAAAAGGTCACGGATCTGGCTATCACAGAGGACAAGGTTCATTTGCTAATAACGGACGTAATAACGCACGCGTCATTCCAGGTAAGAAAATGTCTGGACATCACGGTAATCTCTCAGCCACAATTCTTAACTTAAAGGTTGTTGAAGTAAATGCTGAAAAGAATTACATCTTGATTAAAGGCGCAGTTCCAGGACCAAAGAAATCATTAGTTACTATTAGAACAGCAATTAAAGCTCAACTTGGTACTAAAGAAGTCATTAAAGGTCTTGTTGACTTAGAAGCAGAAGCAAGAGCCGCTGCAGAAGCAAAAGCTGCTGCCGAAGCTACTAAAAAAGCTGAAGAGGAAGCTGCAAGACAAGCTGCCTTAGAAGCAAAGGCTGCTGAAGAAGCCGCCAAGAAAGCTGCTGAAGAAGCTAAAAAAGCAGAAGCTGCAGCAGAAGTCGCTCCAGAAGCTACACCAGTTTCTGAAGAAAAGAAAGGAGAATAGTTATGGCAACAAAGAATATTACAGTCCCTGTCTATTCTCTAGCAGGTGAAAAGGTCTCTGATTTAACTCTCGATGCATCAGTATTTGGTGTCAAAGAGAATAAGCAAGTTATGTATGATGCCGTTAAGGTTTATCAAGCTAACATGCGTCAAGACACCGCTAAAACAAAAAAGCGTGATGAAGTAAGCGGTGGTGGCAAGAAGCCATGGAGACAAAAAGGCACAGGTCGTGCTAGAGCTGGAAGCTCCCGTTCCCCAATCTGGGTTGGCGGTGGTACAGTCTTTGGCCCAACAGGTGTCCAAAACCACAAACTCGCTCAAAACCGCAAAGAACATGCGCTCGCATTAAGATGTGCATACTCTTCAAAGGTTAAAGACCTCGTTGTTGTTGATTCATTCAAAGTTTCAAAAGTTTCTACTAAAGACTTTGCTAAATCACTCTCAGGTCTTAAAGCTACTGGAAAAGTTCTTCTTATTCTCTCAGAAGATAATGAAAAACTCATTCTCAGTGCACAAAACATTGCCGGCTTAGTTATTACAAGCGCTAACAATGTCTCAGTCTATGACTTAATGTACTTCGATCATCTAGTTATGGACACAGCAACTATTAAATTAGTTGAAGAATCATTAAAGGAGGGCAAATAATTTATGGCAAAGAAAGCAGTCGCTAAAAGCAAAGCTTCAATTCATGACTTTGATCTTATTCTTGAGCCAGTTATCACAGAAAAATCAATGTCCCTCATGCAAGAGCAAAACAAAGTTACATTACGCGTTAAAGGCTCAGCTAATCGCAGAGAAGTTAAGAAAGCATTTGAAGCCGTCTTCGGTGTCAAAGCAGTTAATGTCAACATTGTAAATGTTCCTGCAAAAGAAACAACTAGAGGTGGCCGTTATAAAGGAACAATCTCTGGTTATAAGAAAGCGGTCGTCACTCTCGCTGAGGGAGAAGCACTTGACCTCTTCAAAGAATAATCTGAAATAGGATTACACATTATAGGAGAAAAAATATGTCAATCAGAACTTACAGACCGACATCACCGTCCAGACGTAATATGACGAATTTGACGTTCGAAGAAATCACCAAATCAACTCCTGAAAAAAGTTTAACAGTTAAACTTAGCAAATCTGGCGGTCGTAATAACCAAGGTGTTATTACAACACGTCACATCGGTGGTGGACATAAACGTCGTTATAGAATCGTCGACTTCAAACGTAACAAAGATGGAATCGTCGGAACAGTCAAAGCGGTGGAATATGATCCAAACCGTAACGCAAATATCTTGCTCGTTGTCTATAGTGATGGCGAAAAGAGATATATCCTTGCTCCAAGCGGAGTCAAGGTCGGAGATAAAGTTGTCTCCGGTGAAAATGTCGATATCAAAGTCGGAAATGCTCTTCCGTTAAAGAATATACCTGAAGGTACATTCGTCCATAACGTAGAGTTATCACCAAAGAAGGGTGGACAAATGTGTAGAGCTGCAGGTACAAGTGCACAAGTACTTGGCGCAGAAGGAAAACACGTCATCCTTAGATTAGCTTCAGGCGAAGTTAGAAAAGTCTTAGCAGATTGCCGCGCAACAATTGGTGTAGTTGGCAATGAAGACTTCGCACTTGTCAATAAAGGTAAAGCTGGAAAGACCCGCTGGTTAGGCACACGCCCAACAGTTCGTGGATCAGTCATGAACCCTAATGATCACCCTCATGGTGGTGGTGAAGGTAAGTGTCCAGTTGGCCGCGATGCACCACGTACTCCATGGGGTAAACGTGCTCTCGGTGTCAAGACAAGACGCAATAAAAAACCATCTACGAAATTAATCGTTCGTAGAATTAACGACAAATAAGAAAGGAGAAAATGAATATGTCACGTAGTTTGAAAAAAGGACCATTCTGTGATGAATACTTACTTAAGAAAGTTGACGAATTAAACAAAGCCAACAAAAAAGAAGTCATCAAAACATGGTCACGTCGTTCGACCATTTTCCCATCATTTGTCGAACACACATTCGCAGTCTATAATGGCCGCGAACATATCACTGTCTATGTTACAGAAGATATGGTTGGACATAAGCTCGGTGAGTTTGCTCCAACAAGAACATTCAAAGGTCACCACGGCAACAACGCTGAAGACAAAGCAGCTGCCGCTGGTAAATAAGGAGGTTAGTTATGGCAGAAGAAAAGAAAGCTACTAAAAAAGCTCCAGCCAAGAAAGCCGCTCCTAAGAAAGAAGCAGTCAAAGAAGCTCCTAAAGCCGAAGCTAAGAAAGCTAAAAAAGTTGAAGCTCCAGCTAAACCTCTCGTTACAAGTGCACGCGCAGTCGCTTACGATGTCCGCGTCACACCACGTAAAGCCCGCCTAGTTATTGATTTAATTAGAGGAAAAGACGTGAACGTTGCATTAGGAATTCTTGCAAATGTTAATAAAGCAGCATCACCACTTGTTGCAAAAGTTGTTAAATCAGCAGCTTCAAATGCTATCAACAACTTCAACATGAGTGAAGAACGCTTATACATTGCTGAAATCTATGCAAACGATGGATTGCGTATGAAACGCTTCTTACCAAGAGCAAAAGGCAGCGCATCCGGCTTAGTAAAAAGAACTTCCCACATTGTAGTTGTGGTTAAAGAGAGATAGGAGGAATTATCAATGGGTCAAAAAGTTAGTCCAGTTGGCATGCGTGTTGGTATCAACCGCGA
>JAKSVG010000039.1 GCA_024408105.1 Bacilli bacterium | reverse complement strand
AATATTAGTACATAGAAATGGAGGGATAATCATGAATGAATTATTAGGAAGCCGTATTAAGGCATTAAGAAGCGCGAATAATTTCACTCAGGAGCAGGTTGCTGATCAGATTGGCATCAGCAGACAGAAATATGCAAGAATTGAGAGTGGAACTAATAGTGTTACACTGGATATCCTTTCTAAAGTTGCAGAGGTTCTTGGTGTTACAGTAGGAGATATCACAAGAGTTCTTGATGAAACTCCTGTTGTTCAGTATAGAGCCGGAGAGGATAATGAATCTTCTAAAAAGATATTCGATATGCTTGATTTGTTTTATGCGAATAAGCATATGTGTGCAAAACTTCAGCATAAAGATGCTTTTTAGGAGGTCAGTGAATGCAAGAGACGAGAAAACGTGAGATTCGTATAAAAGCTGATTCTTTCAGAGCAAATTGCAAGATTGGTAGATATGGAATTATTGATTTGTTTAAAGAATGTGAAAGAATGGGCTATAAACTACTAAGGTATCCGCTTGGAGAAAATGCAGACCTTGGATTTATGACCAAGAGAGATAATGACATTGTTATTTTTACTAATAGCTGTAGTAGATTGTCCAGAGAAATATTTACACTTGCTCATGAAATAGGGCATGTGATCTTACATTTGAATGATGCAAGTTCTTTTATTGATGACAGTATAACGATTAATGGAAGAAGCACAGATGAAAAAGAGCAAGAAGCGAACTATTTTGCAGCTTGTTTGTTGATGCCTTCAGATGATATCCATCGATTTATCGATTTAGAGATTCAGAATTTTCATGAAAGTGGATTATCAGCAATGGATATTGCTAGAATCATGTCTGAGTTCAATGTTAGCTTTGACATGGCATTGAATCGTTTAGAAAGTCTTGACGTGATTGACACAGATCAAAAGACCAGACTTGACAATGCGAAAACCGAAATGAAAGTAGGTAATTTACTTCGTGGAGTTGGTGGCAATAGCAAACTGAATGTACCCAGCGAAGTAATTGATATCCCATATGAGTATATTGATTATGTTATCTATAATTACAATCATAATGCGGTTCCGAAGGAAACATTGGAGCGTGTACTTGCTTGTTACGGACTTAGCATAGATGATGTTAATGATAAAATTATTACACCTTCAGAGGATGAAGATGATTTGGATGATTTGATAGGAGGGTTAGACGATTGAGAGCCTCTTTAGATACAAATGTAATTATCCATTTCTATAAGGCTGGGCTTCAGGATATTTTGTTTGATTTCTTTGATGAAGGGGTATTTATCTACGAGCAAATCCGCAATATTGAACTAGAAAATCATGGTCAGGAAATACTGGATAAGGTTGATTCTGATATTGCGTCAGGAAAGATTGAATTATACACAAATCAGAAGCTGAAGGAATTACAGGTTTACAAAATTTTTGAGAATAATGTTTTGGAAAATAGAAACTTGTATGGTAGTGGTGATTTGGGTGAAGTATATGCAATATCATTGGCTCAAACAATTGGTGCATATTCACTGGTGACTGATGACACTAAACAAGGTGGACCTTATATGTCATTGTTACAGTTCGATGATGATATCATGCCATTTACCTTTGCGGATGTTCTGATATTGCGATATTTAGTAGGTAATGTTGATGAACACAAGACAGTTACGGATTTTAATCTGATTAATAATTCATCAAACTTGAATTGGTCGTTTAAAAGCCAGGTTACTAAGTTCATAAAAAGATTTCTCAAAGATCCTTATAGGAGTGAAGATACAGAGTGGATTAGAAATTTAGCTGCAACGAAAGGATTTAGTATTAAAGAAAAATTGGCGGCGTTAAGTAAATTACTGTAACTATAACAAAGATTTGAGGATCATGTAGAGATGCATGGTCCTTTTGTTTTCTGAAATGGAGTTGATTGAAAATGTATATATTTTGTTCGAAGGCTTTAGCCGATGCCTTAAATATCAAGAAAAATGAATTACATAAAATGCCGGTAGATGTTCAAATTGATGATTTATACGCATGGCATGGTCATATAACAAAGCTTAATGGAAAGAACACGATTATCCTGATGAATGACAGGACGATGTATTCATTAATCTTCAGAAACAAATTGCCAAGGAATGCAGATAAGTTTGCAGAGTTAGTTAAAGAAGCTATCCCGTATACCATGGAAGTTGGAGGATTCAATACCACTGAAATTGATAAGTATATGA
>JAKSVG010000038.1 GCA_024408105.1 Bacilli bacterium | reverse complement strand
TGATTCTAAGATGGTGTGTATTGAACCTTGGATTAATCTACCTGATTCTAAGAAGGATGAAGATATTGAATTTAAAGATAAAAAGAACATCATTAAACTAGAACCTTACGAATCCAAAATATTAATAAGATCAATTAGCTATTTCTAGAAGAAAAGTCCAAACAAATGGACTTTTTTGTTTATTCTTTTGGGCCGATAACCGCACAAACTTGCCCGTTATCTTCAATCCCGTTTCCCAATATTTGCATTTGAGGAACCCCAATTGATTCAACATAATCTTTTGTTGATTGTTGTAAAGCATCCGTGAAATCAACTGAGATTGTTTTGGCTGTATAATCAATTTGAAGTGTAGGGTCATCAGTGAGGTTATCCGCCATTAACTTAAATAAGAAGTCAGATAATACATTTGAAGTGGTGTATTCGCCAAAGTAAATGTCTTTAACTTTGAAACCCATCTTATATCCAACACATAGGCTTGGATCTTCAACAAGGTCAAAACCAATTCGAGTTTCATAGCCATTAAAATTAAGGCCAGCAACTAATGGGAAACTTCCTTCGTTATTACTATTTCTAAATAAGTTACAGTAGAAGTTATCGATGGCTATGTAATTAACATCGGTCTTATCGGTGTTAGTTAACAAATATGAATAACCAACAAATCCACAACCGCCAATATATTCATTAGCTTGTTCTTCAGTCATAAATGAGACAATCGATCCTTCATGAAGCGTTGAAAGATCAGCGGTTTGTTCTAGAACAACATCTTTTAATTTATTATTATCATTATTAACAATTCCTGGGTAGGTTTGATTAGTGTATCCGTTTTCATAAATGCCAAGATTTGCAAAATTTTTATCAATAACATATGCCTTTGTTTCATCATCAACTTTGTTATAGCCATATGATAAATATTTAAATACTTGGTTGTAGTGGTCACTATCAATAATTCCATCTGCTGCTAATTGAGGGAGTGCTTCAACAAATGGAGTGAAACTAACCGCCCCTTCTTTTGATACATCAAACAATTCTTTAGATGAATCATCAAGTTTAGCGAATGGTTCAAGATTTGCATAAACTTGAATACTATCTTTGAAATTACAATCAATGTAGCCTTTTTCCAAAAATCCTTCTAAAACATTGATCAACAAATCAGTGTCATTATCTCCACCTTTGCCAAGATTTTTACTGATATCCTTAATTAAATCTGCCTCACTATAAATAATTTTCTTGTCGGCTAACGAAACTTTCATATGAATGCCGCTATCACTAAGGGCGTCATTGATCGTATCATCGCTTATGAGAGTGGATGCCACTTCAATTCCTAAACTTTCCAAATGACCAGCACGAGCTATTTTGATATTATCAATTCCAAATTCGAAACATTTATTACCTTCACCGTTTTCAATAAAATTGAGTTTAGTAATAATTTTAATTTTGGTCGAAAATAACTTTCCAGCGTAAACACCTATGTTGAAAGTGTATTTACCATCTTTAATCTGAACATAGACCTGATTAATTGTTTTCTTTGGAAATCCATCGATCTGTCCAATCATTGAATATAAGAAATCGTTTAATGTTTGTTCAGTTACTTCAATTTTTATTTTGTGGTCATTAGCAGTGTTTTCAACTGAGTTCGCAAATGTATTGAGGAAGAAAGTGTTAGCATCAAATCCATCATTATATTCAATTGGGTTTTTTGAATTTTCATAGAAAAATCCATAAACAGTCGCAATTGGTGCAACAACTAAAACAGTGAATACAATACCAAGAGCAAGTGCTACTTTAGCGCCTTTTTTCATATAGAAAGCCTCCCTTTATATATGTGTAGAAATAATATACAAACAATTTGTTATTTTTGATAGTGAAAAATGTAAATTATGTAATGACTAGATAAAAATAAATATGTTATTATTTTTAGCGAGGTAAAACCTATGGAAGAAAAAGAAAATAATGTTTTAGGTGTTGAAGAAAGCAAAACACCAGAAGAAAAACCTTTAACTGATGAAGAAGTTGAAGAGTCTTACGAAATTGAAGAACAAGAAATCTTAGAGCCAACTGAAGAAGAATTAAAAGAGGCTGAAAAAGAAACTCTTGAAGAAGAAGCATACGCAGAAAAAACTGAAAACCAAGTAGTGGATGTACGTGCTAAAAAACAAAACACTGCTCGTTGGGAAGAACTTGAAGCTATTTTAGCAGAAGGCTCAATTAAAATTTGGGAAGCTTTAAATATTTCTGAA
>JAKSVG010000037.1 GCA_024408105.1 Bacilli bacterium | reverse complement strand
CCCATGTGACCTTTTTATTTGTCCATTTTTTGCTATTGGCTCTTTGGCCTATAGCTATAACAAAATCTCTCATAGATTAGTCCTCCTCTTTTGAATCATCAGCACCTACAACAACATCAGGCACATCAGTCCATACTTCTTGTTCGTTTTTCTTTTCCATCATCTCAAGCATGAATTTCTTTGGATCAAATCTCTTTCCAAATTTCATAATGAGAATGTATTTAATAGTTTCAAAGTCAGGAGGGTAATATTTCTCCTCCTCATTAATTTTTGTTTTAGTTCCACCAATTGGATTTTTCTCCATTGATTTTGTAGTAACTTTTTCTTTATGCCCCACTGCTTTCATTTTTAAAGCCGAAAACATGTCCTTTAAAAGTTGCGCTTCACCTTCTTCGATGGCCTTTGCTATTTCAGGATGTTTGTTTTTAAGAGCAATGAATGTTTTTTCACTAATTTGGAGGTCAATACACATTTCTCTTTGCGTATAAAAAGAAGCGGAAGCTGCTCTAATATAAGCAAGCTTACTGCTTAGCACTCCCGTCTTTTTCCAAACCAAATAAGTATCTTCTTTCATAAAACCTCCTATAGGTGTTGTAGTTACTAACTATAAATGTCAGTTATTAGATAAATCTAATAGAGCATATTTAGTTGCAAACAAAACACCATCTTATAAATCCATCATTTTGTGCCATATAAGAAGTCAACAAATACAGGCCCAACATACTTAAACCAACCAGCAGGTGGAGCAACTTTCTTCTTAATGTAGTTATGAATTTCTCTTTTTCCTGCAGCAGTATAAGGCGGACATGTTTGATTAATAAATCGAGCAAATTCTAATAATTCACTTCTAATTAAGAGTTCGATTTCTGTGGTCTTTGATGTTACTTTTCCATATTTAGATTTATAGAAACTCAAAGCTAGTTCATAAGCATCGTCTTTTGTTACTAACATAATTATTTCTCCGGCATTCCATACGAATAGTTAATGTGTTCTTGTTGAATTAAACTTTCGTCTGTAAAATCAATGTTTCTTTCAATATGTCTTCCAGCGAATATTCCACCAAAAAGTGAACCAAAATTACGTTGGACATATTTTGTGAAATAAGATGCTGTGAAATAAAGCATATCAATTTCAAAGAAATCCATTTTCCTATTTTGGAAGATGAAATTAATAACATCTTCTTTAATTGGATAAATGACATGGCGTTTCATTAAATAATTTGAATAAAGTTGTAGTGATATTTTAGACAACTTATCAATGTCTGAATTACCAAGTCTGCTCATTTTGATGAAATAATCTATAACTTCATCATAAGGAAGTGGCTTATGTGCATCGAGCAATGCAATACACTCTTCTGCATTACCAATAACTTTTGTTCCTAAATCTGGAACTGTTTTTGAATAAATGTTCATACATTTTTTCTCCTATTATCTGAAGTCATTAATTATTGAATTTTGATAACTAGACTCTTCTTTCCACATGACTTCAAATGGAATGCCTAGGGCTATAGAGATTGCTTTTAAAGTTCTAAATTGAACAGATACAGTAACAACGCCATTTTCTATACGGTTGTAATGAGCTCTTGATATGCCAGAAAGTTGTTCTACCTTATACTGAGATAAACCTATTTTCTGTCTAGCATTAATCAAATACATCCTGTGTATTCTGTGCTTAGATTTAGTATCTTTAAGTTGAGCCATTTCTCTACCTCCAAAAGTAAATGAACGCGAATATGGCTTTTAATAAGTTAGTATTGATAATTTTTTAATTTTTCCTGCAAAATCTTGAATGTTTTTGCTTTTCTTTGATGAATCGCTGATTGCGAAACCCTTAATTTTTTAGCTACTTGTCCTTCACTCAAATCTTCATAAAAAATCATGGTAATAATCTGTCTATCAATCTCATCTAATTCCATAATGGCATTACGCACTGCTGTTTCTTTTTCTTCTTTATTTATTTCAGCAATAACATCTTCATTTGGATCTTCGACATCAAAGTTAAAATCTTCAGAAAGAACGTCTAGAGAAAGAGGTGTTCCATTTCTATGATGTGGACATTCTCCACAACTAGTTTTTGGGCATAATCTCATCCCGCCTTTACCATTAGGAATCATGCATCTAGTTCTTCTGATATTTTGCATGCGTTCTTTTGATTGAAAGTTACGATAGTCAATGTATTGTTCTTTAGTAACTTCAACTTCTTTTCCATCAACCTTGATGTACCATTTTTCAACTTGCTTCATTTGTAATTCCTCCGTGAGCGTTAACGAAGGAA
>JAKSVG010000036.1 GCA_024408105.1 Bacilli bacterium | reverse complement strand
GAAATATTTAAAGATTCATAATTTCTAAAATCAGCAAGTTCCAGTGATTTAATAATCATGATATACCTAAACTTTACTCAACTTTTACCTGGTGACCTTCAAATTCAAATACATCTCCAACCACCAATTTTTTTCCACGTCTTGTATCTATTTCGCCATTTACTAAAACCAAACCATTTTGAATCACAAGCTTTGCTTCTAATCCTGATTCAACAAGACCTGCAAGCTTCATGGCCTGTCCAAGCTTTATAAATTCATCTTTAATATGAATTGTTTCCATGTGTTACCTCTTTTTAAAACTAACTTACTGTAGTGAAGTTAACTGGCAGAATCAAATATACATAGTTATTCTCTTCATCTCTAATGAAACAAGGAGCTTTTGGATTAACCATGTAAATATCAATTTCTTCATCCTCAATTACTTTTAAAGCATCAATCAGGAATTTAGGATTAAATCCAATCATGATATCTTTACCTTCTTTTTGGATTGAAATCTGCTCATCCATGCTACCAACTGTTGAATTAATTTTAAGTTCCATATTTTCATCACCAATAGTGATAATAACAGGTTTCTTATTTCCTTCTTTGATCAGAAGAGTAGCTCTGTCTATACAATCATAAAATTCTTTTTTATTGATAGTTACTTTTGTTTCATAATCAGTAGTAATCATCTGATTGATATTGAAATATTCACCTTCTATCAATCTGGAAACTACAATTGTATCATCAAACTCAAACAAAATATGATTATTTGTAAAGTAAATATATACATCCTTTTCTGCATCTCCTGACAAAATCTTACTTATTTCGCTAAGTGTTTTACCAGGAACAATTACTTTATTTGAAGGATATGAATTTTTAAGATAAATATTTCTGATAGAAATTCTATGACCATCAAGAGATACAACTCTAAGTGTATCATTGTTAATCTCAAATAATTCTCCACCCATCATCTTATTAGAATCTGTTTCATCAATAGAAAAGATTGTCTGTCTAATAACTTCTTTAAGAGAATACTGGGAAATCATAATATAATCATTTTTCTCAATAGTAGGAAGGAATGAAAAATCTTCACCTGATTTACCAATGATATTAAAGTTAGCTTTTTCACATGTAATAGATGTTTTAAAAGAATCATCAGATGAAATAGTTACTTCACTGTCAGGAAGTTTACGAATAATTTCAAATAAAATCTTAGCATCTAAAGCAATAATACCTGATTCAATAATTTCACCTTCGATGACAGTCTCAATACCAAGTTCCATATCATTAGCTGTTAATTTAATTTGTCCATCATTAGCATTAATTAAAATACATTCAAGAATAGACATTGTTGTTTTATTAGGAACAGCTTTAGAAACAATTGATACACCATTTAAAAGTGATGATTTAGGACATTTAATTTTCATTTGTGTATAACTTCCTTTCTTTCAAAATGCATTAGCGCAAGCGCTCTAAACATTATATTTTTAAAGAATTTAATAATATATATTAATAAGGTCTGTTGATATGTGGATAACCTTATCTATTATACTATTTTTAAGGTAAAAAATAAACTTATATGATGTTAACTTCATGTGATTATCCATGGATAAGTTTTTGGTTATTAACATCTAAGAGGGAATCATTTTTTTCTTGATGATTTCTATCTTGTTTTGAAGTTCCTTATTCACAAGGATTTCCTCTTCAATTTTCTTAACACCGTGGATAACTGTTGTATGATCTTTCTTACCAAGTATCTTTCCTATGTTGGTTAAAGAAGTTTCTGTTAATTCTCTGCAAAGATACATTACAATTTGTCTTGGTTCCACAAATTCAGCATTTCTTTTTTTAGAAACTATGTCTTCCGGATGAATTCCGCAGTGTTCAGCAACTACCTCTATTATTAAGGAAGGAGTTATTTCTTTTGGATGATCCGGATAAATAATATCTTTTAATGCTTCTTCAGCAATTTCCAAAGTAATATCTACTTTATTTAATTTTGAAAAGGCAACAATCTTGTTGAAAGCACCTTCTAAATCACGGATATTGGATTTAATATTTGTTGCAATGTATTGAAGAACCTGGTCATCAATATTTTTTCCTATTTGATCAGCATTCTTTCTAAGAATTGCCATTCTTGTTTCATAATCAGGAGCTTGAATATCAGCAATTAATCCCCATTCAAATCTTGATTTAAAACGTTCATCAAGTGTTTCTATTTCTTTTGGTGGTTTATCAGAAGAAAGAACAATTTGTTTTCCTGATAAATGTAAAGTATTGAATGTATGGAAAAATTCTTCCTGAGTTGATTCTTTTCCTATTATAAATTGAACGTCATCTATCATAAGAACATCTACTGTTCTGTATTTTTCACGAAGTTTGTTCATGGAAGCTGCATTACCGCTACGAATGGAATCAATTACATC
>JAKSVG010000035.1 GCA_024408105.1 Bacilli bacterium | reverse complement strand
ATACTCATGTCCTGGATATAAAGTAAAAGCAATTGATACAACTGGAGCAGGTGATTCATTCTTTGGAGCATTTATTGCTCAATTGCTAGATAATAATTTAAACGTTGAAACGTTATTAAATAAAGAAACTGACTATCAATCATTTGTAAACTTCTCATGTAAATGTGGAGCTTATACAACAACTGGTTATGGTGCAATCCCTTCAATGGGAAATAAAGAAGTTATAGAAAAGGTGGTTAAATAATATGGCAACAGTTAAACTTCACAATGTTAATAAGGTCTATGATGGTGGCGTTCATGCCGTCCATGACTTTACAATCGATATCAATGATAGAGAATTCATTGCTTTTGTCGGTCCTTCAGGATGTGGTAAATCTACAACATTAAGAATGATCGCTGGTCTAGAAGAAATCTCTTATGGCGAATTCTACATCGATGATGTATTAATGAATTCTGCCGCTCCTAAAGATAGAGATATCGCAATGGTCTTCCAAAGCTATGCTTTATATCCTCAAATGACAGTCTATGATAACATGGCTTACGCTTTAAAATTACGTAAAGTTCCAAAAGCAGAAATTGATAGACGTGTTAAAGAAGCTGCAGCAATTTTAAAACTCACACCATATTTAAATCGTAAACCTCGTGCTTTATCTGGTGGTCAAAGACAAAGAGTTGCTTTAGGTAGATCAATCGTTAGACGTCCAAAAGTATTCTTAATGGATGAACCATTATCTAACTTAGATGCTAAATTACGTGTTGCAATGCGTAGTGAAATTGTTCGTATTCATAATGAAGTAGGTGCTACTACAATTTATGTCACTCACGATCAAATCGAAGCTATGACAATGGCTACAAGAATTGTTGTTATGAAAGATGGCTTTATTCAACAAATTGGTGAACCAAATGAAATATATCAACATCCAGTTAATTTGTTTGTTGCAGGATTTATTGGTACACCTGCCATGAACTTCTTATATGGCAAATTAGAAAATGGTGTATTCACACCTAATGGTAGTGAACAAACTATTAAAATGTCAGATGATCAAATGTCTTTATTAAAGAATTATGTAAATCATGGAATGGTTTATGGCATTAGACCAGAAAACTTAATTTTCCAAGATGATGAAAGATTCGAAAGATATAAAGATTATTCATTCTCTATGAAAGTTGAAATTATCGAATTACTAGGCGATATCTTAAACTTACATGGAAAAGTTGGTGATAACAAAGTCATTATTAAAATGCCAAATAAATACGCTGTTAAAGTTGGTGATACAATTAAAATGGCTATTGAACTTCCATACGCTCGTTTCTTCAATAAAACTACAACAAACGCAATTGTTGAAGGACATAATGACTACGAAGAAATCGAAGTTACAAAATCTTTAGACGAAGATAATGTCACAATTATTGCCAAAGAGAAAAAAGGCTTAGCTAAGCTATTTGATAAGCTTTCAAAGAAAAAATAGTAAAGTATAGGGCGATGACTAAATCGTCCTTTATTTTGGCTAAAATGGCATAAAAAAAGACCATCTCAAGATGGTCTTTTTTAAAGCTTTAAATAATTACTTAATAATGGATAATAGTTACAAGGTTAATCCAACAATAAGCTAATTTTGCGAAGAAAGATGCTTTTTTAATTTCCTTCTTTTCTTCTTTTGTTTCTAATCTATCTAATTCGTCAAAGTCGTACATATTTCGACCCTCCTTTATATTTTTTAACAAGGCTTTTTTGACCTTGCACATATACTATATATGTTTAAAAAAATAAAAATAATAAATTTTTTAAATATGGTCCTTCTTTGTGCAAATGCAAAAATATTTAAGAGCAAATGCAAAAATATGCATAAAAAAATAAGATATAATGTGCAAACGCATAATTATATTTATATGAAAGAAACATGTTGTATATGCGGAAAAACAATAGAAGGATATGGATATAATGCTAGTCCACTTGCTGACGGTAGATGCTGTGGTGACTGCCATTTACTCGTGCATAGGAAACGTATCGACGAGGCCTTTATGGAAGACGTGGTTGAGGAACATTGAGCTTGTTTTTAGACAAAATATGTATAACAGTAGGCCATCCGGAAGGGCGGTCTTTTTTGTTGTTTATAGCAAAATAAAAAAAGAAGACGGTTGGGCAACAATTGCCACTAGTCTTCTTTATGGATTTAATATTCCAACTCACTTGTAAATCGGAACTTTACGGTGATACTAGCATATTTAGGTAACTGGATATCTGGAAAGAAAGCCTTTTTATTAACAACTGATTTTACCGATTTTTATTGCGGGGGAAATTAAGTCATTTTATAATGATTATGTGGATGAGGAGTAGCTTACTCGATTAATTCCGTCATCACAAGTTAATATACTTCGGAATTAATAATATATATGTATATATTTAGCAAGATCACCACTAACACAAGTTGGTGGTTTTTATTTTAAAAAATATTAAAAAC
>JAKSVG010000034.1 GCA_024408105.1 Bacilli bacterium | reverse complement strand
TATAAAGAAAAGAATAACGCAAGTCCAGTTGCGATAATGATAATTAGAAAATAAATTAAAAATTTAAGTTTAGGATGCTTCTTTTTTTGCTTAGTTTTGTTCTCATCATCTAAAGAAGACATCTCATCCATTGTCTTTAATTCGATACTACCTTCGCTTTTACCAACCATATAAATTTAATTAACGAGTTAATTCTAACACATATCTACATAAAAAATAACACGTATAATTATTAATTAGTCTCAAATGTACATGTTACTATTTGCATTGGGCAATTAACTCTTATAGGCAATTTTCCATTTGAGCCAATACCATTTGAAACAATCATAGAAGTATTATTTTTTTCATATCTCCCACTTTGATACTCAAAAAATGGGAAGATATTCACTTGTCCTCCATGAGTGTGCCCAGAGAACACTAAATCCATATTATATCTTGTATATAAATCCATCATGCTTGGACGATGTGATAGCAATATTGTCATATTATCATCTAATGATGATTTAATGTTTTTTAATGTTGGTTCAAGAGCGTTTATCTCATCATTTACATCAGCAAATGATAGGCCTTTTAAATCTTCATAAGGATCTCTAAGACCCACGATGTTTAGTGAAGTACCATTAATATCAACTACCTTATATGAGTCTGTCACAACATTTATGTTCGAATACTTTTTTAATAATAATAAAAATTCGTCTTTACATGAAGCATAATATTCGTGATTACCAGTTACATAATAAGTAGGAATATTTTTGATAGATTCAAAGAGTGTTTCCAAATTAGCAATATTATTTGTTTTTGTATATTGGTCGATTAAGTCACCAGTAAGAAAAATAATATCAGGATTTTCATCTAAAACCTTATCAACAATATAACCATTTTTATAATATAAACTGTGATTATGAAAATCACTTAAATGTAGAATTTTTAAACCGCTTAAATTTGAGTCAATTTTATTAGATTTATAAATATATTCTTTAACATAAATATTTTCATCACTCGTAAAGCCTAAAATTGCCATCACAAAACCAATCAGAACTCCTAATAGAGAAAATATTTTAAAAAAGATTCTCATATAAGTATTACACTACAAAATAAAAAGAAAGACAACCAAATAGGTTGTCAATCAATAGTATTTTCTTTTTTATTTGTGGTTATTAATAACCTGGACAGATAATGCTCTTGCCTTATCTTGAAGTTCTTTTGTGATGTTATCAAGATTAATTGATTTACCAGGTTCAACTGCTAATTTAAACACAACTTCAATTTGTGATGCATCACCATTTTTGATTAGTTGAGTTGCAATATCTTCAACACCACAGTCATATTCTTTTCCAATTTCAAGTAAGACATTCATAACAGGAACATTGTTTGGCACAACAACAACAAACATAGGTTTTGTTTTAGAAATTCTTCTTTCGATTTTTCTAAACGAAATAAGAACAATCATAACAATAAGTGTTCCACCGATGGCAAGAATAAAGTTCATTGAACCACAGCATAAACCAATAGCCATAACCAGCCAAATTGTTGATGCGGTAGTTAAGCCCTTAATACCGCCATTAAAGTGAATAATTGCACCAGCGCCTAAGAAGCCAACACCAGTAATAACTTGAGCAGCTAATCTAGCAACATCACGAGATCCAACTGAGCCTTCACCACCACTAAACATGGCTGGAAAGCCATAGATAGAGATAATCATAACAATACATGATCCAACACCAACTAATAGGTGTGTTCTAAGGCCAGCACTTCTTCCGCGTTTTTCTCTTTCAAAGCCGATGACTCCACAAAGAGCAACACTTAAAATGACAGCAATCGCACATAAAAGGAGATTTCCCCAATTCCAACTACTTGCTATACCAAAATTATTATTGAATAGTTCAGCAATTTGCTGATCGATAGTAACAACAGGTTTCATATATCTCCTCCTAAAATAGATGACAAATGTATTTGTCGCCTATAAATTATACTACAAAATTGAAAAATAGTATATAAAAAGACCAACATAGTTGGTCCTTTAATAGAATGCTTATAGCTTATTTACTATATGAATATGAAGCATTAGCAACAACTTTGAATGATTCGTTTGTTGTTGATGATTCAAATTTATAAGTTATTGTTGATGAAGCACTTGATGGTAAGCCAACTGAGGTATAAGAAGCGTTTGTTTTTTCTTCTGTTGTTAATGTAACACCCATTACAGTTTCCTTTGATGAATCAGAGATTGAATATGATAATGCAGTTCCATCAGCTTTCCATTCAATTTTTTCAGTTGAAGCGGAAATGAAAGCAACATAGGAAGCGGTAATCATTAAGAGTTTAGGATCTTTAATTTCCTCTTCACTTTCTCCTTCTTCGATTCCCATCATTTCAAGAAGGTTTTTAACTGTTGCGAGATAGCTTCCTTCTCCTTCAATCTTGACATTTGTTTTGCATTTGCCAGAAGTTTCTTTAATGTTTTCAACTTTGTATTCGCCAGCGATTTTTGCAGCTTCTTCAACAGTGATTGTTTTTGCACATCCGCCAAGAAGAGCAACTGATGCTAGGCATAATACGGCTTTTGTTAATTTTTTCATAATGAATAAAATTCCTTTCTTGTGTTTGTATTGTAAAACAAAATAA
>JAKSVG010000033.1 GCA_024408105.1 Bacilli bacterium | reverse complement strand
TAGACTTACCGCATCCAGACGGACCTAAAAGACCGACGAGTTTACCGTCAGGTATTGTAAAGTTCATCTTATTAACAGCAGTAGTTTCGACACCTTTTTTGCCGACGAAGGTTTTAGTAAGATTTTCGATTCTTACGTCCATTAGTTTTTACCTCCTATGGTGTATAACGTAGCTGTAACTACACTAGAATAATAACACAGTTATAATTCTTTTTCTATAAATAAAAAAGCCGCTCAATTTATTGAGAGGCAAAATATTAGGGTTTTGCATAAAAATTACCGTAAAAACCTAAAGATTTTTATTTTTTTGCTTTTTTAACTTTTCTTCTTCAAACTCTTTTTTAACGTCTTCATTAACGATTTCTGTACCGATTTGAATGACCTTAGATTTGTCTGGTTCATAGCGTTGATATTTTGACATTTTTTCTTCGACTTCAGCTGCTTTTTGATCCTCTTCTTGTTGGTTTTTAAACCACACAGATTTGTTTGTATCAATCAAGTAAGTGTAGGCTGCATAATCAATTGGAGAACGTCTAGTTTTTGAAATAACTGTTGCAATCAAATAAATGACCACTCCAACGCCTAATGTTGCAAGTGAAGTTAAGCCAATTCCGATTACAAAAGAGCAAAGGCTTATCCACGCTAAAAGGAGAATTTGTCTAAAGACAATTTGTCTCTTTTTAACTTCAAAACCATCCTTTGTAGCAAAGCCAAGATGCATGACTTTTTTGCCAAATGTTTCACCATTTCTATAAAGTAATGGCACAAGTAAATAAAATGCCAAGTAAGAAATGAAAAATGGAGGTAAAAAGATGACTAACTGGCATCCTTTAATTTTATTATTTAAATCTTTATAGAAAGAGGATTCACTTAAATCTAACCCAGCATCATAAGCTAAACTTCTAAATTGCTCTGGAGTTGTCTTACCATCGATTAAATTATTGAACCAATCATCAGTGTAATAGTCCTTTGGGAGGACATCATTTCCATTATTATCTTTAATATATATATTATAGTTAGGAGCCCTAAAATCAGCAGGATCCTTGCCTTCAATAACTTCGATATTTTCACCTGTTTTATAGCAGCAATAGTAATAATGAAGTCTATCTTTGTAGAAATTTACATCATCGGTCGAATAGTAGCAAAGAGCAGTATAAGAAATTTCGCCTGTTGTTTCTTCAAACTTAGTAATATCCACTACTTTTGTGTAATTTCCGTCTTCATCAATTTCTTGAGCAACATAAAGTTTTGAGAAGACTTGATATTTTAAACCTTGAACTCCAAGATCCTGATAGTGCATAGCACTATTAGCAATAGGAGTAAACACCCATAACGCTAAAGCAACAGTAACAAACATGAAAATAACAGCGTCCATGATCATTGCAATCATGCGCTTGCCAAATCCACCTTCATGAATTGAACGAATGCTATTTTTCATATTTTAATTCTGGCTCTTCGCCATCACTTTCTGGTTCACTTCCTTCTTCAGGAGCTAAACCATCTTCCTTCATAAGGTAAGCCTCTTCTTCCATCTCATTTTCAAAGATGATTGATGAAACATCATCAATAACGATTGTCCCAGCAGTAAAGTCATGTAAGGAACATCTTTTTGGTGAAGCCATTGCTAAAGCAAAGGACACTAAAAAGATAATTAATGGAATAAGAAGAACAAGAACTAAATCATTCCAGATTGGAATTAAAAATGCTAACAAACAAACTACAAGAGGCATAAGTCTCATTGCAAGTTGACGATTTAAGAAAATATATCCGTCCTTGCTAGCTAAAGCTAGTTTAAATAATTTCTTGCCAACTGTTCTTCCTTGTTTAAAAACAAGTGGGAAAACAACATAAGTAATAATACTTGCGATAATTGCCGACGCAACAAATTCAACCGAGTATCCAAAGGATACTATATTATTTAAATCAATAATAAATTTTTGTTCATCAAAAACATTTAAATAAGCCTCTAAATAAGCTGTTTGCATGCGAGTTGAAATTTGTGTTTCACTTACAAGAGAATAATCTTTAGGAACACCTAATTGAGTTAAATCATAATGTCCATCAACTTTTACATATGTAAAAACTGATTCTGAATCGTTATCTGGATCGTTAGGAATTAATAAAACGTTTTTATTGAACCAAGCAATTGTGTAGTAATCAGCTTTGCTGACTTCTTCACCTTTTTCATTTTTGATTGGTTCGTTAGCAAGTCTTGAACCAGTTCCAGGCTCCACCACATTTCCAGTTAAATAATTCATATAAAAATATGAAAGTCTATCACGGTACTCCATAAATGGAGCTTTTGCGTCAACTGTCTTTATATTTCCGTTTTCGTCTCTATAAGAAAGATGGGAATTAATTTGTTCAGTAGCAAGTTCTTCTTTAGCAGGCGCAATTGCAGGTTTTAGAATGAATCTAAAGCAACCAAAAAGAAAAGCCATTGTAAACGCTAGGAAGATAGCAAAATCAACTAAAAAAGCACCAATACGACTTCCTTGCTTCGCGAGATTCGTGTGTCTAGGTAATGTGTATTTACGCTGCTTCATAATCTAAATTATGGACCAAATGTAAAGAATAAACAAACAAAAAAGACCTCCGAAGAGGTCTTAAATTTGTTAAATAATATAATTATTTAATAATTTCAGTGACTGAACCTGAACCAACTGTACGGCCACCTTCACGAATTGAGAACTTGGTTCCCTTTT
>JAKSVG010000032.1 GCA_024408105.1 Bacilli bacterium | reverse complement strand
CTTGGTAAGATCTACAATGATTTAAAAGAAGTTGTTGAATTTAGATTCAAAACAGAAGTTTCAGATTTAATCATTGAAAACGATCAAATCAAAGGTATCAAGATTGGCGAAGAAGAAGTCTTTGCTGATAGTGTTGTTCTCGCTGTTGGACGTGATGGTTCTTCTTGGCTTGCAACTCTTTATGACAAATATCAAATCCCAACATCAAACAACCAAATCGATATCGGTGTTCGTGTTGAAACATCTGATATCGTTATGCGTGAAATCAATGAAGAATTATATGAAGGTAAATTCATTTACCGTACATCAGTTGGTACTTTAGTAAGAACATTCTGTTCTAACCCAAGTGGTTACGTTGTTGTTGAAAATAACTCAGGTGTTATTAACGCAAACGGACACGCTTTCTCAAAGAAAGAAATGGGTTCTACAAATACAAACTTTGCTTTACTTGTTTCTCATCACTTTGATGAACCATTCAAAAACCCTAACGAATATGGTAAATCAATCTCTAAGCTTGCTAACCAATTATCATGTGGTTCAGTTATTGTTCAAAAGTTTGGTGATATCAAAAAGGGTAGAAGAACAAACTATAAGAGATTAAGAGATGGATTTATCAAACCAACACTTAAGGAAGCTGTACCAGGCGATTTAGCCTTAGTTCTTCCATATAAGACACTTAAGTCTTTAGTTGAAATGATTGAAGCTCTCGATACAGTTACACCAGGTATTGCTACAGAACACACATTATTCTATGGTGTCGAAGCTAAATACTACAGTGCTCGTCCAGTAATGAATAACAAACTTGAAACTGAAAAGATTCCAAATCTCTACATTATTGGTGATGGTGCGGGTGTTACACGTGGTCTTGCTCAAGCTGGATCATCAGGCGTTTACGTCGCACGTAATATCTTAGATAAGAAAGCACAATAAAATATAGCCCTCAAAATGAGGGCTTTTTAAAAAAAGTTTATTTTGTATCACGTGATACAATGGAACTATTTTTAGCATTTTCGCATGCTTTAGATATATCTAGGCTATGAAGAACATCATAGTTGTCACACAAGTATTCAATAGGTATTTCTTTCCAAGCCACAATGGATGCTACTTTGTACAAATAACAGTAATATCGATAAAAATAACCAATAAAATGTAATAATGGATAGGTGAATGTAGTAACCTCTTTTGCTTTAGAAATTTTTTTTAATTTCGAAACAATGATGGCTTGATCTTCGTAGTTATCAAAATATACACCTTCATCCATATTTTTTGCATATATTGATTTCATGTATCTGCCGATGAAATCTTTTTCATCAAGCTTCTCATCGATGCATGATTTGAATATACTTGCCTGGATTGAGCATAGTTTTAATGCCTCTTTTTCGTTATTTAAGTAATTCATCTATATATTTACCCATTCTTCGATAATTTAATTTGGCCATCTCTATCTTGTTTTTTGATGCTTCTGTTTGTTCGAACTTTATTGTTTTGTATTTTTGTTTTTGAATTTGAGGTATATAAAGGCAGGTAATTCCTTCTATGTTTGAAAGGGCTTTATTATTGAGGAAAACATATTGTTTACCTAAATAATTAGCTCGTATTGAGTGACGGCATTGTTCATCAGTAATTTCTTTTGCGGCAAATTCATTAAGTGTTTCGTACATTGAGTTGTCTGCGATAGGTGCAATGATTACATCACTCTTTTTAATTTTTTCAATAATCTTTTGTATGATTGGATGATTTTCGTATTCTTTGATTCTTCCACGAAAATAAGAAATAGCGAGCATCCATTCAATATCCGCAGACAATTCATAAATGTTCAAGTTATCTTTTCTAAGATAAAAAGCATATACATAATTTGAGCGATATGAAGAAATGAAAGTGGCGGCTTGCTGTAATGTTTCTCCGGCGTAAAATCCCTTCCCAAAGTCATTTATTTCCCTTGAATAATCTAGGGAAATATTTGTTTTAATTTCGTTTTTTGAACCATGGAAAAGAAGAATTCTATTGCCTTTATCATCATCCATAACATCAGCGTGATCCTCATTAAAATTCAAACCGTGTTCATATGCAAAAGAATAGATGCCTTCCAGAGAAGGAGAAGATGGTTTGTATGCGTTGGTCTCAATTCTTGCAATAGTAACTCTTGGTATTCCAGTTTGTTCTGAAAGTTCATTTTGCGTTAAGTCAAAGTATTTTCTAATGTTAATGCAGTCAGTTGCGAAATAGTTTTTCATAACATGATTGTATCACGTGATACAAAACGAATCAATGAATGATTTCATTCAGTTTCTTTTTCTTCATCATTTCGTAATGCTTTTGTTGATTAAAACAAATGTTTTAAATAAAATAAATAATATGAATCAACCATTAGCAGATTTACTTAGACCGGAAACTCTTGATGAAATGGTGGGACAAACCCATCTTTTAGCTAAGGGTAGTGTTTTCCGTAAATCAATTGAAAAGAACCATATCCCTAATATGATCTTTTATGGTCCTCCAGGAATTGGTAAGACCACGATGGCAAATATTATTGCTAAAAAAACTAATATGTATCTTTATAAGTTGAACGCTACATCAGCGACAACAGAAGATATTAAAGAAGTAATCGCGTCAACTAAATCTATTTATTCTACAAATGGAATTCTTTTATATTTAGATGAAATTCAATACTTTAATAAGAAGCAACAACAAAGCTTATTAGAGTTTGTTGAAAATGGGGAAATCACTTTAATTGCATCAACAACAGAAAATCCATATTTCTATATATATCCTGCTCTTTTATCAAGATGTAATGTCTTTGAATTTAAGGCTATT
>JAKSVG010000031.1 GCA_024408105.1 Bacilli bacterium | reverse complement strand
AAGCCTTATGAAGGTTAATACCTATTATCATGGATTTCATCCTAGTAAAAATTATGAATCAGGCGGAGCGGGCTTAATTTCCACTGTTAATGACTATTCTTTATTTGCTGATTCGTTAGCGAACAACAACATTCTTATTACTGAAGAATCAAAGAATAAGATTTCTAAAATAATTGTACAAGACACTCCATTTGATGAAAGTGTTAAAGAATACTCCAAATCTAGTGAGGAATATGGATATGGCCTTGCAGTTAGAGTAAGAAAGAATGATTCAATTGAAGGTATTCCAGCTGGTGAATTTGGTTGGGATGGTGCAGCAGGATCATATTCATTAATTGATAGAAAAAATAACGTATCTATCGTTATTGGTCTTACTATTCTGAATTGGCCTAGTTATGTAACTGATTTACATATCAAAATTGTTAAAGCTATTTATTCTGATTTCAAAGCAAACAAAAACAGTTGCAAGTAAGCAACTGTTTTTTGATTATTTCGAATGTTTTTTGATGTAATCAACTAAGATATCAATTTGTGTAAAGGCTAATCCAGTGTAAGTGTCTGACGCCCCATAATAGATTGCCATTCTACCTGTTTTTCCATCGCAGATAACAGATGTAGGGAAGACAACATTTGGAGTGAAGCCTGTCTTTTCATAATCAGTATCTGGTGTTAGTAAGAAATCATCACAACGATATAAAACTTTTGAAGGATCATCTTTATCAACAATGATTCCACCCATTGAATAAATCCAACCTGAGCATGTACTTGTAACGCCGTGAATTAGGATTAACCAACCTTCATCAGTTTCAATTGGGGCAGGTCCTCCGCCAATTTTTGTCCAGTTCCAGCCAGAGAATCCAGCACTTAATAAAAGTTTTGCGTTGCCCCAATAATGTAAATCTTTTGATTCACTAACATAGATATCACCAAAGTTAGAGTTGCCTGCATCACATGGTCTTAAAAGAATCTTATAATAATCATTAATTTTTCTTGGGAATAAGACACCATTACGATAGTTTGGTGTAAATGGATTATTGATTTGAGTAAAGTTTTTAAAATCTTTTGTGTATGCAATTGCGGTAGTAACTGCGTTTGTATATTCACAAAAAACAACATAATAAACATCTTCGATTTTAATAACGCGTGGGTCGAAACGTGAATATCCAACATTAGGGAGAACTTCACCATTTTCGTTATGTAATACTAAAGGTTTGTCCTCTAATTCAATTGAATATCCATCTTTTGAATGGCCAACATAAAGGAAAGAACGGTTTTGGTATGTATCTGCTCTAAAAACACCAATAAATTCTCCATCAAATGGAACTAAAGCTGAATTAAAAATACGATCGATATTTTCATTGTATTCTCTTTTTGTTATAGGGTTATTTGAATATCTCCATACAGGTCTGAAAGAACCTTCTGGTCGATCTTGCCAAGGCATATTTTTGCATTCATCACAATTTAATAATTTGCTCATATTTCCTCCAAGAGTTGTAAATACTAAAAATTCATTATTCTAGATAAATAATATTATTTATTTTGTTGTAAAGTCAATTTAATAAATCAATGTGTTCGTTTAACGATAATTTATGGTTAAAAATGACCACCCTATACCGATAATAAAAATAATTAAGGTATTTTTAAACAAATAGTATTCTTTTGTAAACATTCATAACTATTTTTTTTATTTATTTAGCTAAATTATTGTATTATTGATTTATCAAACATATCCGGGGAAATTGAGTTATGGAAAAATTAGTATATAACTATGATGTTGTTGTTATCGGTGGCGGCGTTGCTGGGGTATCAGCTGCGCTTGCTAGTGCAAGAAGCAATAAGAAAACTTTATTAATTGAATCAACATACATGGTTGGTGGTTTAGCTACAAGCGGTTTGGTTGCGTTCTTTCTTCCAATTGATGATGGGGAAGGACACCAAATCTCCTATGGTATTTGTGAAGAATTATTTAGACTTTCTATTTTACATGGCTATGAAGGTAATTACCCAGAAGCTTGGTTAAATAATGGAACCATTGAAGAAAAGATTAAGAAGCGTTTTGATGTTCAATTTAATCCACATCTATTCGCTATTCTTTGCGAACAAAAATTAGTTAGCGAAAAAGTTGATCTTTTATATGGTTGTATCATTGGTAGCGCAGTTGTTGAAGATGGTAAAATTGTTAAATTAATTGGTCACACAAGAACTCAAGATGTTGAAGTTTTTGCTTCTTCTTTCGTTGACTCGACAGGTGATGCGACTATTTGTGAAAAGGCTGGTGTTCCAACCAATTGTGCTGAAAGAGGAAACGTCCAAACAAACTGGTACTATTCAATCGAAGATGGTAAATACAATATTCATATGATGGGCAGTTGTGATTATGTTTATAGTGATGGCAAAGAACATACCTGGTTTAAGGGACTTGATTCCAATGAATTAACAGATGTTACGGTTGTTGGACATAGAAATATCATGGAAGATTTTCTTAAGAAAGGTGACGGTACTGATAAATATGCGATTGCAACCATTTCAACTATCCCTGAATTAAGAATGACAAGAAAATTTGTTGGTGAAGAAGAAATGAAAAAAGACGAAAATGGTCTTTATAAAGAAAACTCACTTGGTTTAATCACTTCTTGGCTTACAAGTGGATTAAACTACGAACTTCCGGCTGGATGTTTATATAATAAAAATGTTAAAAATTTATATGTTGCTGGTAGATGTATCAGCGTATTTAATGACCATATGTGGGATATTACTAGGGGTATTCCTGCTTGTACAGTTACTGGTGAAGCGAGTGGTTATTTAGCGGCAAATTTCCCAGATAACTCTAAAATTGATATTAAAAAATCACAATGTGATTTAAGCTCTAGAGGTGTTAAAATACACTTATCTGAATTAGGCCTTTAACGTGAATCTAGAAATTTGTAATTTAACTTGTACTTACTATAATAAAAAAACAAAAGAAGTTACAACCGCTTTAAGCAATGTTGATATTGTTTTTCCATTAAAGAAAATAACCGCTTTGATTGGTAAAATTGGTTCTGGAAAGACAACTCTTTTAAAAATAATAGGCGGCATCTTGCCTTATGATAGTGGGGAACTGCTTTATGATTCAATAGATCTTGATAGAGTTTATGTTGAAGATCGTAATTTTTCATATATTGATCAAAACCCAATTTTATATCCAAAGAAAACGGTTTTCGATAATCTTGCCTTACCTCTTTTACAGCTAAAAATGAAAAAGGAAGAAATTAGAGAAACTATTTATAAAATTAGCC
>JAKSVG010000030.1 GCA_024408105.1 Bacilli bacterium | reverse complement strand
CTCCGATATGACTCTTTAATTTCATATGCTGTTGAATCAACTTGAATCATTTTTTTGCCTTCTTTCAACGAAGCAATTAAATCAAAATATTGATTACAAAATGATTTATCTTTAACAAAAGCATACAAAGAATATGATGAAGCAACATCATCATTAGATGAATCACGAATATATCTATATATAGATATAGATTCTTGTTTATATTTTGATATATTATCTAAAAGTACACTCTTTAAGTAGTTAGCCAATAATTCGTATGAATAGTATATTTTCGGTGTATTTAGAAACGAAAATTCTTTCACTATGTCTTTAACTTCCAAGTCTAATTTGTACGAAAATATATCTTTTATAAAAGGTGTTTCAGGATTACCTGTTGAAAGTGAAAAAGAAACGTTATTGGAAATGGATATTATGTCGCCTATTTTTATTTGTTTATTTCCCAAGCAATTCGACATCTCTTGGTTAATAAATACTTCGCTAAGTTTTGATAAATTATTAATTACTGGAACCATTTGTAATGATTCGATAGCACTACCGTCAAATGTGCCCTTTGGATATGGTGTAAATGCATAGTCAAGATTCACTTCATAACGTAAATAGTCCACATCTATTAATGCATTATCAATATCCTCAACAGATGGCCTAACATTTTTTTCAAACATTAATGGGGAATTATCAATTTCATAATATGTTTTTAATGAAATGGTTGATGTTGTGGCTGAATAATTGTTTAATAATGCATTTTCTTCAGATTTCTTTGATCCGTTTGTGAAACCAAAAGAAACAAACGTGGTAACAAACCCAAATGAAGTAGCAATAATTGCTAATGCATTTCTTATTTTATTTTTATGTAAATATTTATTAACAAGTATCTTTGTCCAATGCGAGTTGATTCTTGTTTTATTGATAGTTACTGGCTTAGTTGAATCAATAATTTTTTTAGCATAATAATCATCAATAATTTCACCACATTGAATTGAAATAATATGATCAGCATATTTTTTAACTAATTCTTTATTATGCGAAACCATAATAACTGCGGTAGTTTTAGAGATTTCTTTAAACATCTCCATAACTAAAATTGAATTCGCTTTATCAAGTGCGCCAGTAGGCTCATCGCACATCAAAACCTTTGGATTAATAATTAATGCCCTTAATATAGCAACTCTTTGTTTTTCTCCACCTGAAAGCGAATCAACATTTTGATCAATTATTTTTTCTAGAGAAAACTTATTAAATAAATCGGTTGCCTTTTTTATTGCATCTTTTCTTTTTTCTCCTCTTATTAAAAGAGGAAGAATGACATTTTCCAACGAAGATAGTGAGGAAAGGAGGTTATAGTGTTGAAACACCATTGAAACATCATATTCATGGAAATTAGCAAATTCCTTGTCCTTAAATTTGCCAATATTTCGCGACATGAATTCAATTGTTCCACTTGTTGCTTTAACTATTCCATGTAGTGCGTTTAAAAGTGTTGACTTTCCACATCCAGATTTACCAACAATTGCATGAAGGCCGGTCGAAGGGATTGAAAAAGAAACATTTTTTAAAACAGCATTTTTATTAAAAGAGATAGAGAGATTTTTAACAAGAAAAAGCAACTCTATTAACCTCCTTAATATTTAGTAGGAAAAAAGAAGGCAAAAAGTGTTGCTTATTTAATAACTTTTTTGAATGATCTATTAAAATTATCTCTAGAGATAATTAATATTCCACCACATCCTAAACACCTTATTTTTAAATCTGCGCCAAGTTTAACAATTTCAAATTGCTTTGACCTTGAAGAGCACGGGTGTTCTTTTTTCATTTCAACAATATCGCCAAGTTTATAATCTAGAGTTTTCATTTTTCTTCTTCCATTTTAACAGCAGCCGGCACTTTTGGTAATCCAGGCATTGTCATTATTGATCCTGTAATTGCAACTAAAAAATTAGCACCACTAGAAAGATTAATTTCCTTAACATGAATTGTGTGTTCCTTGGGTGCGCCAAAAACCTTTGCATTATCACTAAGAGATAAAGGTGTTTTTGCCATACATATAGCGGTTTTAGAATAACCTAGTTTCTCATAAAGACTAATTTGCTCTAAAGCTTTAGGTGAAAATTCAACGTTTGATGCGCGATATATTTCTTTAGAAATAGTTTCGATTTTGCTTATGACATTATCATTATAATCATACAAAGTATGATAATCTGATTTTTCAGCTAATAATTTCATTACTTTTTGAGCAAAATCAATAGCCCCTTCGCTTCCTTTAAGATATGAATCAACAAAACTAACTTGATATTTATTTTCTTCGCACCATTTTGTTAACGATGTTATTTCTTCTTCGCTATCAGATGCAAAATGATTAATTGCAACCATAACAGGTAAGCCAAATTTCTTTAAATTTTCCAAATGAGTTTTCAAGTTTTCTATACCAAGAAGCATAGAATTAACATCAGTCTTATCCAATTCTTCAAACGCTACTCCACCATGGAGCTTAAGTGCTCTAATCGTTGCAACTACCACTGCTGCATCTGGCTTCAGATTGGCAGTTGGACAGCAAATATCTAAAAATTTCTCGGCACCTAAATCAGCACCGAATCCAGCTTCTGTAACAGTTACATCACCTAAACGAGTGGCAAGGTTCAATGCAATGATTGAATTGCAACCATGAGCAATATTTGCAAATGGTCCACCATGAACCAAAACAGGATTGCCTTCTTTTGTTTGCACTAAGTTAGGTTTCAATGCTTGCTTCATCAATTTCAAAATTGCATTTGATATTTTTAAATCACGCAAATAGATAGGCTTATCATCAAAAGAATATGCAACAATGATATTGTTAATTCTATCTTTAAAATCTTTTTCATCTTTTGCTAAGCAAAGGATTGCCATCATTTCACTTGCAACAGTTATTACAAAACTATCTTTTCTTGGTGTGCCATTCTTCTTGCCTAATGCGACATCAATTTCTCTTAGAGCTCTATCATTCATATCCATTGCTCGTTTCCAAACAATTTTTTCAGGATTAATATTTAATTCATTTCCTTGGAATATATGATTATCAATAACAGCACTGATAAGGTTAATGCTGCTAGTTAATGCATGCATATCACCTGTAAAGTGAAGATTAATTTCTTCGCTAGGCTCTACAGTTGCTTTACCACCACCAGTTGCGCCACCTTTTAAACCAAAAACAGGACCTAACGAAGGCTCACGCAATGCAAGCATAGAATTAACTCCGATTCTTCTTAAACCATCATGAAGAGCAATTGACATGGTTGTTTTTCCTTCACCAACTTTAGTTGGAGTAATTGCTGTAACCAAAACTAGTTTGCCTTGTTTTTTGCCTTGAATTTTATCAAAAATAACTGGGTCAATTTTAGCTTTATTTTTACCATAAGGTTCAATATATTCTTCACTAATATTTGCACGTTTAGCTATTTCATATATATTTTCTAGTTTCATATGCTCCCTCCTAATGATTAATTTCTTTAATAATATTTATTAAATCGTCAGTGTCTTTATAAAAAATCGTTGTAAATTGATGACGAATAAAAGTCATTTGGCGTTTTGCGTAATTCCTCGTGTTCTTTTTAACTAATTCCACTCCTTCTTCAAGAGAAATTTCATTTTTAATAACAGGAAATAGTTCTTTATAGCCAATCGCCTGAAGCGATTTAAGTTTATCGCCATATTTTTCGAACAAACATTTAACTTCATTAAGCAAACCGTCTTCTATCATC
>JAKSVG010000003.1 GCA_024408105.1 Bacilli bacterium | reverse complement strand
TTAGGTTTTATAGCATTTTCCATAGGAACTTCTTTTAGAAGGGAGTCATTAAAAAGGGTTGGAAGTAAGATTGTTCTAATTACAATTTTCGAAGCAATTGGCGCAACGATATTTGTCATTGGTGGCTTGTTTTTAGCAAAAATATTTATCAAAGATATTCCACTTGAAATTATTCTTACTCTTGGAGCAATTAGTTGTGCAACCGCACCCGCAGCTACACTAATGATTATTAAGCAATATAAAGCGAAAGGACCAGTAACAAGCACATTGCTTCCTGTTGTTGCTTTTGATGATGCAGTTGCATTGATTTTATTTGAGGTTTTATTTTCAATTGCTAAAGCAATTGCAAGTGGAACTTCACCAAATATTTTTTCTATTGCTGTTTGGCCACTATTATCAATTCTTGCAAGTGTAGCTATTGGTTTTATCCTTGGAATTCTAGTTTCATTAGGTTGCAAAGCATTTAAGTCACGCGCAAATAGAATGATCATGTGCATTATCGCTATTTTAATCGCGACAGGCGTTAGTCTACTTCCTTGGTCTAAATGGCTTCCGAAAGATACAAATTTTTCAATATCAGGTTTATTATCATCAATGATGATAGGTGCCGTATTAGTCAATTTAAGAGACGACTCAAGTCGAATTTTTGAAAGAATCGATGAATTCACACCTCCACTATTCATGTTATTTTTTGTTGTTAGTGGCGCTTCATTAGACTTAACAATATTCGCATCTTCTAATGCGCTTATCATAATTGTAATTGCGCTGACATATCTAATATTCAGAATTATAGGGAAATGGGTTGGTGCTTTCACAAGCAGTAGAATCACAAAAGCAGAACCTACTGTGCAAAAATATCTAGGTTTTACCCTTATTCCTCAAGCTGGTGTCGCAATAGGCTTAGCTACAAATGCCACAAACGCAATGGTTAATGAAGGAAATGCCTTAATTGAAATAGGCAAATCGGATATAGGAAAACAACTTGTTACTTATGGAGGAATGATTTTAGCTATCATTTTAACTTCCACATTAATATATGAATTAATTGGGCCAGTTATAACAAAAATAGCCTTACTTAAAGCTGGTGAAATAAAAAAAGAATAAGCTTATTGCTTATCCTTTTTAATAATAATTTGAAGTAATTTTCCTAACGGGATCAATGTGTTAACACCAACCAAGACAATAATTTCTAATGGTTTAGATGCAATTCTTTCTATTGGCATTGCTGCAGAAATTAAAGAAATTAATTCAGGATTTTTTATACCGACAATAATTGTGTATAAACTTGTAGCAAGTCCAATTGCTAAAACGATTGACCAAGCAATTATTTGATTTCTCTTAAAATGTTCAAGTTTATACCCAAGTCTAGGAAGTTCAAGTAAAACTAAGCATGCAACAGGAACTAACAAAGAAATATAAAATGGCAATGTGAGGAGAAATTTGGAGTAATCCATATAGAAGAAGCTCCACAAGAATGCGCCAAACCTAAAGAGTGCAAAGAAAATTAATAGACTAATCGCAGCTGTGAACCACCCATACCATGCTTTGTAAGTAAGTTTTTGGGATTTCTCTTCTTTTCTTCTTAATTTTATTAAGCACGTTAAAGCAAAGCCACCAATAATTATATTCATAATTAAACATACAATTAAGACGCCAGGATATGGGTTATCAATTAAGAAATTGTAACCAATCGTTCCACCCAAAATTGTAAGTATTAATCCAATAAGTGAATAAATGAGGAATTGTCTCATGTAGACTTTTACATGATGATCTCGATATTGAGGCTCCATACTTAAGTATCTACATAAGAAAATTAAAAATGTCACAAGTTCAATCGCAAAAACTAAATGTGGAAGAATTCCGAATATATAAGGGAAATTAAACTTTGCTTCATAATTGAAAATAATGGTTATGAAGCAATTCACGGCAAAAAACATAAATGCACTGCCTAAAAAGAAGACAAGAATTAAGGCAATAATATCAGGAGTTTTCATCTTTTTCATAATTATTTAACCTCCTCATATGTATGGTAAATGCGATCAATCGTGTACGAATTATCATCGTGGATTGTGATTGTTAATCCGCCCATCATATCTTTGTCCGCATAAACTCTATCAGTGGCTTTAATTCCGAACACCAATTCAATGCCTTGATATGTAATATCAGAATTGTTAATGTGATCATGTCCGACAAAGCATGCTTTTGTCGAACCAAGCTCCACCATTTTTTCAAACATTTGACTTTCTTTTCTTGAGCAAGCAATGCCTTCTCTATTTTCGCCATAATGATGTGTTACTAAGCTGCTTCCTTGTTTATACAAATTATAAGCGATTCCATATTCTTCAAATGGTATATGGAAAAATGCTAACGAAGGTACAACATAACCATTTTTTTCTGTTGAATACTTCACAACTCTTTCGTACCAATCGACTTGGTCTTGATGGAAATTATCATATCCATAACCATTTGTATATTCGTAACGATTAGAGTCAAGGACAACGAGTTGATATTTTGCTTTGCCATCTTTATTAATATTAACGATGTAATTTGCGTTTCCATAGACATCGTCATCTTGGATATCAATGAATTTGCAATATTCATATTTTGAATTTAAATTTCCAGTTAAAGTTTTAATTGAAAAATATGTTTGCTCGTCGTGATTACCAAAGGTAACACCCCAAGGTATTTTATGTGATTCAAAGAAATTAAATAATGTATCCATAACATGGGTTGTTGCAAAAGTAAAAATATCACCTGTGCAAATAATAAAGTCTGGATTTGCGTCTTTTATTGTTAAATCAACAAATTTTAAATGATAATTAAGATCATCTTCCATTGTTAAGTGCAAATCAGTCAACTGAAGAATTTTAAAATCAGTCTTATAATCTACATCAACAAAATATTCTTTTGCGTCATGGTGAACGCCAGAGCCTGAACATGAGGCTAAGCATACTGAAAGAAAAGGCAGTATGCATGCAAATATTTTATTCTTTTTCATATTGTAATGATAACACTCTTCTCTATGTTTGAATAGAGACTTACAAAAATATATACTATTATCATGCGACAAAAATTAATCATTATAGGCGGAGGGATTTCTGGCTTATCAGCAGGAATTTATGCGCTTGAAAACGGGCTTGATGTGACAATAATTGAGAAAAACCCATATTTAGGCGGTTTTTGTCGAGGATATTACAAAGGAAATAATTACATAGATATTTGCATCCACTGGTTCACAGGAACAAAAGAATATGATCCAATAAATAAAATTTGGAACGACATTGGAGCGATTAATAAAAATACAAAAATAATAGAGTTACCATCTTTATGCTCATATGAAAATAAATTTCATCTATATAGGGATATGACAAAATCAATGGATGAATGGATTCAAAATGCTCCAGAAGATGAATTAGAAATTAAAAATTTCTTCCAAATGGCGAAGCGTTTTATAGTATTCAATTTAATGAACATAAACAAACCATATGAGCAACTAGAAGCCAAAGACGTTATGAGCATGGTTAAAAATAAATATGGCAAGTTATATTCATTTGTTAAAAGTTTAAAGATTTCGAGAAAAGAATACGCAAAAAAATTTAAAAACAAAGAACTTAGGACATTCCTTGAAAATGCTCAACCCGGTTATTGTTCGTTATTCTGCCTTCTATATGTTTATACCAACTTTGTAAATGGGGATTGCGATTTAATTTCAGGAGGAGCGCTTCCTCTTGTAAATAACATAAAAAGTAAATACGAATCACTCGGTGGAAAATATATCTTAAACGAAGAAGTAAATAAAATTATTATTAAAAATAATAAAGCGATTGGAGTAAAAGCAAAAAATGCTTCATATTTCGCAGATTATATAATTTCTTGTTGTGATTCAATTTATGCCATGAATAAGCTATTAGACAAACGATTCAAACATGAAAAAATGATTAAATGCTATGAAGATACTAAAAACTACAATTTACCTAGCGCATTTCAAGTGACTTTATTGGTTGAGGGTGATTTGTCCAAGTTTGATACATCTAATATCATTTCAATCCCTTCTATTAAAATAGGTAAGCATTTCTTTAAAACGATGACATTTAGAAATTATTCTTATGAACCATCGGTATATGTAAAAAACAATAAAACTCTTTGTCATTTATTTATTGATCAAACAAACGAGGATTACAGTTTTTGGGAAGAAATTAAAAACAAAAATAAATATGAAACACATAAGCAAAATCTTGCTAAAAAATTATGCAAAGCATTTATTAATAAATACCCTAATTTCAAAAACAAATTGCAAATAATTGATATTTTTACACCACTAACATTAAATAAATTTAATAATGCCACTTGTGGAGCGTATATGTCTTTTTCAATCAAAGACAAAAAGAATGCATTTGTATGCGACGGAAGAATAGAAGGATTAAATAACTTTCTGCTTTCAGGGCAATTTGTTTCATCACCTGGCGGTCTTCCATTTGCAGCCGCTACAGGAAAATACGCTATCATTAGAATGTGCAAAGATTTAAATAAAGAATATAAAGAACCAAATGGAGGTTGTTAATATGAGAGGATTGATTTTTCTAGCAAACGGTTTTGAAGACTGTGAAGCTTTATTAACAAGAGATGTCTTGATTCGTTCCGGAATTGAAATAGTTACATCATCAATATCAACATCTAAAGATGTTACTTCTTCTTTTAATATTCATTTAAGTGCTGATATATCGATTGATGAAGTTGATTCAAAAGACTATGATTTTCTCGTTCTTCCTGGCGGAGGAAAGGGAACGATGAACTTAAAGGAATCATCTAAGGTTGATGCTATAATCGATGAATTTGCTCATGATAACAAACTTTTGTGCGCAATTTGTGCGGCTCCTTCAGTTTTAGGAAGAAAAGGTTTATTGAAAGGAAAAAGATATACATGTTTTGCTGGTTGTCAAGAAGGAGAGGGAATCTTCACTGGCAACGAAGTTGAAATAGACGGAAATATAATTACTGCAAGATCAATGGCTTATTCACTTCCATTTGCTCTAGCAATTATTGGAAAATTGCTTGGTAATGAAATGATTGACAAAGTACTTATTGGTTTAAAAGGACAACAAGTCAAATAATTGTGATAAGATTAATTTTATGTCGCATCCATTTAAGCATTTTATATTAATAACAAAGCACCGTCACAGAGTCATTAAAAATGCATCTCATATGGGCATATTTTTTCATACATTAAAGCATGATTTAACAAAATTCGGTTGGCTGGAATTTCACACTTCATCAAAATACTATAAAGGTTCATATTCACCTGTATATGAAGAAAGATTGAATAATAATTATTATTCAAGAGTTTGCCAACACCACACGAAAAGAAATCCTCATCATTGGGAATATTGGACTGATTTTTTTGGAGGGAGAGTACTCGCTCGCAAAATGCCTTGGAAATATGCATGTGAATATGTCTGCGATATGCTGAGTGCATCATACACATATAATCCAGAGAATTTTAAGCCAGATACAACATTAAAATATTTTGAAAACAAAAAAGACCATTACTTCATGAATGATGGGACTAAAGAATTCATTTTATGGGCATTAAAAGAGTACTCATTAAATGGTTGGAAAAATCTCAACAAGAAAAATACAAAAGTTAAATACAAAGAAATTAATGATAAATATCCTGATAGTCAATTTTATGAATCTACAATAAAAATGATTGACTTGCCCAAATTAAAATAAAAGAACCTTTTAAAGGTTCTTTCTTAATACTTATATTAAAATCCGCAGACTGATTTAATAGAGGAATCACCCGTTGAATAAATTCTACACGCATATTCAGGGTGATCAATAAACGGATTTCGATTTCCTTGATAAAGTTGGACAAGCGAATTTCTCCTTATTTCAAATTCATCAGGCGCATCCTCTAAATTCCACTTTAATAATGTCGATAAGAAGCCCCATTTACCACCGCTAGAATCTTTTCCTGTTGTCAATGACAACATAGAAGAATAGCATGTTGCCATATATAGCAAAGCTCTTGCTACGTCTCCTTTATAAATTGAGTATGGCTCATAAACCGAGGTTCCATTGTTTGTGCCTTTTTTTCCGCTAGGTGTTCCGCTAAAGTCGTTAACATTAGATGCTCCAGAAATTACGTCAGCAAATGGAAGTGAGCTTCTTGTGTTGTTATTTTTTCTGTCTGAAGCTCTTAAATGATGCAAATCGCTATATGCAGGTTGACCAGAGCTTGGAAATCCATTGGATTTCGCCCAAATATGTTCTTTATCCCATGATTGTTGAGATTCAGGAATTCCAAATTTTGTCTCCAATGTATGATAATGATTCCAAAGTTGTTGCTTTGAATCGTTGTCGTTTTGGGTGTAATAAAGAAGAATTACATATGGATTTGAATCAGACACTATTGGAGATCTTTCCCAATCGCGGTCAGTAATTCTCATATAATCTTCTAAATTATCGTAATTTAGTTTTGTGTGAGAACTAATTAAGGATGTCAACGCACTTTTTAAGTTATTTCCACTAAGCGAATCAGAAATGCCTTGATAGTATGGAGCAGCATTATATCCATTTTTCACAATGTCTTCTATTTGTTTATCAATTGTTTCATAACTTGTGGTAGATGATGATGCACTACTAGACGACGAAGATGAACTACTGGTTGAGGTTTGAGTAGTAGAAGATTCACTGGTTGATGGTCTACCAGTATGGGTTGGTCCGTGAGATGAACTTGATGCTCCGTTAGAACAAGAAGAAATTAAAAAAGTAATTAAAGGTATGATAAAAAGTGATCTTTTACTAATATTCATAATTATTTAATGTCTTTCTTATTAAACGAAATAACTCCAAAGCAAGAGAAAACAACAATATAAACTATATTGTTAATTAGGTTAAAAACAAAATCTTCTTGAGGAATAACAATTTGTGGTTGGCCACTTGTAATGGTAGCTGTATAACTTATTGATGATGTTATATTGAACGGATTAGCAATTTTGTTAACCATGACTAACCATTGAGGAATATTAAGGCCCTCAAGTGATCCAAGCAAATTTATCATCATCGCAAAAACGCCTAGAAGAATCGTTGGAACGATTGAAAGTGGGATACAAGGGCCACTATTTCTAATCCCAGTTGCTATAAATATTGAATATGAAGCAATAACGATATTTGATGTGATTGCAATAACAATAATTTGGACAATAGTCGTTGGAGAAACGAATGATTCAATAACCGTGCCTTTTACAGAAGGTAAAAATCCTCCAATTATTGTGGATAGTCCAACACAAACGCCAACATAGATAGTTAGCAAAGAAAGAGTAAATACCACTCCTCCAATTAACAACGATAAATAAACTTTGGTTTTTGAATTACCGACAATAATTTGATTACGAATAATTCCTTGACTAAATAGCAAGGTGGTAAATATTACTAAGTTAACAGGTATAGCAATGCCGAAATTTTGGAATGGGTTAACCGAAAAAGATAGCATGTATGCTCCTGAACCCATAATATCTTTTATAAAGACAGAATATAAAATCGTCATTAAAATTGCTAAAGCAACACCAATAATTGCTGTAATCCTAAAAGTAATGTCATTAATCAACTTATAAAAGAAACTTTTCAAAAGATGTGCCATCTCAGTTTTCCTCCTTTATAAGTGATAAATAGTATTCTTCAACACTTTCATCTTTGGATTCTAAAGCTTTTATATCAACATTTGCTTTTGATAATCCCGTAACTAAATCTACAATTTTGATGTTATCAAAAACTTTAAAAGTGAAAGGAGAAGTCTGCTTATAATCATTTATTTTCATTTCTTTAAAAGCTCGCATAGTATTGATTGGATTGTCAACTGAAACATCAATGCCTTTTCTGCATCGATCTCTAAGTTCATCAATAGTTATTGTTTTTAATAATCTTCCATGAGAAATGATTCCATAATGAGTTGAAATTTTTTCTAACTCAGAAAGAATATGAGATGAAATCAAAATAGTCATCCCTTGTTTATTCAATTGAATTAGTAAGTCTCGTAATTCTGCTATTCCTTCAGGATCAAGGCCATTCATTGGCTCATCAAGCAACAAAAGTTTGGGTTTGTTTAGCATTGCTAGAGCAATCCCTAATCTTTGTTTCATTCCAAGTGAATAGTTTTTCGCTTTCTTATTGCCGACATCTTTTAGACCTACTTGAGCAAGAATCTCATCAAAATTAGGCTTCTCTTTTATGCCTAAATATAAGCACGCGAAAGTAAGGTTCTGCTTAGCAGTCATAGTTGGAATCAAACTAGTTGTTTCAACAATTGCTGATGTCTTTTTTCTTTCGCTATAAATTTTTGAAGACTTATTATTCACTCCAAAAATGCTGTATTCGCCACTCGTAGGTTCAGCAAGGCCTGATATAACTCTCATAACTGTGGTTTTTCCAGCGCCATTTTCACCGACAAAGCCAAAGATGCTTCCTTCTGGAACAACCAAATTAACTTTATCTAACACAATATGCCCGCGATAGGATTTAACTAAATCTTTTGTTTCGATTGCGTTCATAAAATCTCCTTATGCAAATAGTATTGCAATTAAAGCTATTAATTCTCTATTAGATACAAAGCCATCTATCTCATAGAGATAAGGACCACAATATTGTTTGATTTTATTGCCGTCAATTTCATATAAATATTGGCCACAATAACGTTTGACTTTATTGCCATCAATCTCTAAAAGATAACGACCACAATATTCTTTGATTTTGTTTCCATCAATTTCGTATAAATATGGGCCACAATAACGTTTGACTTTATTGCCGTCAACTTCGTAAAGATAACGGCCACAATATTCACCAATTTTTCCGTTTTCTATATTTAATAAATAACTCCCACAGTATCTTTTAAGTTTTGCCATATTAAATCTTCCTTATCTTGATTGCTAATACACCATACTTAGCCATTTTCTCTTTTGAGTAATATTGACCCATGTCATTTGGATTAGCCTCTTGATTGGATTCATATCCTAATTCAATCTTATCACAATTATTATATAATTCATCAAAAGATGAGTAACGAGAAACGCTTATTATTTGAACAATCATTGTTTCTTCAGTTGTTCTATTTTTAAATTGAATATAATCCCCCGCTTTTAAGCACTGGCGTTTCTTTTCGTTTAATCTCATCTCAATGATTTTATAACCATTTTCTATCGCCTTATAAGGAGAATCGTGAAGATTCAAAACGTGTCCTTTTTTAATTTTATATTTTTTTGGATTTTCTAAGCAAAATATTTTACTAAAATATTTATCTTTGCGTTTTCCTTTCCACTTAATCGAACATAGCCCTTCTTCAATTGCAATAATATCATCAGCCAATGCAACAACATGTGCTTCTTTAGATTTATGAAAACAAAAGAAATTTAATGGCCACATATGAGAAAGAATTATATTTTTAATGCAATCATTAATCTTAAAATCTCTTTCAGCGTTCTTGCATGATGTTTTTGGATGTCTAGCAGCAAATTTAAATCTGCCAGATTTTCCTCGCCATGTATATAAGCAATAATCATGTAGCATGGCCCCAATAAGTAGGTCTTCGAAATTGACCTTAAACCACCATCGCTTTGCGATCCAATATGCTCTTCTAGCAACTTTTAATGAATGAACATATGGACTTGAACCACGATGTTGGGAAAATTCTTTCATCCTTAAAATTCTTGGATCGTTATATAGCGATTCATATAGTTTTTGATATTTTTCTATTTCATCATTTGTTAATTTAATCATATAAGTAAAATGAACAATATTATGTGTAATAGGATACCACAATAAATAATATTTTTATATATTATTGCGCCATAACAAGAAAAAAGGCATATAATACTGCTCGTTATGTTAGCGACAATTATTATTGCATCAATCACTTGCATTGCAATTGTAATAACTGCAATTCTTAAGCCGTCTATAAGAATCAAAAAATTCACGCTTAATTTCTATTGGGCTATCGCTCTTCTTGGTGGAATATTGATACTTGCTTTTAGCTTGATAAGTTTTTCTGAATTATGGCAAGGTTTAACTAGCAAGTCAGGAATAAACCCGTTCCAAATTCTGATTTTATTTTTATCAATGAGTTTAATATCAATATTCCTAGATGAAACTGGTTTATTTGAATATATTGCCACGTTTGTGCTGAAGCACACCAAGGACAATCAATTTAAAATTTTTGTCTCTTTTTATGCGTTAGTTGCTTTACTAACAATGTTTACTTCCAATGATATTGTTATATTAACTTTAACGCCTTTCATCATTTTCTTTAGCAAAAATGCAAAAATCTCGCCTATCCCTTATCTTGTCAGTGAATTTCTTGCAGCAAACACATGGTCAATGATGTTTTTAATTGGAAACCCGACGAATATATTTTTGTCTCAAAGTTATAATATTTCTTTTATCGATTACTTATCAAAAATGTGGCTACCAACATTAGTTGCTGGTCTATTAGAATTTGGAATTTTGATATTAATTTTCTACAAAAAACTAAAAACTCCGATTTCTCATCAAGAAATACAACAAGTGAATTTAAATTTGCCATTAAGCATAATTGGTTTAATAGTTTTAACTATTTGTACAGTGTTTTTAATCATATCATCTTATATTTCTCTGCCAATGTACCTGATAAGTGCAATATCTTTAGGGGTTCTAATTTTTTCAGTCTTGTTATTTGCATTGCTTAAAAAAGAAAAACCTATTGAACTTAAAAAAGCGATTTTAAGGACTCCAATCGAACTCATTCCTTTTATATTAGGAATGTTTGTTATTGTTTTATCACTTCAAAAATATGAGATTACAAAAAATATTTATGATTTTTTTGGAACAATCAATACAAAATACATATATGGATATTCATCATTATTAATGACAAATTTACTAAACAACATACCGATGTCGGTTGTTTATTCATCGATTATGAGTTATTTAGAAGGGCAAGCATTAACAAACGCATTATATTCAACAATAATTGCTTCAAATATTGGAGCTTTTCTCACCCCTATTGGTGCGCTCGCTGGAATCATGTGGATGGGAATACTTAAAAAATACAATATCAAGTACTCAATCTTAGATTTTACAAAATATGGTTGCATAATTGGCCTACCAGTAGCGACTGCAGCATTTTTATTAGTGATATAAAAAGGATTTAATCCTTTAATATTTATTTTGATTTTAAGTTTTAAAAATTTATTTTAAAAATATACGTGTTTGAAAATTAATTATTTTTTATATTTTCTAAAAGGAAGATACTTAAAAACAATATTTTGATAATCTTTATATTCGGAATATTTCTTAACAGAAATAGACTCAGCCATTCTTGAACTACCGATGAAAATCATCACAAGGACCATAGAGCCTATCATAGACCAATTAAATACGCCGTAATTAGCAACACCAGCTCCAATAACAAATAAATATAGGCTAATCCAAAAACCTTGTTCACCAAGATAATTTGGATGTCTCATAACTCCCCACAAGCCTTTGATGTTAAATCCGCGGCAGTATGGTTCAGGGATTTCATTTAGTTTCATTCCTTTATTTAAATATTCATATTTTTTAACTTGAAATTTATTTTGCTGATAATCTGCAATAATTTCGATAAACAAAAACACAACCATTAAAATGGTTGCAATTATATCAACGATTCCAAATGATACTTCACTTTCCATAATTGCTAACCCTGGTAATGTGATTCCTAAAACAAGAGCATTTTGAATCAAACTTATGAAAAGAAGATCAAATAAACACCACACAAATTTATTACTTAAAACTTTTTGCTTTCTTAAATAAATCCAACGATAATCTTCTTCGCCAGACCAAAACTTAATACTATACGCACCTTTTTTAGCGAAATTATATGTCAAACGTATTCCCCATAGCGAAACTAAAACCGCGATAATTATGAGTCGTGGTTTCATTCCACCCATTCCAGCAATAACCCATGCATATGCGATTGGAAGAATAGACCAAAGTTTATCCATTTGACTATTATTTCTTGATATTTCACCAACAACAAAGCAATAAAGAACGCTTGCTCCACAAATAATTCCTAAAATTTTAAGTGTTTCTAGTTGCAAATTTGATAATGGCTGACTTGTAAAGACAAAACCTAGCGTACCAAGTGTTGCAATTATAATTAGCCAAATAATCATGGAAATTTTATATTTCATAATTGTTAACCCAATACAAGCTCAAGAGTCATCATAATTGCAAAACCAATCATGAATGCCCAAAGAGCAAAGTGCTCAAATCCTTTCTTCCTACTTTCAGGAATTAAATCATCAAGAATAACATAAATCATTGCACCTCCAGCAAACGAAAGAAGCCATGGTGTTATTTCTTTAGAGATGCTTGCAATAAATAAACCAATAACTGCCGCAATAGGCTCAACTACACCGGACATGAGTCCATAAACAAATGATTTGCCTTTTTTCATTCCTTTAGAATAAAGAGGAATACTAACAGCAAGGCCTTCAGGAATATTTTGAATTGCTATGCCTATTGCTAACGCCAAAACAGCAAATATATATGAATTATTGTCAGGATTAGCTAATGCTAAACCAGCAGCAAATCCAACAGATAATCCTTCTGGAATATTGTGAATAGTAACAGCTAAAAAGAATTTGAATTCATTAGAAATTTTCTTATTTTCCATTCCTTCTTGGTCTCCACCAACAAGGTGCATGTGTGGAGTAAGTTTATCCAAACCCCAAAGCAATAATCCGCCTGCAACAAAACCAACTAAAGGAGGAATGAAACGTATTTTTTCATATATTCCGCCAGGTGTTGAACTTTCATTAATAGATGGAACTATCAAGCCAAGGATGGCTGCTGCCATCATTATTCCACCAGCAAAGCCAAGAATTATGCTAGAAGCTTTATTTCCAACTTCTTTTCTCGCCAAAAAAACAAAGGCAGAACCTATTATAGTTCCAGCGAAGATAATTGAGATTGAAATAATTGTCGATGTTAATGCGCTCATACTAAACAAAATAATAATTGAAATTTATAGACATGTCTAACAAAACGATAATATTAAGATGCCTTTTCTTCGTGTGGCAATATCTCAGCATTTTCCGTATTTGTCGTTTTATTCTTTCGTTTGATGTTACATAGTAAATTGACCAATATTCCAGCAATTAAAGCAGTTGCTGTTTGAGTTATTTTTACTTGTCCGAAATCAAGGATAAATTCTCCAATGCCAAAGACAAGAATGACCGAAACAGTAAAAATGTTTGAATTTTTGGTAAAATCGATATTTTTGAATAACTTAAATCCTGAGACGCCAATAAAGCCATAAAGACAAACACATAAACCACCGATTATACATGGAGGCACTGTTCCAAATATTGCAGAAAATGGTCCAATAAATGAAATTGCCATACAAATTAATGCACCTAAAAATATGGTTTGAACTGATGCATTTCCACTTAAAGCAATTGTTCCAATTGACTCACCGTATGTTGTGTTTGGGCATCCACCTAAAAATGATCCAATCATCGTTCCAAAGCCATCACCCATTAAGGTTTTGTGAAGTCCTGGATCACGAATTAAATCACGCTCAACAATGCTACTTAGATTTTTATGATCAGCAATATGCTCACTCATTGAAACAAATGCAACTGGAATATAGGCAACTGCTACTGTTGCAAGAAGAGAGAAAAACTCTCCAGGATTATTAAATTCTTTAAATGCTTTAAATGCAGTTAAAAATGAAAAATTTGGAATCCATTCAATATTTTTAGCAACCTCAAAATCAATGACTTTTAACCAATTAGTATTTGTTAACCAACCAATACCTGTATAAATTGATGCTAATAAATAACCTGCCAATATTCCTATAACAAAGGGCAATGCTTTTAACATTTTTCCACCGTATGTTGAGCAAATTAATATTGTAAATAATGTTACTAGTCCAACAGATAATGCAATCCATTTATTTGTTGCTATAGTTGACACAATGTGAGTTACATAAAAATTTCCATCGCTAAGAGTTTCATAACTTACAATATTTAAATTATTTAACGAACTAAAGACGCCGGTCTGGGTAATGCTTTCATAAAACCCACCTTGAAATAAATTTACAATAGCATTTTTTGACAAAGTCAAACCAATTAATGCAACTACTGGTCCAATAACTACTGCAGGCATCACCACATTGATCCATTTTGTTCCAACTTTTTTGATAACAATTGACATAACTATGTAAACTATGCCAATCATTATTCCTCCAATGATAAGACCTAGGTATCCCGCTGAAACAGTAACTGCTCCAGCAAAAGCGGCGCTCATTGGCCCAATATAACCAAATGATGATCCCAAAAATACTGGGCTCTTAAACTTGGTTATAAGCAAATAAACTAGTGTTCCAGCTCCAGCTCCAAATAATGCAGCAGATGGCGACATACCGTTTCCAACAATTGCAGGAACAGCAATCGTAGCCGCAACAATAGCAAGGACTTGCTGAAAAGCATAAAGAAATGCTTTACCTAATGGTAGTTTATCTTCTACATTGTATTTTAACGTACTCATAAAAAAGCTCCTTTAAATAGCGAATAAATTATATTATAAAATTGCAGTATTTGCAATTTTATTTTTTTAAATCTCGAAATCTGTTATGACTTTTAATATTGTCGTAGTTAATTTATTAAGAGTATAATATTAGGCAATGGCAAACAAAGGTATCAATAAACGATTATACGAACGCCGCTTAGAATTAGACTATTCTTCTTTAGAGGCGGCAATTCGTTTGGACATAACCAAATTGCATTTAAAACTTATTGAGCGAGGCTACATAAAAGTTAGCAAGAAATTGCAACCAAGATTTATTAGAAAATATAATCTTAGTGAAGATTTTTTTGATGATGATTTTTTAGGATATCCAACGCCGATTGAGAACGAAGAAGTTCCTAAAACAAAAGAAAGTGGTTTGTCAAAAATCCTAAAATCAAAGGTTCTTAAAATTGTTTTTGCTGGATTACTTGCTGGCGGATTGGCATTAACTATATTTGGCAGAAAAATGTCAATTGATACTATTACTCAAACACAAACCTTTTATAGCGAAAAGGTAAATGATCTTGCTTCATTTGTTCGTAAAAACCCTGACAGCGTTCATTCAACATATGATCAAACATTTACTAGTCAATTAGTTATGCAAAATTTCTTCTCGTTTGGAAGAGGAGATTTCTTTAACGATGTTGAAAAAGGCCAAGTAAAAACTGACTTAACTCAATATTATCTTGATGACACAAATTTTATTCATAATAGTCTTTGCTTTGCAGATAGTAATGAATTTTTAGCTTATACATTTAACTATAGCGTTTCATATATTGAGGCTGGCACATTTTTCCTCGGCATTCCATTAATTGATTGTTTAGTGAAATTTGAAGTTAGAGAATGTTCTGACTTCACTCGTATTCATATGAATATATATTCTGCGCTTGATTATGAACTTGCATCATCGTTAGGCCATATTTCAGCAAATTACTACGAAAATGATGATAAATTTACTTATAATATAATTGAAGATACGCCTATTTTAGGCGTAAATCATACAGTTGAAGAAGGCTCGACCGATTATTTAATTTATACAACAATGTTGGAATATGAATTTAACGAATACATTAGGTCAAATGAATATTTTTTCTCAACTTCATTTTCGCAATTTAATGTTTCATATAAAGATTTTTCGAATCAATTACGCAATGGAATACAAAACGAAAGCGGAAAATCGTTTTTAGGGTTCAATCTTACTGTAAACGGAATAGCATTAGCTGTATTTTCATTTGCAATTTTACTAATTTCTATTATCAAGTCATTTTCAAAAACTAAAAAATTAATTGAAGATGGTTCTTTTTCAAATGAAAATCCAAATAATTTTGAAATGACGAAAAAATATAAGCCGTTAAAAAGAGATTGGAAAATATTTCCTTTCTTGCCTGAATGTGTTATACGAATCGTTATTTTGCTAATTGTATTAGCTTCATCTCTTGGCTTTTTTTACATTTTCAAATCATTCAAAACAGGCGATATTGTGCAAGCAATAGATGGTATTGCATTTAAAGCGGAATTTTCATCGGCGGTTTGTATTGCCATGCTCTTATTGTTCTTCATTAAGTTAGATATAATACGCAGTAGGAAAAATTCCTTTGTAGTAAACTATGTTTTATTTTTTGTTGGCTTATTGTATTATTTCGCAATTTTATTTGTAAAAGATATTTTATCATCATCAGCATTTAATTCACTTTCGCCAATACTAGAACTACTTCCGGGAAATATGATCTGGGGCGTTTTAGCATTTAATTTACTATCACAATTTTTATTCGAATACCCAAAATTTGCTGATGGTTCGAAGAAAAAATTAATTTTCTTCCGATCTCTTTGTATTATCCCAATTGCTTATATGACTATTTCATGTTTATATGGGATTGGTAAAACTGCTTGGGATTGGTACTTGCCATTGCCAATTGCAAATCTATTATCAGCAAAGGCACCTATAATTGTTCTGTTCTCAATTTTTTATTGCTTCAGCATGTTTATATATAGAGGCATTATTAATCGACGTTACGGCAAAGAAAATGCAGATATTTATAGTCATGGCAACAAATATGCATTTATCAGAAATATCATTGTTATTGTCATATTGATAGTTTTGGGAGTTGCCGACATCCTTGTATCAAAATTAGTGCCAAACAATGTAGTTGGAGCAGGCGGATACTATCTTGTATTATTCTTAACACCAATTGTTTTATTCTATAGATCACACTTAGGAAAAAGAAATGATACTTGGGATTTAATTTTCGGATTAAGTTATGTTACTTCAATGATGTTAGGTGTAATATTAATAGCAATTAACTTATCAGGCTATATAGCCTCGTTATAAAATTATGGAAGAAAATGAAAAACAAATAATTGGGAAAAGAGTTGACCCAGAACCGGCTTCACTAAAAAGTGTTCAGCATAAAGCAAATATTGTTAGAATACTAATAATAATATTTGGAGCAGTTTTGTTAACTGTCGGAATAATTATATTTATATTTCAATATTTTAAATGGAGATAATGTATGAAGAAGAAACTTACAAAAAAACAAATTGCTAGTATCATCGTTTTTTGGGGAATTGTTGTCCTATTTTTAGCAGGTTTATTTGTTTTAGCGTTCTCAAGACAAATTTTTGGAAACGAGGTTGGCGATGCTTTGCTTGGCCCTGATGTAGAAAATGGCTTTATTTTAGTTGGAAACTTCTTTGTTTCTAAGGCTGGTGCGTTACTTCTTAGCATTATCACTATATTTGTTTGTGTAATTCTCTATTTTATATTGGTTTATATTATCAAACGTTTTTTGAGGAAAACACCACGAAAGAAAACAATTGCTTCGCTTTTATCTTCATTAGTTAAATATCTAGTAGTTGTTTTAGCAATTTGCATTGTTTTAGGATGCTGGGGAGTTAATGTTGCAGGCATATTTGCTGGTGTTGGCGTTCTAGCCTTAATCATTGGATTGGGTTGTAAAACACTTGTTAACGATATTGTAAGTGGATTCTTTATTGTTGTTGATAGCTATTTCGAAGTTGGCGAAAGAGTAATTATCGATGGATTTACTGGTACGATTGATTCTGTTGGCTTAAGAACTACAAAAATAATAAGTTGGGATGGCAATATTAAATGCGTCAACAATTCTTTTATATCAACTGTTGTTAATCTATCAAGACTTAACTCTGTTGCTATAGTTTATATTAGCTTATCATTGAATGAAGATATTCGTAGAGCAGAGGCTGTTATTTATAAAAATCTTGAAAGAATTAAGCAACAAGTGCCTCAAATTACAAATGGTCCAACATATAACGGAGTTGATGCAATTAATAACAACGGTTTATCATTGATGTTTATTGCTGATTGTAATGAATTTGACAGATTCGCTGTTCAAAGAGGGATGCTTAGAGAATTAGCAATTATATTTAAAGAAAACAACTTGCTTATTCCATATCAACAAATTGTTGTTAATCCTCAAGACCCAACTGATAGACCTAAAGCAACAAAAGAAGATATTGAAGATTCATATAAACTTCGTCACCCAAATAACTAGTGCTTCATTACTAAGAATATGCAAAATTAATAATAGTTTTGTGTTTTAATAAAACACAAAACTATTTGGATGAGAAAACTTTTTCACCTTCGAAATATGCATTTATCGTTAAAAATGATTAAAAAAGCATAAAAAAACTCGATTTTAGATACAAATCGAGCGTTTTTTATTAATGGAACTAATTGTAAATAATAATACAATTATAAACCCTGTATAGAAGTTTGTTCGAATTCCTACAATTTTATTCGAATTCCTACAATTTTATTCGAATTCCTACACTTCTATTCGAATTCCTACAAATATTACAATAAACCCTTAATTTTTACAACAAAACACCAATTATCTTTCAAACAAAATAAAAAAGGTACAAGCCGTACCTTTAATACTTGTAATTATAAAGATTAATAAGAATACCAATACAAATCAGTTTGGCCGCTCATAGCATTATCATTTGTGATAGTAAATTTAATCCAAGAGGTTTTGGCTATTGTGAATTGCCATGATGTAGTCATCATTGCTGTAACACGGTATCCTTTTCCTCCGTTCATTGAGTCATCGTATCCATCAATATAGGTTCCATCAGGATATTGTGCCAAAATGTAGCATGAATCTGAACCTGATGATCTTCTCATATAATAAGCTGTGCCGCCAGTTAATTGACGTTTTCTTTCCCATGTTTTGCCGTTAGGAACTTTTAAATGGTCGTCTTCTTTCCATTCAATAACATCTTGGAATGGTTCTGGGTCGGTGTGTGGCTCAGGATCTGGATTAACTGGATCTGGATTAACTGGATCTGGATTGTCCGAATTATTTCCGCCACCACAAGCAGCTAGTGACAAGGCTGCTGCGGATAAAATCAATATTTTAGAAATTTTCATAACTAACTCCTCATTTGTAATAAGTTTATTCTAGAGAGAGAGAGAGAGAGAGAGTCAAGCACTTTCACTATGTGAGTGCTTATTTTTCACTATCATTATATTAAATTGATTTAACATCTTAATAAATAAACCCTAAAACAAAATCAATAAACCCCCCTAAAAATGCAATAAACCTTATTAAATTTTTATGTTCTATTCGATTTACAGTAGTCGATACTAAATGAATATTTTCTAGTTAAAAACTGCTGATTATTTACAAAAAACCTTAAAAATTAAAAAAACAGCAATGATTTATTTTATCAATGCTGTTATTTCCTTATGGCGCCCTTGAAACGACTCGAACGTTCGACCCATTGCTTAGAAGGCAATTGCTCTGTCCAGCTGAGCTACAAGGGCAACGCTATAAATATATTCTTTTATACGTTATTTTTCAATAACAAAACTAAATTATTGGAGTGATTGTGTCAACAAATAAAAGTATTTTCCAATGAGCACCGCCATCATAATCAAATTGCCATGGAGTGTATTCAACTGATAGTTTTTGTTGATAATAATCTCCATCACTACATATAAATTCCTTAAACGGACAATATGTTACTAATTGAGTTTCAGAAATATCCCAAAAGTTATTATTTTCAATTGATGCCATTCCTTTTTTATATGCAGTTTCTTTTGTTGTTTCAGGATTTAAATATAATATCGGGGAAACAGTAACATAGTATTTTCCACTTTTAACAAAATAGGATGCATATGCAGTCATCTTATATCTATATTGAAATGAATCAATATATGCATCTTGCCTATCATCAGTGTCTTCTTGTGGATATTTGATTTTATTTAAATCAACCAATTCTTTGACTACTGGTGTTTTATAATCCTCTGGTACAGGGGTTGAATCAGTTGAAATTTCGTTCGAAATAAGTCTTAATGCAGGCGAATAATTTTGAGTTGTGAGCATTCCACCTAAATTATATTTTGCTCCTATAGTTAATGTGTTTGCTTTATAAGGAACGACTTTAAAAAGTTTGTATCCATCGGTGAATGTATAACAATTGCCTTTATTATTCTTCTCAAGGCATAAAACATTGTTCATCCTATAAATTTTGCTATATCCATGACCAGCAATATTATAAGGGACAGCTTTTGCGTTAGCATAAAATTCTTCACCGCTTATGACTTTGTCATATTGCTCTAAAGCGTTGAACTTAATTGCAAGTGATGATTGCCATTCAAAAGTTTTTCCAGGGACATAGAGTTCAGGTTGCCCTAAATAAATAGAAAGATAGCCAGTAACTGAATAGCATGTTGTTTCTTGTCCACAATAATCGCCGACTTTTTTAAAAAGATAGCCATCATTGTTTGTAGATGCACAAGCAATATACCCTGTTGAATCGCCGAAAACTGTTTTATGAGGTTGAGAAACACCAAAATCTTTTGTCGTTTTTACTAAACTAAAAGAATTAATTCCTAAACCCTTGATTGTAACTTTATAATTCATGTTGACACCAATATTATGACTATTTAATTCGGTGACATATTGTACACAATATTCACGGGCTTTATTAATGGATACTATGCCTAAGTCAATTGTTGGATCTGGCTCACTTGAAGATGAGGAGCTTGACGAAGAGGAGCTAGTTGTAGATGAACTTGATGTTGGTTCAGTCGAACTAGTTATTGATGTGCTTGATGAAGTTGATGTACTGCTACTAGTTGATGAACTTGATGTTGGATTATTTCCACAACTAGTTAGTAATAAAATAATTATTGGTAATAAAATTAGTCTTTGAGTTTTCATAAACATCTCCAAAATTCTTATAAATTATATTACATATGTAATTTTTTATAAATATTCATTGCTACTTCAGGTGGAACCAATTGAGATAATTCCTCAACTGAAGCATTTTTAAGCAAGTCAATATCAGGATAATGCTTTCTAATAATTTCTTTTCTCTTCTCGCCTAATCCTTGAATATTATCAAGTATGCTTTCTTTATATATTTTGCTTCTTTTTTGATGATGAAATGTAATCGCAAATCGATGTACTTCATCTTGCATTCTTACAAGTAAGAAAAACAAAGATTTATTATCATCTAAAGGATAAATTTTTCCGTCTTTATCGATGAGACCTTTCGTTTGATGTTTATCATTTTTAAACAAACCAAATATAGGAATATTCACTTCAATTTCTTTTAAAGCTTCAATCCCAGCATGGACTTGTCCTAATCCACCATCGCAAAGGATTAAATCCGGAAATTCTTTCTTTTCTTCTTTGATTCTTTCATAACGACGTTTCATTACTTCTTTCATCGAACTATAATCATCGCGCTTTTCTTGACCTTCAATGTTATATTTTCGATACATCTTTTTATTAGGCTCTCCATTAACAAAAACAACAGCGACACCTACAGGAGCATCACCTTGTAAATGAGAGTTATCAAATAGTTCGATTCTTAAAGGAGTATCAATACCAAGTCTTTTTCCTAAATCTTCTAATAGCGAAAGGTTATCAGAATCAAGTTTTGCACTCATAAAATGAGAGTCTAATTCTTGCATGGCATTTAACCTAGCCATTTCAATCAATTCTATTAGTTTACCTTTGGTAACTGAAACAACTTTTACATCATAAATAGACTGAATAATATCTTTAATAGAAGGAATATTAACAAGAATTTCTTTAGGTAATGAATGGGTTTGATAATATTGCAAAATTAAATCTGAAATTTGTTCATTATTATCGCCAAATTCTTCGACAACAAATGCCTCTTTACCAAGAAGAATGCCTCTTCTATAGGTTAATACTGCTAAACATAAATATCCGTCTCTTAATGTATAAGAAAATACATCACGAGAAATATGATCATTGTTTTCTACGCCTTGTTTATCTAAAACATGTTCAATCGCAAGCAATGTTTGCTTTATTTCGTTTGCTTTTTCGTATTCCTCATTATTAGAAAATTCAATCATCTTGTCTCTTAATTCTTTTTTTATCGAGGCATCATGACCATCAAGAAATGATTTAATTTTTGCAAATAATTCTTCATATTTAGATTCATCAATTTTATTAACACATGGAGCAAGGCATTGTCCCATATGATAATAAAGACACGGAGATGAAGGTATGTTGCTGCATTTTCTTGTTGGGAATAATTTATTTAATAAATTAATCACTTCATATGCATAAGTACTTGTCGGGAATGGACCAAAATAAAAATAGTTTTTGTTCTTCTCATCACGAGATATTTTTAAATATGGATCATTATTTCGCTTCAATGCAATATATGGGTAATGTTTTCCATCTTTCAACAAAATGTTGTATTTTGGATAATATTGATGAATAAGATTTTCTTCTAAAAGAAAAGCTTCTTTTTCTGTTTTGGTAATAATAGTGTCAAAATGATCAACACTCATTGCCATCTTCATAACCTTACCGACTTGTGGTCTTAAAAAGTATTGGCTGACTCTGTTATATAGGTTTTTTGCCTTTCCAACATAGATGACTTTGTCATCTTTATCCTTCATTAAATAGACTCCTGGTTGATGAGGAATTAATGGAATCGCTATTTTAACTTTCTCTGTCATTTAAAAATTATGATTGTAGCACCTGTGCCACCATCATATGTTCCTCCATAATGAAATTCTTTAATGAAGTCACAAGTCTTTAGATAATTATGGACTGCAGTTCTAAGTGCACCTGTGCCCATTCCATGAATAACGCGAACTTGCGAAAAATGTTTTACTCTTGCATCATCTAAGTATTTAGCAACAGCTTGAACACCCTCATCTACATGGTAGCCAATGATGTTGAGTTCAAGTTTAACATCAGTTTTAAGTCTAATTAATTCATCAACATTGTTTTGTTTCATCACTTGAGATTGAGGAAGTCTATTTGATAAGGCAAGACGATCTAACTTAGTTTTAATAGACATACCATCAGCAGTAATTATTTCAACTTTTTCGCCTTTAATAGAGGTGACTCTGCCTGATAAGCCTAAATCTTTTACTTCAACAATATCATTAATTTTAATGATAACTTCATCAATTTCATTAACATCTTCCATATTTTCCTGCATGGCTTCTAATTTCTTTCTAGCATCCAATAAGTCTTTTTGCTTAGCGTTGCCATTAGACATAACACGCAAAATATCAGTAATTTGTTTTTTTGCTTCATCAATCATCTTTTCTTTTTCAAGATTTACATCTTCAAGCAAAGTATCTTTCTTTTTTTGAAGAGTTTTTACCTGATAAGAAACATCCTTTTCTTTTGATTGAAGTGCCTTTTCACGTTTCAATAAATCTTCTTTTATTTCTTCGTTTTGCCTTAAAACAGAATTTAATTTATCTAATACGTCATTTATTGAACGCTTTTTCGATTTATTTAAATTTGCTTTGGCATTATCTATCACCGAATCTTTTAAATGGTAGCGTTTTGCCATTTCTAAACCATAGCTTCTACCTGGAAGGCCAATTTTTAAAGTGTATGTAGGTAATAATTTCTTCTCGTCAAAAACCATCATAGCGTTAACAACGTTTTCACGTTTATATGCGTATTCTTTCATATCTTCAAAGTGTGAAGATATAATTCCAAAGCATTTCTTTTCTAAAAGAAAATCGCAAACAGCAACCGCAATTGCTTCACCTTCGTTAGGTGATGTTCCTGTTCCTAGTTCATCTAAAAGAACTAAATCATTTTGAGTAATGAAATATGTAATTGTTGATAAATTAGATATATGGGCAGCAAATGTAGATAAATTATCACTTAAAGATTGGTTATCACCAATATCTGCATATATCTTAGGAAAAAATGATAATGTCGCAGAGGATTTAGTAGGTAATGCTAATCCCATTTGATTCATCATAACCATAAGCCCAAGCGTCTTTAGCGCAACTGTTTTTCCGCCTGCATTAGGGCCTGAAATAATAATTATTCTTTGCTTTTGATCTAAATAAAAATCATTGGCAACCACTACTTCATCACTAATTAAAGGATGCCTTGCGCCTTTTATGTCAATTAATGGTTGATCACTTAATGAGGCTACATAGCAATTATGCTTGTTTCCATAGCAAGCCTTAGAATCAATAAAATCTAATTCAGAAATAACTTTGTTATTTGAAACTACTTCAGGTGCCTTATCCACTACTTTATTTGACAATTCTTTAAGTATTCTTGTTATCTCTTCTTTTTCTTTTTTATGGGCAAGATAAAGTTCGTTAGACATATCAACCAAGACATTCGGTTCGATAAATGTGGTTTGGCCTGAATCTGATATATCGTGAATAACACCAGGAACCTTGTTTTTATCAGCACTTTTAACCGCTAATACGAAATGATCATTTCTAATCGAAATAGATGTATCGGAAAGATAATCTTTGTACTTATTAACTAATGATGAAAACATACTTCGAATAGAATTTTCTAAATTCAAAATTTGCCTTCTAATTTTAGAAAGTTCAATTGAAGCATCATCATAAATGCCTAGAGAAGGATTTATTACTTTATGGATTTCAATTTCTAATGAAGAAATATCATATAGTTGGTTTGCTAAATCGATAAGTAAAGGATATAAATCCTTTTCTACCTTTTTAAAATATTCAAATAATTTATTAGCTAGAAGAACATCGTGAGCAACATGTTCTAAATCTAAAGGAGTTAAAATGCCACCTTTTTTCGCCATATCAATGTATTTAGAAATATCAAAGGATACATCAATAGGAAGTCTTCCGTGTCTTAAAGAACATGATAGCATTTCATCTAAAATAAAAAGTTCTTTCTTTACGTCAGAAAAGTTTGAAAGCATTCTCAATGTTCTAATCCTATCCTTAGAAATTTCGCTTCTAGAAAATTCAGCAATTTCATTAAGTATGGATTTGATTTCAAGAGTTTGATAAATGTCTAACATATTTGAAATTATATCATAGAAAGAAGAATATAAAAATTCTTCAATTATTGATAGAAAATATTTCAACACTTTTTTGCAAAAAACTACCAACTATATAGTGAAGAAAGAAAGGAGCGGCAGATTTAATAAAAATTAATATTTAATTTTTTAATCAATATGCTAATATAGAAATATGATCGAACGTAAGTCAGTAACTATCTTAATCGATGAAGCAAAGAAAAATGAAGTCATTAATGTCTATGCCCCATATGAAGTAGAAAACAATGGAGAGTACATTGTATTTTTTGCTAAGCTTGAAGGACTAATAATTTCCATTTATTCAAGCAAAAAAGAAAACGAATATAAACTTATGTTTATGGGCTATGACCCATTAAAAGAAGCAATCAGATGGGATAAAGACGCAAAAATTAATCCAAAAAAAGAAAAAACAACTCCTAAAAAAGCATCTTGGATTTGTTTAGAAAACCAAATTGGTAGCGATGAAGTCGGCACTGGAGATTTATTTGGTCCAATATGCGTTGCTGCTGCACTAGTAAAAGAAAGTGATATTCAATATTTAAAAGAGTTAGGTGTAGATGATAGTAAACGCTTAAACGATGATGAAATATTAAGACTAGGCGAAATATTAATTAAAAAATTTAAGTATTCTCAAATTTCATTAAATAATGAAAAGTACAATGAACTAGTAGATAAAGGCTTAAATATAAATGAGATGAAATGCAAAATGCACAATCAAGTTTTGCATAATCTTATTGAAAAATATCCTGATGTAAAAAATGTTTTTGTAGATCAATTTCTTGAAAGCGATAAATATTACAAATATTTAGAAGATGCGAAAGATGTTGTTAATACAATCACATTCAGAACAAAAGGAGAGTCGTATTTTCCTTCAGTTGCAGTAGCCTCAATTATTGCTCGTTATTCATTTTTAAAAAAGATGGAAGATATGAGCAATAAATATAAAAAAGATATTCCGTTTGGAGCAAGTAAAAAAGTCACTAAGTTTGCAGTTGATTTCGCGAAAGCATATGGCAAAGATGAATTATTAAAAAATGTCAAAAAGAACTTTGCAAATTTAAGTGAATTAGATTGATTTTAAAACATCATCAAAAAACTTAGGAAGTGGAGCGGAAAACTCCATTTCTTTTTTTGTTTTCGGATGAATAAATTTAATTTTATGAGCAAATAACAACTGTCCTTTATCGTAAATTATTCGATTGCCTTTTCCGTATAATTGATCTCCTATTACTGGATGCTTAATATAATTAAAATGAACTCTAATTTGATGGGTTCTTCCAGTTTCTAAAATGCACTCAACCAATGTATAGTTATCGAATCTTTGGATAACTTTGAAGTTTGTGATGGCTTCTTTTCCGTTTATTAGGTCCACTGCCATCTTTAAGCGATATTTTTTGTCTCGTCCTATTGGAGCAATGATTTTTCCTTCATCTTCATTAATTTTACCAAGAACAAGCGCGTAGTAGTGTCTTGCTAGTGTATGATCTTTTAGTTGATCTGCTAAAAATGCGTGTGAATAGTCGTTTTTAGCCACGACAAGTAAACCAGATGTGTCTTTATCAAGACGATGAACAATACCGGGCCTAAATTCGCCGTTTAACGACGAAAGACTATCACTATGATGTTTTAATGCATTTGCAAGAGTATGTTCATAGTTTCCAGCACCTGGATGAGTTACCAAACCAACAGGTTTGTTTATAACAATTACATCATCGTCATCATAAACAATATCTAACGGAATGTCCTCAGCTTTTAAAGATGATTCAGGCTTTGGAAAATCGTTAAAAGTAATAATATCGTCTTTATCAAGCTTATAAGAAGGCTTTTCAACTTTAGAATTTACTAAGATTAAACCAAGCGAAAGATATTCTTGAATTTTACTTCGAGAAACTTCACTTAATATACTAGATAAGGCTTTATCAAGCCTGACGCCAATATATTCTTCACTAATCTTTGTGCTCTTCATTTTTAGCTTTTTCTGCTTCTTCTTTTATTTTTTTCTCGTATTCTTCAGGTTTCAATTTATATGCACCTTTTTTGCCTTGCTTAATCGAATCCTGAACCATTTCAATAATAATTAAAACAATAAGAATAATTACTCCGATTACTAATGATGAATCAGCGATATTAAAAGTTGGAAATTTATATGAACCAAATGTGAAAGAAATCCAGTCTATAACTCCATCAAAACCAACAATTTCTTTCCAATAGAATATTCTATCAATCATATTTCCAAGCGCACCGGCAATCATCATTATTAATGCTGCTTTATACCAATTACTTAGTTTATTACGTTTTATAACGTAAAATGCAATTAAAGCACCTGAAAGAACAACCGAAATTATAATCCACAAAGCACGCATTCCGATGTTCCCATCGCCGCCCATTGACCATGCAGCGCCCATGTTATGAGAAAGATTAATGCTTAAAAAATTAGGAATAATCCAGATTTCATTAACAAATGTGTTTTGAATACCCCATTTAGTAGCAATATCCAATACAAACAATAAAACACCAAGCCAAATAAATGAGTTCAAAAACCATTTTAGACCTAAAATAACTTTTTCCTTATTCATTTTTAAGAACTCCTGCACAACGTTCACAAACCTCTACTTCATCATCAACTTTAACTAACTTGTCAACATAATTCCAACAACGTGGACATTTAACAGCGTCAATGCGATGTGCTTCCACTTGTTTTAAAGAAGGATTGAGTTCTACTTTTGAAACAATAAGCAATTTTGCAAGTTCACTTAAATCTTTATCCAATCCTGTTTCTTTTAAAACAGCGACATCAGGAGTAACAATCAAAGCTTCTTGTGAAGAACCAACGATATTCTTTGCTCTTATATCTTCAATCGCTTTATTTACATCATTTCTATACGCTAAGAAAGACTCGTATTGTTCAAGGATGCTTTTATCAAATTTATGCGATTCTTTTGGATAGTCGAGTAAAGCGACAGATTTATTATTATAATCAGGCATGTTTGTGTGCACTTCTTCCATAGTGAATGGAAGAACAGGTGCTAGCATCCTCATTAGATCGCTTGTTAATAGATATATAACACTTTGCATTTGCTTTCTGCGTAAAGATTTTGCACTTTCGCAATAAAGAATATCTTTACCAATATCAAGATAAAAACTTGAAAGGTCGCTAGACATAAATGTCATAATTTTAGTTAGTGCACTTGCAAAGTCGAAATGATCAAAACTTTCAATAACTGAATTTTTGACATCTTCAAGTTTGGCTAAAATAAATTTATCTACAGCAGCGAATTCGTTAACCATATCTTTTTTAGGATCAAATTTAGACATTTCTCCATTAGAAAGATTACCTAACAAAAATTTAAATGTATTACGAATTTTACGATATTGTTCAGCAACTTGTTTTAATAGATTTTCGCTTATGCGAACATCTTGTTGATAGTTAACCGTTGATACCCATAATCTAAGGATGTCTGCACCATAGATATTCGCCATTTTATTTGGATCAATTCCATTGCCCTTAGACTTGGACATTTTTTCACCTTTTTCATCTAAAACCCAACCATGTGATACAACAGTTTCATACGGTGCTTTATCATAGCAAGAAACTGATACACTTAATGAAGAGTTGAACCAACCTCTAAATTGATCTGCACCTTCTAAATAAAGGTCGCAAGGAAATTTATGGCCACCATTAATCATGACAGCGTTAAAGCTTGAACCTGAGTCAAACCAAACATCCATAATATCTTTTTCTTTAGTAAAAACACCATTTGGTGAATGAGCATTTTTATATCCTTCAGGAAGGAAATAATAAGCATCTTTAGTGAACCAAATATCGCTTCCAAATTCTTTGAATTTGCTGACGATAGAATCAAATACTTCTTTTTCTGTAATCGGCGTACCGTCTTCTGCATAAATTATTGGAATTGGAACTCCCCAAATCCTTTGTCTAGAAATGCACCAATCAGTACGATCTTTAATCATATTTGAGATACGTTCTTTTCCCCATGAAGGTTGCCAATTAACTTTCTGAACCTCACTCAATAATTCATCTTTAATTTTTCCAATTGAGCAAAACCATTGAGGTGTTGCACGGAAAATTACTGGCTTTCCAGTTCTCCAATCGTGAGGATAACTATGAACAATCTCATCACACTTTAATAGTGAGCCATTATTTTGGATAATTTCCAAAACAGTTTTATTTGCATCTTCGTAAAATAATCCTGCGAGTTTATCGCCGCAATCAGCCGTTAATTTTCCGTGTTCATCAACAGGGCAATATGGCTGAATGCCATATTTTTGGCAAACAGTGAAGTCATCAACACCATGTCCAGGAGCAGTATGAACTAAACCTGTTCCTGATTCATTTGTGACGTGCTCACCGACCAAAATCACTGATTCTCTATCATAGAATGGATGAGAAGTTTTTACGCCTTCAAGGTCTTGACCTTTAAATGTTTTTAATAGCTCACATTGTGTTAGTCCAAGTTCAGTAGTTAATCTTTCTTCAAATTCTTTTAAAAGAATCAAATTACCAAGATTAGTTTTATATAATCCATATTCAAATCTTGGATGGACAGAAATTGCTAAATTAGCAGGAAGAGTCCAAGGTGTTGTTGTCCAGATAACAGCTCTTGAGCCAGCTGGAACAACCCCTTTTCCATCTTTTACATTGAACGCAACATAGATTGCATATGATTTAACATCTTTATATTCAATTTCAGCTTCTGCTAAAGCAGATTCACTGCTCCATGACCAATAAACTGGTTTTAATCCTTTGTAAATTAACCCACGGAGAGCCATCTTAACAAAAACTTCAATTTGTTGAACTTCGAAATCTTTATTAAGCGTTAAATATGCATGTTCATAATCTCCAATTGCACCAAGTCTGACAATTTGCGACTTTTGATGCTCAACCTGCTTTAATGCATATTCGCGACACTTTTGCCTAAATTCATCAGGTGGGGTGAGTTTTCTATTTACACCGGATTTTGTAACTTGAACTTCGATAGGAAGCCCGTGTGTATCAAATCCGAAAATAAATGGTACATAATATCCAGACATAACCTTATATCTAACGATCATATCTTTTAAGATACGATTGAGCATATGACCACAATGAATGTCACCATTAGCGTATGGAGGACCATCATGGAAAGCATATTCTTCTGATCCTTTTCTTAATTCGAGCATTTGCTCATATAATTTTTCGTCTTGCCATTTTTTAACTAAAATAGGTTCTTTTTGAGAAAGATTTCCTCTCATTTCAAAGTTTGTTTTAGGCATTAATAATGAGTTCTTAAGTTCCATTTTTCTTCTCCTTGCGCATATAAAAAGCGCCTTAAGGGCGCTCCTCACGCGGTACCACCTTAATTCTATAACATAAAGTTATAGCACTTAATTTTCGATAACGGCGAAATCCGGTTTTCCTACTATTTTCAGAAAGCATGCTCAGAAGTGATATTCCTTACAATGTGATGAGCTTCCACCATCCTCATCTCGCTAAGAGGGGTAAAGAACGTGTCTTCGTCAACGCAACAATAATTAATCAGACGTCTTTTCAACCAATAATCCAATACGTCCTAAATTCAATCTTCTTTGGAGACCAGAAATAACTATTTTAACTTTTCCGGCTCCTTGTTTAAGTGATGATAAATCAGCAGCATAAGTATAAAGAGTTGATTCACTATGGTATGTTCCTTTTGTTGAATACACTTCATCACTACCAATATAATATTTTATATTGAAATCTGACATATATTTGCTTGTCATATTAGCTTCAACATAAATTTTCTTAATAATATAATTGCCATCGATAGAAACTGTGTTTAATGTTTCAATCGTAACATCACCAGCAGGTGAAGAATTTGATCCCACGCTAACACCAATCTCTTTAAGATTTTCATCAAGTGTTTCAACACCTTTTAATGTTGCTGCACTGAAATTCCAATCAATGCCGCTTAATGTTGTTTTAATATCATTGCCAGCTTTCCACCCCTTAAGAATAGAACTTGTTGGCATAACCTTATAATTTAAATTTTTCCAATTGTCATTAGCGACACTAATTTTATATTTAGCTTGTCTATCATTAACAGAAATTGTAATTTCTTGTCCGTTTTGGTTTTGACTTAAAACACTACCATCAGTGACTCCACTAACAGTATAGTTTTCGCATTTTGTTCTAGTGAAGTTGTTTGTTGTTGTGTAAACTTCAATATCACTTCGTGAATTAAATGTGTCTCCACCATCATAACTATATTTGACATTTTTTACAGCAACATCAGCAATTTCTTCTTTGCCCATACTTAAAATGTCATAAATATTGTGGAGGTGTTTTAATTCTCCAGATTCAAGGCGTTTCTCGCCAAAGACATAATCAACTAGTTCAGGGAAATCAACAAACGGATTTCTATTATGTTGTAATGATTGAACATACGTTGTATGTTGATATTCGAGTCTATCAGGCCAAAACTTGTTATTCCATTCAACAATATCATCAAGATTTGAATGGCATTTATTTCCGGATGCAGCTTGATGTAGTGTGCATTCACCTGCGCCCTTTTTTATAATCTTTAATCCAACAGATAATTCATGGCCATTTCCGTCATTATTTTCAACCCATGCATCATCGCCATACATTACAGCCATATAAAATACGGCTCTTGATACTCTACCCTTATCAATATCTGCTGGCTCAAAAACGCCCTCATTGACTTGAGTAGTTGAAGAATCATCTTCTTGATATTTGCTGTTGCCGGTTGTTTTCACTTCGCCCTTCGTAGGATCTACATAGCCAAAACTCATATTTGAGTGAGCACTATTTCCACTAGAATAAGAAGCATACAAGTTATGAAAATCAGTTGCGGTTCCTAAAACTTTAACTGCATCACCTGTTCCTAAACCGGTCATAAGCGATGCAGGAAAACAATGCTCTCTTTGCCAATTAGATGTATTTCCGGTTTGTTTAAATTCCTCATCATCTATATAGAGCAAATGAACCTTATCATGGTTTGTTAATGATTGATCAGCATTTCTATTCGTTGACCAATTTGCCCTAGATGTGTCTTGCGGATCTTTTGTATATGAAATAGGAGTATAATTCTTACGAATTATTGTGTACAATTTTTTCTTTAAATCGAGATAATTTTTCCAACTAGTAAGTTCCTTATAATAACCATTTAAAATTGTTGCTGGATCAGTGCCTTCGTAAGGCTCAGATGATGTTGTGTTTCCACCATTACATGAACCAAGCATTGTAACGCTAGCTAGTAAGGCGGTAAGAAGAACAGCTAATCTTTTTGCTTTCATAGAGATTATTCCTCCTTAATCAATATGTTTGTCTTTTAAAAATGATGGTAAAAAATTATCCTCTACAGTTGCATCTTCCGATTGAACGTCTTCATCAATGTTTTGCCCATCAGAATAAGAACTTTCAATGTTTTCTAGATTTTGATTTTCTTTAACGACAGGTTTTTCGTATGATGGAACGGCTGTAAAGTCGAAGTCTTCAGTAAAATCACTTGCAATAACACTTACAAGAATTTGATCAGTTAATTGAGGGTTAATTGATACACCAAATTTTATATCAATTGCATTTCCAGCTGCCTCAATAATTCTATCAACAGTTTCTTGAGCCTCATAAAGTGAAACTTGTGAGCCGCATGTTACTGCGCATATGGCGCGCCTTGCACCATTAATACTCGCTTCAAGTAAAGGTGAACTAATTGCATTTTGAGCAGCTTCTTGAGCTTTATTGCTACCAGCACCCATACCAAAACCAATTAAGGCTATGCCGGAGTCTTTCAAAGTATTTTTAACATCAGCAAAATCAAGATTGATGACTGCTGGCATAAGAATTAAATCTGTGACAGTTTTAACTGATTGAGCGAGAACTCTATCAGATTCACTGAAAGCTTCAGAAATTGGTTGTGTGCCACTAACCATTAAAAGTTTGTCATTCGAAACAATAATGATTGAATCAACAGCTTCTTTTAATTCATTAAGTCCCTCAACAGAATTTGCAATGCGTTTTTTTCCTTCAAACGAGAAAGGTCTTGTAACAATTGCAACTGTCAATGCGCCCTCTTCTTTTGCAACGCGTGCAACAACGGGTGCAGCTCCTGTACCAGTGCCGCCTCCCATGCCTGCAGCGATGAAAACCATATTCGCGCCTTTTACTATTTGGCGAATATCTTCGATAGAGGCTTCGGCAGCTTGCTTTCCAATACTTGGTTCACCACCAGCTCCTAATCCTCCCGTAAGGTCTTCTCCAAGAACAAGGCGATTTCTAGCTTTGCTAGTTGCTAAAGCTTGTCTATCAGTATTTGCAACATAAAATTCAACAGAATCTATGTTTTCATCTATCATTCTGTTAACTGCATTGTTACCAGCACCACCGACACCGATTACAACAATGCGAGCAACAGCTTCATAATTATCGAGATTATCTATCATTTCAGTACCTCCACATTTTCATTATTCAACACGATTGAGTTCACTTACTTTTGCTCTTTCTTCTGATAAGGAACCTTTAAAGCTTCCACCAATAAGAAGAGCACCAACACATGTAGCAAACTCAGGGCCTCTAGCGCCAACTATATCCGACGAGACAAATATTACTTCATCGCTATTGGTAAAGTGACTTTCTAACACCTTTTTGATTCCGTGAACATTAATCAATTCACCAGTAACAACAATAGGTAATTTTCTAACTTCTTCGGAATAACCAGTAAGTAATGTCAAATAGCAAGAATCAAGTTGCTTTAAGAATTCAGTAGTAAATTCTCTAATTAATTTATTTAAATCATCTTGGACAAAATCAATTTCATGTCCAAATTCATCTTGTGATGAAACGATAACTGGATTAAATGTAATGTTTCTTTCATCCAATCCATAAGTATCAAGTACTTCTTTCGCTTTTTCTTCAGTGATTTGGAATGCTTGGCTAATTTTTAAAACCAAGTCGTTGTATCCTAACAAAACATGATCAGATGAGAATGGCGTCGAGTTGCCTATTAAAGAAATTGATGAATAGCCAGCGTTGCAATCGACAAGAATATAATTCTTTGGATATTCGTTATTTGTCTTTATGTATTCACACAAACAATAAGGAGCAAGTAATGAACGAGATGGACGTATTTGCGAGTTTCGAACAGCATTCGTGTAAGAAGCCAACAAGCGAGATGGCAATGTATGTATTTTTGTATAAAGAGTAATTGAATTAGATTTTTCACCAATAGGTGGATTTGCAAACGATCTGTCACCTTCGAGAATAAAAGCATCAGGAATAATATCAACAATTGCTTGTCCTGGAGGAACAATTTCTTTTTTTACCAGCGACATAACATTTCGTATATCAATTGATTCAATAATGCTTGTTGGAGAGACAACATTTGTTACCTTATTTGTCTCAAAAACCTCAAAGCCTATTGGTGGGAGAATAACATAAGCCTCAGAAACATTAAGATTAAGTTTTACATCTTCGTCGTGCATGTGAGCCAATGAAGAAATTGTCTGAATAAGTCTATTATATTCGATGATTTCTCCGCGAGACACCATCCCATAAATGGGCTTCTCAATTGCATAGCAAATAACAGGCTTGCCATCAACAACATTGCCAATGATAAGTCTGACTTTTGAATCTGTAATTTCTATAACTGCGTTATGAGTTGCCATAATAAATACCTAATATATTTTATATATTCTAAATAAACAATGCAATCATAATTAAAACAAACTAAAGAAAAAGCCTAAAGGCTATTCTCTTTTATGGTTAATTTGTTCTTTGATGAATATACGATTGAGCGATTTTGATTCCAACAGGTATGCCTATTGATGCACTGAGCAATAAAGCAATTGATGAAATAATCAGTATCTTTCTGAAAAGGAAATATTTTGTGGATTTACCATGCTTCTTTAACTTATCTTTCATAGTTTAATCCTTTCCAAAATTCTCATTTTCGCACTTTTACTTCTCGGGTTATTTTGCAATTCCATATCTGTTGGTGTAATAACTTTGTTATTAATAATAGTATATCTTGGCATATCATTGTCTACTGGAAGGGAGAAAACATTGTGTCTGGTTCCTTCTAATTTAGCTACTTTTTGAAAGGCATTTTTCACAATACGATCTTCCAATGAATGAAATGTGATAATAACTAATCTTCCATTCACATTTAGCATCTCTATTGCATCATTAAGCATATCTTTTAATGCACCTAATTCGTCATTAACTTCTATACGAAGCGCTTGAAAAACTTGTTTTGCAGGGTGACCTTTCTTTGACAATTCCTTCATTGGCTTTGCAGATTTTATTATTTCTACCAATTCAGTAGTTGTTTCAATAGGTTTATTTTCCCTATTTAAAACAATTTTTTTTGCAATTTGATAAGAATATTTTTCTTCTCCGTATTCCCTAAAAATTCTTGTTAAATCATTAAGAGAATAGTTATTAACAACGTCATACGCAGTTAAAGATTGTCTCAAATCCATACGCATATCAAGTCTAGCGTCATTTCTATAAGAAAAACCGCGTTTATCTTCGTCAAATTGAGGTGATGAGACTCCTAAATCAGCTAATATACCATCAACTTTTTTGATTCCTTTATTTATTAAAGGGAGTTTAAAGTTCCTAAAGTCTTCATGAATTATTTCAAAATTATTACCAATTTTTTCAAGTTTTCCTTTCGACTCAATAATTGCTTGTTTATCTTTATCAAAAGCAAATAATTTACCACTATTTAATTTGCTTAAAATTTCACCACTATGGCCACCTCTACCAAGAGTTAAGTCGACATAAAAGCCGTCTGGCTTAATATTTAAGCCTTGGATTGCTTCGTTTAATAACACGGATACATGACTACTCATCGTTTTTCACCAATAGTTTTTCAGCGTTTTTTTCAAAAAGAGTTTCATTTTCTTGGAAATATTTTTTCCATAAGGATAAATTCCAAATTTCAATATGATTTATCATTCCAACAATAATCACATCATTATCCAATGAATACTTATTAACAATAGCTGTCGGAATTTGAATTCTATTTTTTGAATCGATTTCGAGTCTGCATACACTACTTAATGCAACCCGCTTAAAGTCACGAGAAATTTTGATATTATCATCTAATTTTGATAGGTTAGCTAAATAAACATTAAATTCATCTTCAGGATAAATTGAAATGCATCCTTCAAATCCCTTTATTATAAAAAGGACTTTTGACAAACATTCACGTAATTTTGAGGGAATTACTAGTCTGTTTTTCTCATCAAGGTTATGTTCGAAACTTCCGTATATCATCCCACTTTGTCCCACATGCGTAACTAAATTATAACGAGTGAGTACTTGTGTGTAAACATAAAATAGTTTTGAATTAGTAGTAAAAAATAGAAAAAGCCATCAAATGACGGCTTTTATTACTTTGTAATATTTTTTGTTTTTAGTAGTTTCTTAGTAAGACAATTATGTTAAGCACTATATGCAAGCAAACTACTAATTGAAGTCAATATCATCTAATTTAGAAAATCTGGGATCGCCACTACTTTGCTTTTCTTTTTCGTAGTCATCTTCACTCAAAATTCTATATCCTTTTCCACTTTTGGGAAGTGTTTCTCCAGGAGCTTTAGGAGATAAAGGAATAGAAGCAGAAATTAAATTAAAAATATAATCATCAAGTTTGATAATATTTCCTTTGTATTCAATTACATCATCGCCTTCGTATGCACTCGTTCCAAAATGGTATTCTTCGCCAGTTAGCATATGAAATTCGAATGGCTTAAGCGTATAACTACTTTCAAGTAAAACCACCGCATCAACAAGAATCATAACTTCAATAAAGTCATTATAATTTGTTGCGTCAACTTTAACATGGCATTTTTTGATTTCTATTAGAGGCAAAACACATTTATATTTTTCTTTGTCAAAAGTGATATCTTCACTTTCTTCAAATGGTTTTGTTGAAACGAGTTTGTTAACTTCTAAAATCATTTTCTTAACTCCGCGCCAAATTTTGATTTTAATGTTTCAATAATTTGATCTTGAAGAGCGTTGATTTCACTATCAGTTAATGTTTTTTCTAATGAAGAAAATGTAACAGTTAAAGCAATTGAATAATGGCCATGATTAATGTGTTCACCACGATAAACGTCAAAGATATCGACGTTCTTAATTAACATTCTGCTAACTTTTTTTATTTCTTGTGTTAATTGTCCCGCACTCACGTCATTATTAACGATCAATGCAAAATCTCGTTTAACTGCTGGGAATCGCGATGTAATTTCCATTTTCTTTTGACTAACTTTTGTATTGAATAATGCATCAAGATCTAATTCTAGAGCAATCACATTAATCTTATTTAGTCCAAGTTTACTCGCAACAATTGGATGAAGTTCCCCAAAGTGAGCAATGATTTTTCCATCTAGTTTTAACATTGCGGATTTACCAGGATGTAATTCAGAAGCATTTGAACGTTCGTATGTATAGCGTTTTTCTTCAATTCCGTACAGTTTTAATAGGCCATCAACTATGCCTTTCATATGATAAAAACTATAAGCTTCTCCTTTAAGATGAGATTGTCTTAAATCATTTCCTGAAAGAATGATTCCTAAATGGATATGTCTATTGCCTTCACTATATAAATCACTTACTTCAAAGAAAGAAAGGTCTTCTTGTGAATGGTTGACATTATATTGAAGAACATTCATTAACGAAGGAAGTAGATTAGTACGAACATATTCATGTTCATCGGTTAATGGATTCATAACTTTATAAGCAGATTCTTTATTCAAAATTGCAAATTGTTTTACTTCACTTTCTCTTATAAGAGAATATGTTAATTGTTCTGTCAAACCTAAACCTCTCAAAAAGCTTCTGACTTCGCATTTGTGAAGAAGTTTTTCTTCCATTTGCCCAACACTTAATTTGATACTAGGAAGTTCACTATTAACATTTTCAAATCCAAGTATACGAATAACTTCCTCGCTTAAATCTGCCTCACCGTTTATGTCAATTCTCCAATCAGGAATTTCACAAGCAAGAACGCCATCTTTTTCACTGATTGAAATAAATGCAGATTTTAAAGCGGAAACAATTTGCTCATCAGTGAATGATGTTCCCAATCTTGCATTAATATATCTTGGAGTTGTTTTAACAACTTTCTTAATATATTTAGATTTTAAATATGTATTTGTTTCGCCAATTTCTTTTGCATTGCAAAGATCACAAATAAGTTGAGCTGTAAAGTTCTCAACTTCGTTGTATTGATTTGGATTTATTCCTTTAACAAATCTCATTGATGAATCTGAAGATAAATTGAGCCTAATTGATGTTCTTCTTATAGAAGCAAAGTCAAAATTTGCAGATTCAATAACTACATTTTTTGTGTTCTCATCAACTGCACATTCAAGTGACCCCATTACTCCACCAAGGCACATAACCTTGCCTTTTGATGTGATGACAACGTCTCCATTTTTTACTTTGTATGTCTTTTCATCTAAAGCAACAAAATCACCTTCATAATCATCACGAACAATTAATTCGGTAGCAGGAAGTTTATCTAAATCATACATATGAAGAGGTTGACCAGTTAAAAGCATAACGTAGTTACCTATATCAACAATGTTATTGATAGAGCGAATACCAGATGACATTAAAGCTTGTTTGATCCATTTTGGAGACTCTTTAACCTCAATACCTTTAATTACTCTTGCAGAGAATTGTGAACATTTATCTGTTAATGAATTAACAGCAAATGAAATTTCTTTATTTTTAGGGTCTTTTGATTTTGAAATATTTGCTTTTCTGCCAAATAAAGTCTCAAGTTCCTTAGCAACATTAATCACACTATATAAATCGCTTCTATTAGCTAAAAGCTTCAAATCTAAAATAACATCATCTAGGCCGAGTAATTCTAAAACATTATCATTACCAACTTCGCTATCAGAAGGCAGTTCTTCTATGCCTTTAGTTTGTTCTTCTTTTAAGAATTTAGAATTAACACCTAATTCAAGTAATGAACAAAGCATTCCTTCTGATTCGTGACCTCTGATTTTACCTTTTTTGATAGTTATACCACCAGGGAGTTTAGCTCCATCAAGAGCAACAATTACCTTTAGACCTACGCGAACATTCGGTGCACCACAAACTATGTGAAGTAGTCCATAATTACCAGTAAAAACTGTTGTTAAATGTAAATGATCACTATCAGGCATTTTTTCACAAGTTATAACTTCACCTACAGTTAAATTTGTTCCGTAAGCAATTTGTTCAACACTTTCCACTTCAACGCCTGCAAAGGTTAATCGATGAACAATTTCATCAACAGTTAATCCGTCTAAATTAATGAATTTTTTAACTAAATTTAATGATACTTTCATTTTCTTAACCTCCTATTTTCTTGTAAATTGTTCGATGAATCGAACATCGCCTTGATAAAATTTACGAATATCATCAACGCCATATCTAAGCATTGCTACACGTTCTATACCAATTCCAAATGCAAATCCTGAATACTCTTTTGGATCATATCCGCTCATTTCAAGTACGTTAGGGTGAACCATTCCTGCACCTAAAATTTCAATATATCCAGTTCCTTTACACATTGGGCATCCTTTTCCGTGACATTCCATACATGAAATATCCACTTCTACAGATGGTTCAGTAAACGGGAAATAAGAACTTCTAAATCTGACTTCACGTTTTTCGCCAAACATCCTTCTCAAGAAAAGTTCCAATGTTGCTTTTAAATTTCCTAAATTAATATTCTTATCAATGACCAAGCCCTCAATTTGACCAAATTGATGTGAATGGGTTGCATCGTCATCATCTCTTCTAAAACATTTACCTGGACAAATGATTTTTAAAGGTCTTCCATTAGCTTCATCCATTGCGTGAGCCTGAGCCGGAGAAGTGTGGGTTCTCAAAAGGGTTGAATTAGTAATATAGAAAGAATCTTGCATCTCACGAGCTGGGTGATTTGCTGGAATGTTCATTCTTTCAAAATTGAAGAAATCAGTTTCAACATCGGGTCCTTCTTTGACTTGATAACCCATTGATGTAAAAACATCAATCATCTCATCGACAATTTGATAAAATGGATTAATTCCACCCATTTTATATGTTGTACCAGGAAGAGAAATATCAATTTTCTCCTTCTCTAAGCGTTCTTTAATTGCTTTTTCATGAATTTCTTTTTCTTTATCAGCAAATTTTTCTTGAATCTCTTTTTTAGTAGAATTCATTGCTTGTCCAAAAGTAATTTTATCTTCTCCAGATAAACTACTAATAAGTGACATCATTCCACTTAAAGATGATTTTTTAGATAAATCCTGTTCTTGAACAGACTTTAATGTTTTCTCATCTGCTGCTTCATTAATTTTTTCGAGAATTTTATCTTTTAATTCAATTAGTTTCTTAATTGGTTCAATCATTTTCAACCCTCCTTAGGCAAAAATAAAATGACACTCAGGAACGAATTACTCCGTGGTGCCATCCATATTCTATTTCAATATCTTGATTTAGCTCTACATCTTAACGCGAAGTACGTCTTCCATTACAGAAGAATGCTCAGAGGTGAATTCGCTCGGCTTATATGCTTGTGGGTTCCACTATTCCACATTCCCTATCAAATAAGTTGTCGAGGTACTATTTCTCGTCTTTGCGTTAAATATTATATCACACTTGCGCAAAAGAAAAAGCCTTTACTTCAAGAGCAAAGGCTTAATAGCTTTTTTATAAATTAGGCAGCTTTAGTAAGTGAAATTGACTTAATCCAAAGTGATTTGCCTGATCCTGTTGTGGTAATTGTAATTGTTTCGTTTGCTGCAAATGAAACATTAAATGTAACAGACTCATGTTTTGCGCCACTAGCAAGGGTCACAGTTGAACCACTGCAAGTGAATGAAGCGCCATCTGAGTTTGCTGATGCATCAATAACAATTGCTGAAACAGCAAAACTGACTGAGAATGAAATTGTTCCAGGGTGTCCTTTGGATTGCCATTGTAAACCACGGTCGTCTTCCCATCCTGTCGATGCTGAACCAAACGAGACACCTTGTGCAGATGTTTTTCCTTTATCAGCACTTGTAAATGTAATTGTCTCATCAGCAACTGGTCCAGGTGTAGGACTATCTCCTAAATATGGACCATAGATATAAAGCCAGAATTCTCCTCCATACGAAAAGAATTGGATATATTCGTCATCACTACCTTTATCAGCGTAATATCCACTATCTTCATAATCCGAATCATCAATATTAAATCCAGCCGCAGTGAGTACAGATTTATATGTATCCTCTATAGCGTCTGTTCCTGGTGTGCCTGCATCTTCACAAGAAGCTTCAAAAATGCCATATGTGCCATACTCATCAGTGTCTGCGTAGTATGCATACTCCCAGTTACTTCCTGCTGGAGCAGGTGTTTCAAATGAAACATGGAATGCGCTATTAAATGCTGCAACTTTTTCGGCTGGCCATGTAGCTGATTCACCAGAATCTTCTGGATAAGATGTAGATGAACCTGTTGTTGATCCAGATGATGAACCGCTACTTCCAGTAGTAGAACCTCCACCACCTAAATATGGTCCAATAACTTCGACGCAAAACCAATCTTTGCCTGCATCGTCTTGTCCATCATAAAACATGATGTATTCATCGTCGCTGCCTTTATCAGCAAAATAGCCATAATAATCGTAGAGAGAATCATCAATTGTAAAGCCTGCTGCTTCACATTTGGATTTATAGGCGTCTTCGCCCTTCCCTTCACGTGCTAAATAGAAATAGCCATATCTGCCGCCTTCATCACTAGCTTCACCATATTCATATTCCCAATTGGTCCCATCAGCTTGAGGAACTTGGAATGTGACTTTATATTGACTACAAAATCCGGCAAGTAACTCAGTTGGCCAATTTTCCGATTGGCCTGATCCAGATGTTGGAATAGATGAAGAAGATGATTGACTGCTACTACTATTTCCACCGCCATTACAGCCAGCTAGCAAAAGTACGCTTGCTGCAAAAACGGTTAAAATTCGAAATTTCTTCATAATTTTATTTCCTTTCTTTGTGATAGGACATATTGTATTCCTATGCTCAAATTAAGTAAATATTATTCTTATTTACTATTCTTTTAAGAGTATAATGTTTGTTATGAATTCGTTTACTAAAAAAATGTGTTTAACAGCAATGCTTGCAGCAATTGGATATTTGCTCACAACATTTGCTGTAATCCCTATTTTCACAGGACAAGCATATATTAATTTTGGCGATGCTATTATTTTATTTTCTTCAGCATTTATTGGACCTTTTTGGGGAGCATTAGTTGGAGCAATCATTGGACCACTAGCAGATTTAACATTAGGAGCGGCATATTTTATTCCTTTTAGCATTATTGCAAAAGGTGGAGAGGGTTTAATTAGTGGTCTTTTATATAGATATTTTCCTAAAAAAATAAAATGGCTCGCTTATGTTTTAGGAGCCATTTGGATGATAGCAACTTACTTAGTAAGTTATTATATCATTTATGGTTTTGGAGGATTAATAAATTCTCTCTTTGATTTAATTCAAGGTACAATTGCGATTTTACTTGCAACTGCCTTATCATTTTTATTTAAGAATATACATCATAATTCCACCAGCAACCGCGACATTAAGTGATTCAATATCATTAATTTCAATGCGGATTCTTTTATCTGCTAATGCCAATATTTCTTTACTAACACCATGAGCTTCATTTCCTAAAACAAGAACGAATTTTTTTGATGGTTCGAATTCGTCGGCTGAAACAGATCCTTTTATTTCTGTAGCCAATATTTGGTAATCTTTTTTAAGATTTGCTATAGGCATATTTTCAACAATATTTAATTCGAACAACGCTCCTTGGCATGCCGAAATCACTTTCTCGTTATAAATCGAACATGTATTTTTACTTAAAACAACATCTTTATAGCCGAATGCTAAAGCGGTTCTTAGCAAAGTTCCAACATTTCCCGGGTCAGAAACATCATCTAAATATAAAACTTTTTTTCCTACAATTTTGCTTGGTGATTTACATTTGCAAACTGCAATAACACCTTGAGGATTCTTTACTTTTGAGAGTTTTTCAAGAATTTCGCTCGTAACGATATATTGATCAATTGTCTTATCTATATTAAGTTCTTTTAAGGTAAACACTTCCACTACTTGTTTGGCTTTAAGAGCCATATCTAAGAGATGAAATCCTTCAATAATGAATTTATTTTGAAGTTTACGTTCGCCAGATTGATATAGCTTGAAAACTTCTTTGATGTGTTCATTTTGTCTAGAACTTATCTTGTATATCATTTTGTTATTCCCTTTCTAAGTTTCTTTTTAAGATCCCAATAATTTGGGCAATATTTTAATACACATTTGTAAAATTTATCTTGATGATTTCTAAAGAAGTCATGAGCAAGCTCATGAACAACAACAGATCTAATGATATCTTTCGAAAAATGAATTAAAGAAAGTTGATAATTAATCGAATGAGTTTTCATTGAATTAGAGCCATAACGTGTCTTCATATTCCTAACGTGAATCTTATAAGGCTTTTTGACTCCCATCTCATATTCACATTCTCTCGTTAAATTTGTAAATGTCTCTAAAGCGAATTGTTTTAATTGTTTTTCATCAATCTTGCCATCAACTTTTTCTCCAAGAATATATGTATACTCATCGCATGAGAGCTTTTCGGAAAACTGTCTTTTATTAACTCTTTTAATTAATTTAGGAAGTGCTGATGATATAAAATCTATCACCCTTTTTTCACTAAGTAAAATAGGAGCAGATGCGGCAAATCCCTTAGAATTTGCTCTCAAATAAACACCATTTTGGTGTTTATATGTTACAGGAACAATATAGTTTGTCCCGTCTACAATGAATGAATATTCTTTTGTTTTCATCTATAAAATACTAAGAAATAAAGCGCTACTCCAGCTAGTGCAAGAGCAGCAATACTTAAAATTATTCGAATAATAATAGTAACTTTTTTCGGTTTAATAGAAGGATAGTCCTTCGTTTTTTCATCAATTAGTTTCTTATCATCCATCATAATGAATATAATACATTATTTATTTTCATTTTTCTTTTAAAAATATAGAATAATACATATGTCTAAAATATTAATCTCTGCCTGCTTAGTAGGCGACAAAGTAAATTACAAAGGCCAAGGCAATTATGCGCCTATGGTAGAAAAACTAAAAGAAAAATATGAATTAGTATTATTTTGCCCAGAATGTGAAGGTGGATTATCAACTCCACGACTCCCAAATGAAATTCGTGGTTCACAAGTAATAAGAAAAGATGGCAAATTAGTAACTAGAGAATTTGAATTAGGTGCAAAGAAAGCTTTAGCTTTATGTAAATATCTTGGAATTACAAAAGCCATATTAAAAGAAAGTTCACCTAGTTGCGGAACACACCTAATTCATGATGGTTATTTCCAAGGAAGAAAAATCCCTGGAATGGGTATAACCGCCAAATTGCTCAAAAGCAATGGAATAGAAGTATATTCCGAAGAAGAAATAGAAAAATTATTATGATAAAAGAAAAATCAATGAAAATTGGAAATAAGCTTCTTCTTAGCGGTTTAATGCTAGAAACTATTTCAATAATGCTATTTTTTCTCCCATTCAAAAGCAACATAATGGGATTAGAAGTTGCGCTTGGGAAAGACTTTTCCGTATTTGCCTTAATTTCATTTATATTGATCGTAGTCTCCATTGTGATGAGCTTGCTCATCTTTGTAATAAAAAACTTCCCTTGGGGGAAGATTTTACTAGTCGCATTAAGCGTATTTTGTATTTCGGCCGCGACTGTTTTATTTTTTATTAACGAGATTGCGTTTGGAGCAATTATTGTCTCAATTATCAACTATATTTCAGCAGCTCTGCTATTCATTGCATCTTTATTAAAATAATTAATAATTATTTTCTTGTCTTTGGTAATTAACTGAAAGTTTTTTGTTATAAGAATCAATGATATCCTTACAGTTCATCCCTATTGACAAAGCCAAATTCAAATAAGAAGAGAAGCATTTTTCATAATGACTTAAATCAAAATTATCTTTCAAACAAAGTGCTAACTTATAAACATTTAAAAATTGCTCAGTCAATTCTTCGTCACTTTTAGTTAATTCATAATCAAACTTATTTGCGCCAAGAATTATTCCAAGAGATAAAAGAAAATGAAGTCCGTCTGCAAATTCGTCCATTATTATTTCTTTTGCTGAAGGGCCTTTATTGGACCAAAATTTAAAACATCTTGTTTCATTTGCTAACTCGCCAATTTCAACAATTAAGGCTAGAAGCCTTTTTGTTTTTGTAGTTTCATAAGAAACATTGTGATTATCCGCTATTTCTTTATCTAAACCGGCTTGCAACGAATAAAGATTTTTTAAATTAATTATTTCCATTTATTTTCCAACCTTTTGCAAGTGCCAAATATCTTGAACATATTCCTTGATTGTTCTATCGCTTGTAAAATATCCACTCATAGCGATATTTCTAATACACATAGACGCCCATCTTGTTTTGTCTTGGTATAGTTTTTCGATTTTTTCTTGAGCTTCAATATATGAAGCAAAATCCTTAAGAATAAAATAGCAGTCATTATTATTCATAATCTCATCGAAAATGAGTTTGAATCGATCTTTATTAACCCATGGTCCATCAAACAAACTAGATAAAACTGCTCTAATTCTTTCATCTTTATTATATTCATCCCATGCAGAATAATTTCCGTTAGCGTAATAATTTAAAACCTCATCACTGCTTAAACCAAAGATAACAATGTTATCTTCTCCAACCAAATCATGAATTTCAACATTTGCGCCATCCATTGTGCCAATTGTAACTGCACCATTCATCATAAACTTCATATTAGATGTTCCTGAAGCTTCTTTAGATGCAGTTGAAATTTGCTCGCTAACATCGGCTGCAGGAATAATTAGTTCAGCAAGAGATACACCATAGTTTTCTAGAAAAACAACTTTCATAAATTTGCTTGCACGTGGATCATTGTTCACAACATCTGCAACTGCAAGAATTAATTCAATAATTCTTTTTGCATAAACATAACTTGGTGCAGCTTTTGCACCGAAGATAAATGTTCTAGGATGCATTGTGAAATTAGGGTCACTTACTATTTTTATGTATAAATACATGATATGGAATAAGTTCATAAGCTGACGCTTGTAAGCGTGTAGTCGTTTAATTTGCACATCAAAAATAGAATTAACATCAATATCAATATCCATTTTATTTTTGATATATTTAGCAAGTTTTTCTTTGTTTGCTTGTTTAATTGACATGACCTTTTTTTGAATAATTGGATCATCTTTATATTTGTCGAATTTAGATAATTCTTCGGACATATCATAAATCCATTTATCAGAAATTTTGCTTGTGATTAATTTAGCAAGTTCTGGATTTGAATACATTAACCATCTACGATGTGTAACACCATTAGTTTTATTATTAAATTTGTTTGGGAATAGATTATAAAAATCTTTGAATGTCTCGTTTTTTAATATGTTGGTGTGTAGTTTAGCAACACCATTAACAGAAAATGAAGCATATATGGCTAAATTAGCCATATGAATTTGTCCATCTTTAATAATTTGCATTTGTTGACGAGCACCTTGGTCAATATTTTTATCAATCATTTCTTGGTTAAAACGACGATTGATTTCCTCAATAATCATAAAACAACGTGGGCATACTTGCTGCACGTATTGAACAGGCCATCTTTCTAGGGCTTCTGCCATAATTGTGTGGTTAGTATAAGCCATTGTTTTTGTGACAACTTCCCAAGATTCATTCCAGCCATAGCCATATTTGTCCATCATTATTCTCATCATTTCAGGTATTGAAAGAATGGGATGAGTATCATTTAACTGAAAAACTGCATAATCAGGTAAATTTAGCAATGTATGTTTACTTCTATAATGGCCTCTCAACACACTTTGCAATCCAGCGCTAACTAGAAAATATTGTTGTTTAAGTCTTAATAATTTTCCGTGTTCGGTTGAGTCATCAGGATATAAACCATGAGATAGCTCTTTAAGAGTTGTTAAATAATCCTCGAAAGACGAATGCTTTGGAAGATTTGATTCACTTGGTTCAGCAGACCATAGTCTCAATACATTAGTAACCTTATTACGGTAGCCAACAATAGACACATCATATGGAACCGCTCGAACATGTGTCGCATCGACAGTCTTCATGCCGAATTCGCCGTTATCTTTGATATATGTTTCAGTAAAACCGCCAAATTCAACCTCAACTGCGTGTTTAGGACGCTTAACCTCAAAGCAGAAACCATTCACTAGCCATTGATCTGGCACTTCGAATTGTTTTCCTTTTTGAATAAGTTGTTTAAAAAATCCGTATTCATATCTAATACAGTTGCCTTGAACTGGATATCCAAGAGAACTAATTGAATCAAGGAAGCATGCTGCTAATCGTCCTAATCCGCCGTTTCCAAGTCCTGCATCAGCTTCTTGCTCCTCGAGTTTGTTAATATCAATTCCTAATTCATCCAAGCCCTTTTTTGCAACATCATAAATTCCTAGGTTTTGAAGATTGTTTACAAGCAATCTTCCCATTAAGAATTCCATTGAAAAATAAATTAGTTGTTTTTTATCATCGTTTTTAATTTCTTTTCTAACATTTCTCCAGTCATAGTTCGCGTAATCTCTTACCATTTCTCCGAGAACATCAAATTGTTCAGTGATATGACTTTCTTCAATTGTGTTTGAGTACTTTTCAGCCAAGCGACGTTGAAAAGCTTCTTTAAAAACGTTTGCGTTTGAAAACATATTCATAATATCTACACCTTCTTATATTTAAATATCATTGCTCCAAATGAAGCTATTTTAATCGTTATTTTATGAGGTTGGTTATATGGGCCAAACTCAGTAGTTTTAATTGGCAAACCATTATATTGGTTTGAACCTCCATAGACATCTTTGTCACTATTAAATATTTCTTCATATATCCCTTCTTGCGACACACCTATTTCAAAATATTCATAGTAGTTACTTGTCATATTAAAAACAAAGACAAGTCGCGAATCTCCTACAAATCTTTCAAAAGCAAGAATCGAATCATCTTTATTATCGACCATAAGCCAATGAAAGTTTTGAGGGTTATATTCATTTTGATTCATTCCTGGTTCGTATCTATATATCAAATTCAAATCTCTGACTAATCTTGAAACAGAATCATGCTTTGGGAATGTTTTCAAATTCCATGGGAGTGATTTAGCTTCGTTCCATTCATCGAAACTAGCAAGTTCATTTCCCATAAATGAAAGTTTCTTTCCAGGATGGGCGAATTGATATGTATATAGATTTCTCAATAACGCAAATTTTTGTTCGTAATTTCCCCACATTTTATTGATTATTGTACCTTTTCCATGTACAACCTCATCATGTGAAAACGGAAGCATAAAATTCTCATTAAAGAAATACGCCATCGAGAACGTAATGTAATTGTGATCATATTTTTTGTAAATAGGATCTAATTTGTAATATTTCAATGTGTCATTCATCCAACCTAAATCCCATTTATAGTCAAAACCAACACCGTTTTGATCAAGTGGTTTAGTAACGCCATAATAATCAGAACTATCTTCAGCAATCATCATTAATGATGAATGACGATTATGTAAATAATAATTTGAACGTTTTAAGAATTCTACAGCCCCACTATTTTCTCCTTTATCCTTGTTGCCATCAATAAATAACATATTGCTAACAGCGTCCACTCTAATTCCGTCAAAATGGAATTCACTAACAAAATAGTTCATGGATGACATCAAAAATGAACGAACAGGATCTTTTCCTAAATCAAAGTATGCACTACCCCAAGGAGATATTCTTCTAGCAGGATTACTACTTTCAAATAAATGAGCTCCATCAAAGTTATATAAAGCAAAATCATCTTTTGCAAAATGGCAAGGAGCAAAATCAAGAATAACGCCAATACCTTCTTGGTGCATTCTATCAACAAAACTCATCAGTTGTTTCGGGTTGCCATAACGAGAATCGACTGAATAAAAACCGGTTGCTTGATATCCCCAAGATCCGTCGAATGGGTACTGAACAATAGGCATGATTTCCACATGAGTATATCCAAGTTCTTTTATATAAGGAATTAGGTAATCAGCAATTTCTTCGTAAGAAAGATTTCTACCATCTACCTGGCCTTTCCAACTTCCTAGATGAATTTCATAAATAGACATTGCCTTATCGAAATTGCGAGTTCTTCTCTTCATATAAGAAGAGTCGTGCCAAATAAATCCTGTATAATCGAATAATCGTGAGCAAGTTGCTGGTCGATATTCGCTATAAAAAGCAAAAGGATCTGCTTTATCAACATACCTTCCTTTTGCATTCTTAAAATGGAATTTATAACTTTGATAATTTGTTAAGCCAGGAATAAAAATTTCCCATGCACCGCAATCATCAATTTTCGATAACTTATCTTTTGTGACATCCCAGTTATTCCATTCGCCAATAACACTTACGTCACTAGCGCAAGGAGCATACAATCTAAACACAACGCCTGATTTCTTATCTCTTGTTTCAAAATGTGCACCAAAATAGGTATAAGCATCAATTGTTTGACCTAATAAATAATCGTAAAGTAATCCGAATGCCATAGCGAATTTATTTTAACATACGCACAAACAAATACATACATGAAAGCGATTAACTTTATTGAAAATAAGAAAAAAATAACTATAATTTTTAGAGATTAGAGGTATACAAAATGGTAAAAGTAATGGCAGTTAATGCAGGCAGTTCAAGTTTAAAATTTAAGTTATATGAAATGCCTGAAGAAAAGGTTTTATGTTCTGGGAACGCAGAACGAATCGGACATGAAGATGCTATTTTTGGAATAAAATGGGCTGATCAAAGCGAGAAAAAAATTCTTCCTATTTTAGACCATGCTAGAGCAGTAGAACTTGTTGTACAAGCTATGCTTGAAAAAGGCATTGTAAAAAATATGAACGAAATCAAAGCTGTTGGACATAGAATCGTTCAAGGCGGGAAATATTTCTCTCATTCAGAATTATTTAATAAAGATACTGAAGATAAAATTGAATCATTAATCCCACTAGCACCTTTGCATAATAAAGCTCACCTTGTCGGTTTTAGAGCATTTAAGAAAATTCTTCCTGATGTTGTTAATGTTGCTGTTTTTGATACAGCATTCCATCAAACTATGGAACCACAAGATTATGTCTTCCCAATTCCATATGAATATACCGAAAAGTATGATTGCCGTCGTTATGGCGCTCACGGAACAAGTCATAAATATCTATCAGAAATGGGTTTGAAATATCTTGAAGGAATTAAGCATCCACGCATCATATCTTGTCACATTGGTTCTGGTGCTTCAATTACCGCTATAAAAGATGGCGCGTGCGTCGCGACATCTATGGGTTTAACACCTTTAGGTGGCATCATGATGGGCACACGCACTGGCGATCTTGACCCGTCAGTAATGAACTACCTCTGCAAATGCACTGGAAAATCAGTTGAAGAGATGTATCAAATTTTCAATAAACAATCTGGCTTCCAAGGCGTCTCCGAAGTTAGTAATGACTCTCGTGATGTTCTTAAAGCATGTGATGAAGGCAATGAAAAAGCAATTCTTGCAAACAAATTGTTCATTAGAAGAATTGCAGACTACATTGGCCAATATTACGTTCGTCTAGGTGGCGCTGATTTAATTATATTCTCTGCTGGAATCGGTGAAAATTCTGCTCGTACTCGTGAAGAGGTTTGCGAAGCAATAAGTGAAGCTCTTGGAGTAAAAATAAACAAAGAACTCAACTCATCTATTCGTGGAAAAGAAGCACTACTTTCTACTAACGATAGCAAGATCAAAGTTGCAATCATCCCGACCGATGAGGAAGTTATGATTGCTCGTGACACATTCTCGTTCTATAAATAATAATAATTTCGATTATTTGATAAGCATCCTGAGGGGTGCTTTTCTTTTTGAACAAACTTGACTATTTTATCGTATGCTCGTAATATATACGCAATAAAAAGAAAGGGGCAATTTATGAATAAATTACTAAAATTCATTCCCGCAGCACTTCTCACAGTCACTGTTTCTACAGGTTGTGGATCAAAAAATAAACTCCAATCATTTGTTGATGGATTAAAAGATGGCGATCTCACAAAAGAAGAAATAGAAGGCATTTATGCAGAAGGAATCCTTGAATCAGGAGACAAAGATGTAAAGTTTGCTCAATATTATTATGGCGACTATTCACCATTTTGGACTTACGCAGAAGGACAAGAAGAATCATTCTACGAAGAATATGTTCACAATTTGCAAATTAAAGAAACTTTCCGTTCATATGACAACAATGTTGTTGTAACATCCACAGATTACACAAATTACCCATATGATAAAAGCACAATCAAAGACCCAACATCCGATGATGGATTTGCAAGAAAGCCAATTAAATATACTGGCAAAGCACATATTTATGAAAATGCAGGCGAAATGCGTTATACATACACACAAGACAATAAGTCAGATGATGCATATTCATTCACACATGCTGTTGAGACAAACAACGCTTTAAGAGAACACTTCACCAAAGGTGGTGGTTTCTCTACAAATGTCATCTCAGGAGTATTAGATGTTGAAGACACATACTCTTACTACGCAGGAAGCATTACATGGGCACATCCACTCGAAACTTTCACAGCAAACAAGAAAGATGGCAAACTCACAGTTAGATACACTGGAGACTTAAATTATGACATCTATTCAGCTGAAAGAGTTTGGGGTTGGACATATGCAGAAGATGATGTTGATTATGAACATCCTTTAACAAAAGAAACTGATGAATATGATGGAATGTATGTATTAATGGGTATTCGTTTCGAATATGGTTATACAATCGGAAACGGCATAGTTGAATCAGTTCATATGCAATATTTCAGTTATTATAGAATTCTCTATAAGGACAGAAACCATAAAGCTGGTGATCCACTTCCAGATTTCGAACCATCTGCAGAATATATGGCTCAATGTGATTTATATATCCCAGAGAAAATTTCAATGGATGGTGAAGAAATTCCAAACCCATATACAGGTGTTGGATATTTATCATCACTACCATACACAGTTGAAACATACTCATCTTCAAAAGAGGCTCTTGGAGCATACGAAAAATCCGATATTCCAGATCCAACAAAATACCGTGAATGCGATTCAATCGATTCCGGTGCATGGTTCGATGTTCACGAATTAGACGAAGAATATTAATGCTAATAACAATTAAGACGGTTCGTAAGAATCGTCTTTTTTGTTGAATAAATATTTTTATTTATATAAAATAAACGTATGAAAAACTTGGATATAGAAATAATTAATCGATGCAAATCGTTTCAAAGTAAATACGACAAAGTTTTAAAATACATTCTTAAATATGATCGCATTGCAGTTTTCAGGCATATTAGACCCGATTATGACGCTCTTGGATGTCAGATGGCGATGGTTAATTGGTTAAAAGACAATTTCAAAAATAAAGAAATCATTTACACTGGCGATGACCACGTTGTCCTAACTCCCAAGTGTTTTCCGTACATGATGCAAGTAAATGATGATTGGTTTGATAAACCATTTCTAGCAATTGTTTTAGATACTTCAAACTCAAATCGCATAAGCGATGAACGCTATAAAAATGCCGATGTAATTGTTAAGATTGACCATCACCCAGAAGTCGATAAATATGGAAAAGTGCAAATTGTTGACGAAACAATGTCTGCTGCTGGCGAATTACTGGCAAACATGCTTATAAAATTCGAAGACTATGTCATCACTAAAGAAACAGCAACTTACTTATATAAAGCTATTGCCGGTGATTCTAATAGATTTTTATACGCAGAGGTTAATGCCCATACATTTGCAGTAAGTGAACTTTTAGTTCAAAAGGGAATAGACATCGTTCAAATTTATAAAGATATGTATAGTGAAGATTTAACTTCATTAGAATTCACAAAATGGGTTCTTTCCCATTACCACATCACTCCTCACGGCGTTGCTTATTACGTTCTAGAAAAAGATGATTTAAAAAGATTGAATCTCCAGCCCGAACGAGGAAAAGATTGCTTATACCTGTTTGATCACTTCGATTCAATTCATATTTGGATGAGTGTTTCCTGGGATGAACCAAAAGGTGTTTATCGTGTATCACTTAGAAGTGATGGAGTGTCGGTTGAAAGAGTTGCAGCTAACTATGCTGGAGGTGGGCACACTCAAGCTAGCGGAGCGAAACTCAAGTCTCTCGACAATTTACCAAAATTAATAAGTGAATTAGACAATTTGCTCAAATAATCTCAAATTGCAAAAAAGGTGTCAATTTTGATACCTTTTTTCTATAGAACTATGTAAAATAATGTTATGAACTTTGTGCCTCTACATGCGTATAGCGGATACTCAATATTGAAAAGCGGTCTTCGTTTAGAAGATTATGTTAAACAAGCTAAATCTTTTTCTTATCCTGCTATCGCTTTAACAGATTTTGAACTTCTTTCTGGAGCACCTAAATTTGTTTCTTTGTGCAAAGAAAAATCATTAAAGCCAATAATTGGAGAGGATTTTATCATTGATAACCTTTTATTTACATTCATTGCAAAAAATGAAGAAGGTTACAAAAATATCCTAAAACTATCCTTAGCGATTCAAGACAAAAAAAGAAATCTTTCTGATTTAAAACAATATTTTTCAGATTTAATTGTTATTGTCTCTTCAAACAATCGATTTGATGTAGATATGACAAAGCAATTTGCAAAGTTATCACGAGGAATAGATGATTTTTATATTGGATTGGAGCCAAATAACGAAGATTATATGAATTCAATTAGGAATTTTGCCTTCGATCATGGCTATCCGCTTGTCGCATTCCCTTTCGTTAAATACGTTAAGCCGGAAGACGAAATTGTTTGCAAAATTCTAAATGCTGTCTCAAATAAAGAAAAATTGACTGATAAAAGTTCTAAAGGAAACGAATATTTATATGATATTAACTTTGTTAATAAATTGTTTAAAGAAAGTGAAATATCATTAACTATTGAAATAGCAAATAAAGTCGATTTTGAATTTGTTCAAAAAAGAGGAAAAATGGTTTCGTTCAAAAATGACCTTGGTTTAACAAGCGATGAATATTTGAAAAAAATTGCATTTGAAGGTCTTAAAAAACTTAATAAAGAAATCAATGAATATAACGAACGTTTGAATAATGAACTACAAGTAATTTCTTCAATGGGTTACAGTGACTATTTTCTTGTTGTCAAAGACTATATTGATTTTGCACGTAATAACGATATAGCCGTTGGTCCTGGAAGAGGCAGCGCAGTTGGCTCGCTAGTATCTTATGTATTAGGAATAACTCAAGGTGATCCTATTAAATATAATTTAATTTTTGAACGTTTCTTAAATAAAGGAAGGCAAACATTGCCAGATATCGACGTTGACTTTAAAGATTCAAATAGAGATGATGTCGTTGAATACATCCGCAGGAAATACTCGAACAAAAATGTTGCCAAAATAATAGCATTTCAAAAATTTGGAGCAAAAGCAGCTCTAAGAGATATAGGGTCAGTTTTTAATTATCCAGAAAGAGATATAGAATTGTTCACAAAACTAATTCGAAAAGAAGATGAAAAACTAACTCTTAGAGAGCTTTATAAGCGCGTTCCGGAATTTAAAGCATTAGTAAATGAGGACAAATATTATTTAGAAATTGTTTCGTTAGCAAGTAAAATCGAAGGATTTCCAAGGCAACTTGGAATGCACGCTGCAGGTATTGTGATAAATGACGAATCATTAGAAGAAAGCATTCCATTAATCAAAGATTATGATGGTAAATATATCGAGCAGTTTGAAAAAGATTATTTGGAAGAACAATCATTTCTTAAAATGGATATTTTGAGTTTAACCAATTTAACTATTGTTGATGATTGTATAGAACGAATCAATAAAAACTATGGAATTAAAATCGATCGTGATGAAATACCTTATGATGATCCCAAAGCTTTAGAACAAATTAAATCAGCAAAAACAATGGGTTTATTCCAAATTGAATCTTTTGGCATGAGAAAATCTATTAAGATTTTAAAACCATCAACATTTGAGGATGTCGTTGCCTTAATAAGTTTATATAGGCCTGGTCCTTTAGATAATATTGAAGAATACGCAAATCACAAATTTAAAAAAACAAAACAATATTATGCCTCAAAAGTCCTAGAAGAAATTTTAAGTCCAACTTATGGAGTACTAGTTTATCAAGAACAAGTAATGCAAATTGCAAATAAGATGGCTGGATTTTCTTTTGCTGAAGCTGATTTATTAAGAAGAGCAATATCTAAAAAAGATGCAAAAAAACTTGCGTCATATCAAGCAAAGTTTATTGAAGGTGCAATTAAAAATGGCTATAGTGAAAAAGAAGCCGACGATGTTTATAAATTAATTTATAAATTTGGAGATTATGGTTTTAATAAATCACATGCAATTGGCTATGCTCTACTAACTTGTCGTATGGCATATTTGAAAGCACATTATCCTAAAGAATTTTATGCATCAATATTAACGAATTCAAATTCCGAGCATTTCTCCACTACTTTATCTGAAATGAAAGCATCAAAAATTAAGGTTGCTAACCCGGATATTAATGTCTCAACAAACTCATACATTGTAAAAGGAAATACTATAGTATTTCCACTCACATCAGTTAAAGGAATAATGAATATTACATCAGATGCAATTATTAAAGAAAGAGCTGAAAAACCTTTCACTGATTTCTTTGACTTTGTTGTAAGAATGAACAAGTACAAAATTAATAGTAAGCAAATTATTTCGCTGATTGATGCAGGCGCATTTGATAAATTAGAATGCTCAAGAGCAAGTTTAAGGCTAAACATTCCAACGGCACTAAATTATGCATCAATGCTTGGAGGAATAAATGGTGAAACAATTATTGATATCTCCATGTTCCCTAAACCTTCAATGCAAAGATGTAAAGATGATTCGATATTTAACCTAAATAAAGAATTTGATTCTCTAGGGTTAATGATTTCTGGATCACCATTACAAATATACAAAGATAGATTAAAAAATGTGAAAACTATTAGCATTGCTGATATACCATACTCTTCGAGCAATATAAAAATTGCTTGCATTATTCGCAACGTAAAAACAATTAAAACAAAAAACGGAAAGCCTATGGCTTTTGCGAATATATATGATGATTCAGGTGAACTTGAGATAACTATATTCACCGATGCATACCAAAAATCATTTGATGCATTAAAAAAGAATACTTCAATACTAATTAATGGTTATTATAAACAATCAACTGACGAATTAGTTGTTAAAGAAATTTCGAAATTGGAGGATTTAATAAATGGCTAAGGCTTATGTAATTGATGGTAACTCTTTGCTCTTTAGAGCCTACTACGCAACCGCTTACGGTCCTAACCCTTCAATTATGCGTAACAAAGAAGGCGTTCCAACAAATGCAATCTTTGCATTTGCAAATATGCTAAATAAAATACTCGTTCAATTGAAAGATGGGGATTTATTATTCGTTGGCTTTGATACAGGAAAGCCTACATTCCGCCACGAAAAAAATAAAGACTATAAAGCTAATCGCAAGGAATGCCCAGAAGATTTAAAAATTCAAATGCCAATTGTTAGGCAGCTATTAAAATCATTAAACATATTCACATATGAAAAAGAAGGATATGAAGCAGATGATTTATGTGGGACATACGCAAAGCTAGCGGGAAAAGAAGGTTATAATGTAATTATCTATACTTCGGATAAAGATTATCTTCAACTTATTGACGATAAAATAACAATTAACTTAATTAAGACCGGAATGTCTAACATAAATGTTATGACAGAGCAAGCTATGCTTGAACAATACGGAATTAAACCGATTCAAATAATTGATTATAAAGGATTAAGAGGTGATTCAAGCGATAATCTCCCTGGAATACCTGGTATTGGAGAAAAAACAGCAATAAAACTCATCCAAGAATATGGCTCTTTTGAAAGAATTATTGAAGCCGCTCCAACATTTAAAACTAAGGTTGGAGAATCAATAATTCAAAATAAAGAACTAGGACAAATGAGCTATGATTTAGCAACAATAGATATAAACGTTGAATTGCCTTTTAATGTAAACGATACGGTTTACGAAGGATATGAATTCAACAAAATTAATGAGTTTTGTAATATTTATGAACTAAAACAATTTTTGAATAGGCTGCCAAACAAATTGCAAAAAAGTGAATCAAAAGAGACTGAAATTGAATTTGAAAAAATTACAACCTTCAGAAATATAAAACTAGAAGATTCAATCGGAATTGCTCTTGATATAGAGCCTGGAAACTATAATCTAAGTCAAATTTATGGAATAGCAATTTCAACAAACATGAACAATTACTACATCTCTTTAGATGATGCTAAAAAAGATAAATATATCTTGGATATATTGGCTGATAATAAAATTGAAAAATTCTGTTTTGATTATAAAGCAATAAAAGTTGCATTATCTCATGAAAATATTCAAATTAATGGTTTAAAATTTGATGCATTACTAGCAATATATATTCTTGATACTTCATTAATTGGTGATGTTGACTCGACAATGAGGTTCTTTGGCTATAATATCTCATCTAACAAGGATGACACTCTTTCCCTATTTGATAATTCAAACCCATTAAGAACATGCAAAATCGCATATTCATGTAAAAAATGTTCAACCAAGGCTTGTGCTGAAATAGATAAATTACAATGTCTAGATCTATATACAAATGTAGATATAAAACTTTGTGATGTTTTAGCAGATATGGAAATAGAAGGTTTTCCTCTAGATATAAATAAATTAGAAGAAATGGGAGAAGTTTTTAAGATTAATCTTAAAAATGCTCAAGATTTAGTTTATAAACTTGCTGGTGAAGAATTTAATATAGATTCGCCAAAGCAAGTTGGAGAAATACTATTCAATAAATTAGGATTAAAAACTTTTAGTGGAAAAACATCTACTTCTGTTGAGGTACTAAATGAAATTAAAAATCTTCATCCTATTGTTCCAGCAATTCTTTTGTATAGAAAATACGCAAAGCTTCTTTCAACATATGTTACAAGTTTGTCATCACATGTTTATGAGGATGGAAAAATACACGCTTTGTTTAACCAAGCTTTAACAGCTACAGGACGATTATCTTCTAGCGAACCTAATTTGCAGAACATATCGGTTCGCGATGAAGAGGGCAAAATGATTCGAAAAGCTTTCTATTATAAAGACGAAAATTATTCGATTTTGTCATTAGATTACTCACAAATTGAGTTACGAATCCTCGCCTCCTTATCAAAATGTAAGACACTGCAAGAAGTATTTACATCAAATCAAGATATTCATACATCAACTGCTAAAAAAGTTTTTCATAAAGACAATCCAACAAGTGAAGAGAGACGTAAAGCAAAAGCGGTAAATTTTGGAATAATATACGGCATATCAGATTGGGGTCTTGCCGAGCAAATTGGTACTTCTCCTAAAAAAGCAAAAGAAATAATAGATGCATTTTATAATGCATACCCTGAAATTGGACAATATTTTCAACAAATTTCAACAAATGTTATAAATGATGGCTACGTCACAACTCTCCTTGGTAGAAGAAGATATTTACGTGAAGTTCATGATTCCAATTATCAAGTTAGAGAATTTGCTCGCCGTGCAGCAATGAACGCTCCAATTCAAGGTACTGCGGCAGATTTAATCAAAATTGCAATGATAAAAGTCAATAATGCTTTACGTGAGAAAAAATTAAAAACAAAGATGATCTTGCAAATTCATGATGAACTTTTGTTTAAAGTTCCTAACGAAGAAAAAGATATTATTTTACCTTTAGTAAAGGATATCATGGAAAATGCATTGGAACTCGATGTTAAATTGTTAGTAGACGGAGGATATGGTCGTACTTGGTACGATTGTAAATAATTATGCCTGAACTCCCTGAGGTTGAAACTATAGTTGGTATCTTAAACCGCCTTGTTGATGGCAAGACGATTGATCATGTCCAAATAAAAAGAAAACAAACAATCGATTGCGACACTGATTTTTTTGTTGATTCATTAAAAAATCAAACAATCAAAAATATTACAAGAATTGGAAAATTTATTATTTTTCATTTAACAAACGATGTTGTAATGATTTCTCATCTTAGAATGGAGGGAAAATTTTTCTTGCAAGAAAAAAACACTCCTTTAAATAAACATGATTTGGTTATATTTTATTTTAAAGACGGCACTTTTTTAACCTATAATGACACACGAAGATTTGGACGCATGGTTGTTGATAAAGAATCGACATATATGTCTAATAAGCCGATATGTAATGTTGGTCCTGACCCATTCATGTTAAATGATGAGAAATTATTGGTGAAAGCTTTTCAAAACAAGAAAATTTCAATAAAACAAGCTTTGCTTGACCAATCAATCATGTCTGGACTTGGTAATATCTATGTTGATGAGGTTTTATTTCAAGTAAAACTGCATCCATTAACACCAGCTAATGCAGTTTCACTTAATGAGTTAAAAGCCATTTTAAATGCATCAAGAGATGTTTTAACAAAAGCAATTAAATCAGGTGGATCAACAATTAAAAGTTATCATCCTCAAGAAGGCGTAAGCGGTAATTTTCAAGTTCAACTACAAGTCTATGGTAAAAAAGATAAGCCATGTCCAACATGTGGTCGCAATTTATCCAAAATTCTTGTTAATTCAAGAGGAACAACTTTTTGCCCACATTGCCAAGTCAATAAATGCTTGCCATATGTCGTAGGCATTTCTGGAGCAATTTCTTCTGGAAAATCGTTAGTTGGAGAATATTTGGCAAAAAAAGGATTTATATTGTTAGATTCCGACAAAATTATTCATGAATTTTATAAAAATAATTTATTCCAAGAAAAAATTAAAAAAATTATTCCATCTTTAGTTATTAAAAATAATGATATTGATCGAAAATATTTAAAAGATTTTTTAGTTAAAAATCCAAAGAAAAAAAAGGAACTCGAATCATATTTATACGATGAATTATATAAATATATAAAAAGCTTTATACATTCGTTAGATAAAACTAAAAAGGTCGCATTAGAAGTTCCAATGATTTTCCAATCACATATTGAAGAATTGTGCAATGATATTTTTATAATTGAAGTATCGCCGCTCATTCAAAAAGAAAGATTAATAAAACGCAATGGAGATTATGATTCTTACATCAAATTGAACGAATCATATTATCTTCAAGAAGATAAGAAAAAAGCAACAGCCATAATCAATAATGATAAGGATGTTGCTAGTTTATATAAGAAATTAGAAACTATTTTCGGTAAATAGAAGCACCTGTTAAATCAAATTCCTTACCGCACATTGTGGTTAGAATTTTTTCTAATTGTCTTCCACGAATTTCTCCACTTGCTACTCCGACCGAGTAAAGTTTCTTTATTTCACTAATTGTAAATTCACTTGTGAAAAATGTTAATTTTGAATTGTGCTCTCTTTCAGTGAGAATAGGCAAAACAATTTGATCACGTATATATTCATTTTTATATTCCTCACCAAAGTCATCAAAAACAAGTAACGGAACATTAGATAAAGCAACCATTTGACGAGTGAATTCTTCTTTATCTTTATACGATAAATCAGCTAGTGACTGAATCAACTTTGTTGAATTGACCACTGCTACTTGGCCTTTACCTTGAGAAGCGAATTCATTCGCAAATGTTACGAGCATGAAAGATTTTCCAGTTTTATGATTTCCAGTAACATAAATCCATCTTTCGGATTGGCCTTTGATAATCTTTGCAAATTCCTTAATTGCTAATTTACGTGTTTCTGTTAAGTCGAGTGTTCTTAGGGTTGATGATTTCCACTCAGATGGAAAATCAGCGCATAAATATTTGCGATTAACAGCAATTTGTTCAATCATTCTTGGACAAGGCTCATATGAAGCAGAAATATAATCTCCTTCTTTTTTTAGATGCATTGAAATATGAGGAGTTGATTTAGAACATTTATCAATTCCAGGGCAATTTTTACAATAATTGTAATCTTCTTTAAAATCTGTAAGTTTAGCGATATTTTCTCTAACTTCTCCTACAGTAACATTTAATGCTTTGATTTTTTCATAAACTTCAATATCTTCTCTTAAATCATTGACTAGTTTACTAATTAAGGATTTCATATTGGATTCTGGGGTAATAATATCTTCAAAGCTTTCAATATTAAGTTCTTTCATTTTACTTGCCTCCTTTTTTATCAAACATGCTAAATATATCTTCCATTTCTTCATCAGAAATTGTGGATTGGGATGGTTCAGGTTTAGTAGATTCTTCAATCTTTTTAACAGGTATGTGTTTTTTTGATTTGTTTCCTAGAGAAATTTTGTTCAAGTAATTCATTGCATCAATTGCTGTTTCAACTCTTTCTCTAGCTAGACTAGACGCAATCTTTTCACAATATTTTTTTGACAATATATTGTCATTTTTTGTTAAAACATAATCTGTTATGGCATTAATTACTCCATTAGAAAATCCATAATCACTTGATAAATTATTAACAATATCTAAATCACTACTAGCTACCTTAGTGTTGTTTTGTAGTAACTTAAGCCAATCGGCGGGTGATGTTTTCTCCATAAGATGAATCTTCTGAACAAGAATGCCATCTCCACTAACCTGACTCTTTTTGGATGCAACTTTGCTTTGCAAATGCGGATATCTGATCTGTTCTTTCGCTCTTTCGGCAATTGATGCAAAATCAAGATGAGGCGTTTTATCGCCACGATATTCATCAATAACAATTACAGCCATTGTCTTTTCATCTAAGCCAAACAATGCTGCAAGTCGTTCAACTTCCTTTAATTCACGTTTCAAAAATGATGAAGTTATAATTTGAGAATTTGTTTCAATATACTTAAAGAATAAATCGTAATTAAACGAAATTTTTACTCTTCCTGATTCATGACCAACTATTGAACTATTTATATTTTTCCTAAAGGAAGCATCATCATAATTTGGATTAAATACATCAACAAATGAAGCACTTATTTCTTTAAATTCTTCAGGAATGACCAAATCAACACGATAATGCATAGCTAAACGCTTTGTTTCCTTTTCTCCAATTGCTTGAATCATTAAACCCTTAAATAAAACATCATCAAAAAATTCTTTTGGTGTTTTTGGTGCATAAAGCATATATATGTAGTAACGTTCACCTTCAAACTCTTTCAAATATGTTCTTAATAAGCCAACACCCTCTAGTGCATGCCTTGCAGTTAGAAGATTTCCACTGCTAACTTGAGTGAGTGAAAGAAGCTGTTCATGAGTGAAAACAATTGAATCATCATCTTCGTTTCTTTTTTGCTTAAGAAGCGTCAAATACAAAACAGAAGCTAGTGAGCCTATTAGTGGTTGATAAAGTTCAATAATAACATCCTTATCAACATTGCTAACCAAGCTAGCAATTCTTATTTCGTATACGTCTTTTGGTGAAATGTAGTCCATAAATTTATTGAAGAAATCATAACACGCACACACAAAGAAATCTACAAATTATTTCGATGCAATCGATACTTTTTCAACTCTGTGGATAACTTATTCACACATATATGCAGTTTTATAAACGATGCAATCGACTTTTTTTAGTAATGTTCACAATCTTTCCACACCTTTTCCACAATTTATTTTTCTTTAAGAAAATTATAGAAATGATATAATTAACATGAGGTATTTTTTATGGTACATAAAGTTGCAGTTTTAACTTCTGGTGGAGATGCACCAGGAATGAACGCTTGTGTTCGTGCTGTTGTTCGTGCTGGACTTAAAAGTGGTTTGGAAATGTATGTTATTTATGAAGGATATAGAGGTCTAGTAAATGGCGATATTGAAAAAGTAGATCGTTATTTTGTTAGTGATACGATAAATAGAGGCGGAACAATTCTTCATTCTGCAAGGCTTAAAGAATTTAAAGAGCCTTTAGTGCAAAAGAAAGCAGTTGCAGTTTTAAAGGAATACGGAATTGATGGCCTTGTTGTAATTGGTGGAGATGGTACATATAGAGGTGCACAGGATTTAGCTAAATTAGGAATTAATACCATAGGTATTCCTGGAACAATTGATAATGATGTAGCTTCAACAGACTACACAATTGGCTATGACACGGCTTTAAATACTATTTGTGAATGCGTTGATAAAATTCGTGATACCACCACATCTCATCAAAGATGCACTTTTATTGAGGTTATGGGTAATCATTGTGGAGATTTAGCAATGAACTCTGGAATAGCTGAAGGTGTTGAAATGATTATTTCTCCAGATCACCCACTTGAAAAACAATATATTTTTGATAAATTAATCGAATTTTCAGCAGGCAAAAAACGTCACTCATTAGTTATTGTTTCAGAAAAAATGTATGATAATATTTTTGAATTTGTAAAAGAAGTCCAAGAAAACACTGGCATTGAAACACGTGCTCAAGTTCTTGGACATATTCAAAGAGGCGGTTCACCATCAGCTTTTGATAGAATTCTTGCAACTCGCTTTGGTGTTGAAGCCATTAAGGCTTTATTAAATGGTGAAACAAGTGTTTGTATAGGCATTAAATGTAACAAACTTGTTCATACCCCAATTGCAGATGCTTTGACTATGAAACGTGATACACACGATGAGCTTCTCGAAGTCATCAAATTAGCAAATAGATAATGAAAAAGGTATTAGCATTCGATATCGGCGGAACAAATTCAAGACTCGCATTAATTAACGAGCATTTTGAGATTGAGCAAATCGAAATACTGCCAACCATTAGAAATAGTGTTAAAGATTTTTTGGATAATATTGACACTTTAATAGCAAAATTTGATTTAAGCGATGTAATCGCTTTTGGCGTAGGCGTCCCTGGTGTTGTTAATCACGAAACAGGATATATTTATGACTTACCAAATGTCCATATCAAAGATATTCCATTTGGTGAATACATGTTAAAAAAATATGGAAAGAAATCATTCATTAGAAATGACGCCGAAGTAGCATGTTTAGCAGAGGCATGTCACGGAAATGGAAAAGGATTAGAAAAAGTCTTTTTTATAACTATTTCTACTGGACTAGGTGGAGCGTTAGTTATCGATGAAGTTAATCAAGACTATGTTACTGAAATAGGACATACTGCATTTAAATATAAAAACAAAATCTCAGAATATGAATATTTAGCATCAGGAACAGGCATTGTAAATCTTGCTAAAATTAATGGCTTAACTATTAAAAATGCTCATGAATTTTTCGATTTAGTTACAAAGAACGAGCCTTTAGCTCTTAATGTGTATAATGAGTGGATTAATATATTAACTTCGTTTATTTCAATGGTTCAAAATTCTTATGAGCCAGATGTTATATGTGTTACTGGAGGGGTAATGAAAGCTAAAGACATTTTCTTTAATGATCTTTTAGCAAAAAATAGTAATTCAAACATCGTTGAATGTCATTTTAAAGAAGAGGCTGGACTTATAGGTGCAGCTACATATGCATTCAAAATGATTTGATTTCATGCTTAAATAAGCATATATTACTATTAGCGATGACGAAGACACGTCATAGGACAAATTCTCTTCAAGAGAGGGAGCGCTTGCTGTGAAGCTTCTAAGAGAAAACTTATGATACTACTTCCGAGCATCTAGAGAAATCTAGCGTTTCTCGCGTTAAGAGAATAACCAAGAGCATATCTACTGATATGAAATAAGGTGGTACCGCGTTAATAGCGTCCTTATATAGGGCGCTTTTTATATATTTAGGAGGATAAATTTATGGCACTTGATCAACACACACTTAACCATTCAACTTCACATTTAATGGCTGAAGCAATTATGAATCTTTACCCAGAGGCAAAACTCGGTTTTGGTCCAGCAATTGAAGAAGGCTTCTATTATGATGTTGATTTACCATTTCAACTAACAGAAGAAGATTTAGCAAAAATTGAAAAAGAAATGCGCAAAATCGCTGGTAAAAATTTGCCTTTTGTTAGAAAAGAAGTTTCTAAGGAAGAAGCATTAAAACTTTTCAAAGATAATCCTTATAAAATTGAGCTCATCAATGGAATTGATGGAACAATTACTATATACACCCAAGGTGACGGATTTTTTGATTTGTGTGCTGGCCCTCATGTTGAAAGAACAGGTCAAATACAAAACTTTAAACTTCTTTCTATAGCAGGAGCTTACTGGAGAGGTGATTCAAAAAATAAACAACTCCAAAGAATTTATGGAACCTCATTTGAAAAGAAAGCTGATTTAGAAGAACATCTTCGCATATTAGAAGAAAGAAAAGCTAGAGACCACCGCCGTTTAGGCAAAGAATTAGGTCTTTTCATGCTTTCAGAATATGGCCCTGGTTTTCCTTTCTGGCTACCAAACGGAATGATTGTTAGAACAGAAATTGAAAACATGTGGAAGCAACTTCATCAAAAATATAATTACATGTTAGTTGATACTCCAATTATGTTATCCAAAGAACTTTGGATTACATCAGGTCACTGGGACCATTACAAAGACAACATGTATACTACAGAAATTGACAAAAACGAATTTGCAATTAAACCAATGAATTGCCCTGGAGCAATCCTTTGTTACAAAAATGATTTACATTCATATCGTGAGCTTCCACTTCGCTATGCAGAACTTGGACATGTCCATCGTTACGAAGCTTCAGGAGCATTAAACGGTTTATTTAGAGTTCGTTCATTCACTCAAGATGATGCTCACACATTTGTTCGAGTTGATCAAATTGAGGAAGAAATTCGCTCAATTTTAAAACTTTATGATGAAGTATACTCCTTATTTGGACTTAACTATAAGATCGAATTGTCAACACGTCCAGAAGAAGGATATATCGGAAGTATTGACATTTGGAACAAAAGCGAAGCGATACTTAAAGAAGTATGTGAAAAGTCAGGAAAAGAATTCAAAATTAATCCTGGAGATGGAGCATTCTACGGTCCTAAACTTGACTTTAAAGTCAAGGATTGCATGGGACGTGTGTGGCAATGTGGCACAATTCAACTTGATATGAACCTTCCAGAAAGATTTGATGTAAGTTACATTGATGACAAAGGTGAAAAGGCTCGTCCAGTTATGATTCACCGTGCTTGTTTAGGCTCTGTAGAAAGATTTATAGGTGTTATTATTGAGCACTTTGCTGGAGCATTCCCGTTATGGATGGCGCCTGAACAAGTTCGTGTCTTACCAGTTAACAATAATTTTCATTTAGAAAAAGCAAAAGAAATTGTTGAAAGCCTAAGAAATGCTGGTATTAGAGCAGTTTTGGATGCAAGTGAAGATAAACTTGGCTACCGAATGAGAGCATCACAAGTTAAAAAAGTGCCTTATACATTAGTTATTGGCGATCATGAAAAAGATGAAGGCACAGTAACATATCGCCATTTTGGAAGTAAAAATCAAATTACTCTGCCATATGGCGAATTTGAAAAAATGCTTCAAGAAGAAATCAAATCTAGAGCACTTCCAAAAGCTGAATAGGTATAATTCTCTTGCATTACATAATATGTAGTGATAAGATTACATCGCAAAGTAAACGTAGAAAGAAGAGCGCCCATGCTTCTCACCAGATCGACTAATCGATTGGTAAACGCTACTGTTAATTTATAATTAACATTTTATGACGGGCGCACTTCGTGCCCGTTTTCTAATTAAGGAGGAATAGCTTATCAATAACTATCCAATGAAAAATGGACCACAGCGTCCAAAAAATCAAGACACAGACCTCATCAATGAGAGAATTCGCTTCCCACAAGTACTATTAATTGGCGCAAAAGGCGAACAATTAGGAGTTATGTCATCAAAGGAAGCCTACAACATTGCAGTTGAACAAGAATTAGACATTCTATGTGTTGCTCCAAACGCAAATCCACCAGTTTGTAAAATCATAAACTATGGAAAATATCGTTTCGAACAGCAAAAGAAAGCTAAAGAAAACAAGAAAAAACAACACGTTGTTGAAATAAAAGAAGTTCAATTAACACCGCAAATAGGTATGCATGACCTAGAAACGAAAGTTAAAGCTGCTAGACGTTTTCTAGAAGATGGTAACAAAGTTAAGGTTGGCGTCAGATTCCGCGGAAGACAAATGACGCACATCGAGGTCGGTGAGGAAGTTATGAATAAATTCATATCTTTATTAGAAGATGTATCTACTGTTGAGAAAACTCCATCAATGGATGGAAAGTGGCTCAACGGAGTAATTGCACCAAAGAAGCAAAAATAGGAGGAAAGACAAATGGCAAAAATGAAAACAAAAAGAGCACTCGCTAAACGTGTCAAAGTCACTGGAAGCGGAAAGCTCAAAAGACATAGCGCTTACACATCACACCTTGCACCACGCAAGACAACAAAACAAAAAAGACATTTAAGAAAGGCTTCACTCGTACACAACACAGACTATAAGAGAGTGAAAACCTTAATTCAATAAGGAGGAAATGACCAATGGCTAGAGTAAAAAATAGTGTTGCCACAAGAGCACGCCGCAAAAAAATCTTAAAAAGAGCTAAGGGTTACTTCGGTAGCAAACATCTCCTCTTCAAAACAGCTAAAGAACAAGTTCTTCGCTCATTAAGATATTCTTACATTGATCGTAAGAAACTAAAAAGTGAATATCGTAAACTTTGGATTAAACGTATCAATGCTGCATGCCGTTTGAACGACATCTCATATTCACGTTTCATTGCAGGATTAAACAAAGCAGGAATTAAAGTTAATAGAAAGATGCTTGCTGAAGTTGCAATTAATGATCCAAAAGCATTCGCAGACTTGGTTAAAGTTGCTAAAAAAGCTAAATAAATTCATTAAAAAACTCAGGAATCAACCTGAGTTTTTTGTTAGAATAATTCATCACTTTTCTCTATATAGAGAACTTCAATATTTTTTAACGCCTCTTCAATCATTGATTCATAGTCAAACTTTGATTCAAATTCTAGGCATTTCTCTAGATTAGGTTTAGTTTTTGGGTTTTTAGGTGCGAATATTGTACAGCAATCTTCATATGGCCTAATAGAAATGTCATATGTATCAATATGGCGAGATAATTTGATGATGTTTTCTTTGTCTTCTGTAACAAGAGGCCTTAATACAGGAATGTTTGTTACATCATTAATTACTTTGATGGAGTCAAGCGTTTGGGAGGCAACTTGCCCAACAGACTCACCACTAGATATTGCTAAGCAATGTCTTTGCTCTGCAAGTCTACTAGCTAGGCGATACATCATTCTTCTCATAATAGTAATTGCATAACTTTCGTTACTAACGCGATAAATTTCTTCTTGAATTTTAGTAAACGGCACAATATTTAGTCTTATTTTAATTTGATAATGATTCAACTTAGCCAATAAATCTTTAAGTTTCTCAATAACTCCTATATTTGTGTATGGAGGTGATGCAAAATGAATACATTCAATTGTGATACCTCTTCTCATAAGTAAATAAGCTGCAACAGGGGAATCAATACCTCCAGACAGCATATGCATAACTTTCCCACCTATTCCTAAAGGATAACCACCACATGCTTTATATGTTTTTGTAAAGAGATATGCTCCTTCATCTCTAATTTCGATCGATAAAAGAATATCAGGATTATGAACATCAACTTTTAATGATGTATTCTTTAAAATTTCAGTAGCAATAATTCTGTTAATTTGATCAGAAATAATTGGATATGCTTTGTTAGATCTTTTTGCCTTAACCTTAAATGTTTTTCCGCTTTCGCTTTTAATCAATTCAAGAGCGACTTTCTTTAAGTTTTCTATATCATCACTTGTTTTATAAACAAGTGAAAGAGAGTGAATTCCAGAAACATCTTGAAGAATTAAAATCACATTGTCAGGATTTTCTTCATTAAGTTTTACATAAATGTGATCATGCTTAACAATATATTCAAGAGACGAAAAATCACTTAAAGCGGATTTGATGTTTTTAGCTAAAACACGAATAAACTCACTTTTATTTTTACCTTTTGTAGATAGCTCGCCAAAACGAACCATTATATGATCATATTTCATCTAAGACTCCTTAATATTTCGTTAAGTGTTTTAGCAAAAACTATTACATCATTTTCGTTATTTGATGAATCGAAAGACACACGAATTGTGTTGCTTGCTAAAAAATTATCTTTTCCAATCGCTTTAACAACATAGCTGGATGCTTCGTATTTACTATGACAAGCAGATACACTGCTAACGTATATTCCTATTCTTGATAAAGCTTCTACAACAACACTAGCTTTTTTGTTTTTTAAAGAAAAATTAATAATGTATGGACTGCAAAATGAATCAGAATTCAAAACAATTTCTTTATTTTTTGTTAACTCACTTCGCAATAATGTATTTAAAGAGCTCATAGCAAGACATTTCTTAAGTATATCTTTCTGAGCGATTTGTATAGCTTTGGCAAGACTTACAGCAAGGGCGACACTTTGCGTCCCACTTCTAAAGCCTTCTTCTTGACCACCACCAGAAATAAGAGGGAGGCATTTAATATTTTTCTTTGCTATTAAACAGCCACTGCCTTTTAACCCATGAATTTTATGAGAAGATACAACAAAACTATCAATTGTGTCGTAATCTAAATCTACTTTTCCAATGGATTGTGTTGTATCAACATGGAGGATTGCCTTCGGATAATTATGTACAATTTCAGCTATTTCCTTTATAGGATTAATACTTCCAATTTCATTATTTACCGCCATTATTGACACTAAAATCGTCGAATTTCGCATAGCGAACTTTAAATCATCAAGTCTAATTACGCCATGTTTATTAACATTTAATATTGTTACATCAAAACCAAATTCATCTCTCAATTGTTTAAAACATTCTAGGACAGAGGGGTGTTCAATATTAGTAGTAATAATGTGCTTTCCACGATTCTTATATGCTAAGCAATAACCTTTAATAGCAATATTGTTTGCCTCGGTAGAAGATGATGTAAAAATTACGCGATGATTTTTTAACTTAAAAGATTTAATAATAGATTCACGAGCTTTATCCAAATATTTATTTGCTGTAATCCCTAAATGATGAATACTATTTGGATTGCCAAAAAATTCAGTTTCAACCTTATTATATAAAGCGACGACATTACTGTCTGGTAAAGTCGTCGCAGCATTATCGAAATAAATGTTATTTATGTTGTTCATTTCCTACAGATTTTAATGCTTTCAAAGCGTTACCAACGATAATATAGCTTTGTTCAAATTCTCCGTTGTTATATAAGCCTTCTGCTTGCTTAACAATTGAATTAATATCACTTAAACGATATCTATCTCTATTAGCGTATAGTATTGCATTTTTTGCTAAGATCATCATATTGTAATCTTGAGCAATCAAACCATTGTCTAGAATAGAATTGTTTATTTCAGAAAGTTCATTAATGTAGGAGTTGACTTTATCAATGTCAATTGGCTGAGCAAGAAGCAAATCGTTAACATTATTTAGCAAATCATAAAAATGTTCGAATTGTTCTGAATATTTTTCACAAATTTTATCAACTTTCATATTTCTTACAGTTTTTTCAGCTTCTTTTACTTTGTAAAAATATTCAAAAATAATTTTATATGCATTTTCCGAGTCATTTCTAAGGGATGATAAATAAATTGAAAATTCATCCATTGATGCAATAACTGTTTGACTGGCTTCCTTTAGTTCTTCCATTTTCGACACAAGCAATGAGTATGGCTGTTTTGTTGCACTATGAATAAATGTGTCAAGGGACCTTTTCAAAGCTCCTAATTTATTTATATTATTTTGGATAATGTTGATTTTACTTTGATGTTCTTCATTTATTACATAAATTTTGCTAACTTCCGGTATAGTATTGCAAAGTTTAATAAATCTTCTCTCAATCGTATTAACTGTTTGGTATGTAATATTATTATCACTTTCAAAAATGTCTCTAGCTTTCTTTTCTTCATCAAATAGAACAAAGAATTCCTCAATGCGGGATACTATATTGTTTAGTTCGTCAGCAACACCACGAAGATTAAATTGCTTGATTTTTACAGTAAGTTGAGAAAGACGATTTTTAATTTCTTTAATGGAGGTTCCAACGCATAAATGATTCAAAGGATAGTTATCCTGCAACATAATTTCATATGCATTTTCTAAAGATGAGATTTTATCAGGAATATATGAAATCACCATTGCACACAAATTAGGTAATTCACCCATTGCGTTTGACATTTCTAATAGAATTTTGCTAATTTTTGGCAAAATAGCATTAGCGTCATCATATTGAGCGCTTTCAACAAAATTTTCAAATTGTTCAAACAAACTATCGATGTATGAGAATATTTCATTAAATGATTCAGCAAGCAATTGAAGATCGCTTTGTTTTGAATAATAATCTTGTTTAATAAGTCTAAGTTTCTCTTTTAGAGAAAGCGATGACTGTCTACATTCTTCTTCAGGTTTAACAACTTTAAGTAGCTCACTGTTTAATGAGTTAACTTCTTTTTCATATGAAGATATTAAATCTTTTGCATCAACCAATGCTTCTTTAAGAATTTTGAACTTTCTATCATCTGAAAGATCTTTTAAATGATTGATTGTTGATTGAGCATTACTATCATGCTTATCTCTAACTTCTTTAAATTTTTTCAAAAATTTCGTATGAATTTCAACGTAAAGGAGATTTGTTCTAGAAATAATTTCAAGTCTTTTAACATATTGAGCATCTTGGCCAATAAGAAGAGCGTGAAGATATTGAAAACGAGAATCTAAGTCTCTTATTTGACGACGTAATTGATTTTTTTCAAAAACAAATTTAAAAAGCAAAAAGCAAATTAATGCAATGCCGGCAACTACGCCAACAATGACTAATATAATGTGTAATGAGCTTAATCCTTCTAAAATTTTCATAACTTCCTAAGCATAGATTTTAGCATATACTAGACTTGTTTTATATTAAAAAACAAAAAACTTTATGAATACGACACATTATTTTAATACTTTTAATTTACTAATATATAAATATATTAATGTTTTTATTGAATTCATTTTTATGTAAATAATCTTTGTTTTTTTGCAAAAAAATGAAATGGGAGCAACAGGAACTGTTCTTGATAATCCTTGCCAAGGATAATTTCTATTGACATATCGAGAATGTATCTATAAGATATTTCTTGCATTGTTGCAGCATGTAAATATTAGTTCGTCCGATGTCGGAACTATCGTAGAAGAGTAACCTCTTGCTCATAAGGCGAAATTCATCTCCAGCACATCCGGAACTAGGAATTTACACCTCTTGCTTAATGCGTTAAGTGAAAGGAGACATATATCATGAGATATACTGGTTCAGACTACAAACGTTCACGTCGTTTAGGTTTTTCTACACTTGAAACAGGTAAGGAACTTGCAAAAAGACCTTATGGTCCAGGTCAACACGGCAATGGTCGTAAGAAAAAACCATCAGAATACGGCAAACAATTAGTTGAAAAACAAAAGCTTGAACAAATGTATGGCGTCAATGAACGTCAATTCCGTCGTTTATTCATGATTGCAAGAGCTTCAGATGAAGTTACAGGTATCGCCTTCTTCAGAATTCTTGAATCCCGTTTAGATAACTTGGTTTATAGAATGGGATTTGCAAGAAGCAGAAGAGCTGCCCGTCAATTAGTTAATCACGGACACATTACAGTTAATGGTTCAAAAGTTGATATCCCTTCATATCTTTGCAAAGTTGGCGACAAAATCGCTATTAAGGAAGGACATGAACTAAAGGTTATCAAAGAAGCACTCGAAAGTAAGCCAGCTTCAGTTGGATATGTCAAAGTTGATGCAGACAAAAAGGAAGGCGTCTTCCTCCGTCAACCTGAACGTAAAGAACTTCCAGCAGATATTAACGAAGCTCAAGTTATTGAATACTACAACAGATTACTGTAATAATGAGCAAATTAAGAGGGATTTATCCCTCTTTTTTATGAAAAAAAGGATGTTGTCAGACATCCTTTTATTGTTTTAATTTATATATTCAAATATATAATCGACGCCTTGCCATAATCACAATTAAAGTTGGCATAGCAGTCTTTACCAGTAGAAGTTGAATAAGAAGTAATCATACTATTATCAATTACAAAATTCATACTATTATCATTATGTTTAGCTTCGACGCAAAGACTATAATCATTCATTGAAGATAGAGTTAGTGATACTTCATTTTCTTTTTTGAACAATGTTTCTATAGTTTCTAATGAATAGGTTAAAAATGAATTTATTTTTTTATTAACCTTTGTCTCCACTGCCAACCACTGATCGTCGCTAAAGACAGTTTCTTTAACGTTAACAGCTGGGTAGCCGTGTTCATCGACTGCGCCGTTATATCTAACACAATCATAAAAATGGTATTCACCATTAGCACTATTCTTTGCATAGGACCAATATTCTGCAATTTGAGTATTAGTTATCTCATAACTATGATAATATTTAGCGTTTTTATCATAGATAATCTTTGTTATGAGAGAACTATTTTCACCATCTTTTTCGTTCAACGAAACAGTAAATTTTTCATAATTATTTTCATTAAACTTTTGTTTAATATTTTCAATAATGACTTGTGCTTGATTAGTCGAAATAAGCATGCCCTTGCACGATGACAAAATTGGAGCAACTAATAATATTGGAATAAAATACGATATTTTTTTCATATTACACAAGTCTAACTAAATAATAATTCTTTTTTCCTCTTTTAACGACAACATATTCGCCATGTAAAGCATCAGCTTTTGTAACAACGTGTGTTAAATCAGTAACCTTATCTCCGTTAATTGAAACAGAATTTCCTTTAATAAAATCTCTAGCTTCACGCTTGCTGGTAGCGGACTTGATGAAGATTAATAAATCTTCAAGAAGTAAGCCTTCTTTAACTTCGATTTGTAAATCGCCAAGAATTTCAATAATAGCTTCTTTGCTTAAATTTTTAACATTTCCAGAGAATAATGCTTGGGACATCTCAACTGCTTCTTTTGCTTTGGCTTCTCCATGAATAATGGAAACAACTTCATACGCCAATGCTTTTTGAGCAATACGTTGTCCAAGATTCTCATAATGTTCTTTAATCGTAGCCTCGATTTCTGGAATTGATTTAAACGAAAATATCTTAAGATATCTTGCAGCATCATCATCAGAACTATTAAGTAAAAATTGATAAAGTTTATAAGGAGACACTAATTTTGAGTCAAGATATAGTGCTCCACCCTCGGATTTACCAAATTTTTTGCCATTACTATCAAGCAATAATGGGACTGTAAAGCAGCCTGCAGAAGAATCTATACCTTCAATTTTTCTAATTAATTCTAAGCCACTTGTAAGATTGCCCCATTGATCTCCACCACCAATTTGAATCTTACATCCTTCATTTCTATAAAGAGTTAAAAAGTCAATTGATTGGAGTATCATGTAAGAAAATTCAGTATATGAAACGCCACTTTGAAGTCTTGAGGCAACTATATCTTTTGAAAGCATATAGTTCACAGGGAAATATTTCCCATAATCTCTAAGGTAATCTAATACGGACAATTTTGATATCCAATCATAGTTATTAACTATGATGCCTTTATTAGAATCTGATAAATCAATAAATCTTTCAAGTTGATTTTTAATAGATAAAGTATTTTTAGTGAGAGATTCTTTATCGAGCAAATTTCTTTCTTTTGATTTACCACTCGGATCTCCAATCATTCCAGTTGCACCACCAACAACAGCTATTATCCTATGACCTGCTCTTTGAAGTCGCATAAGCATTGAAATCATAACAAAGTTACCTAAATGCATAGAAGATGCTGAAGGATCAAAACCACAATAAATGGTTGTAGGTTTATCCAATAATTTGCGGACTTCTTCTTCATTTGAAAAATCTTTAATTAGTCCGCGATATTTTAATTCATCAATAATATTTGGCATAATTACTCCTTAGTTGACTGTCTTTTAACATATGTTGATTCAAACTTATATGTTTTTTGCATCAATTCATTGTTCGAAAGATCAATCAACATATACATTGCACGTTTACCAACTTCTTGTAAGTTAATATTAAACGACGACAAAGTCGGTCTAGTAATATTAGCATATTTTGTGCCGATAAGAGAAATAACTTCTACATCTTCAGGAATATTCAACCCGCTATCTGTTGCCGCATTCACTATTGCAGCAGCAATAGAGTCTCTATAGGCAATAAAATATCCACTTTTATGGGTCTTAAAATAAGCTTTAAAGTCTTGATATGACCTAGTATATGAATCATCAACATTCATGATTTTATATTCTTTTGAAGCATTATTACATGCTTTTACGAATGCCTTTTCAGTGCGAGCGAGAAGTCTTCCACAATTATGAACATGAAGGAAAATTGGGCACTTGCTGCCATCTTTTTCAAAATATTGCTCAAGGATATGAATTAAATTGTGCTCATATCCAAAAATGACGCATCCTGTTCTCTCTCCTTCTACTTTATTATTAATAACAACTGTTGGAACATAATATGATGAAAGTTTTGCGACATCTTCTTCATCAAGCTCATCATCAAAAATTATTGCGCCATCAACATGGCTTGTAATAACTTTTTCTAGAACATTTATCGCATCATCACGTGAATGGGAAGTAGAAAATAATGAAAGAGTAAAGCCTTTTTCTTTAGCAACTTCAGTAATTCCATTAAGGAAGTTAGATATATAAACATAGTTAGCACTTGGAATAACAATGCCAATATTAGTTGACTTATTTGTTGCTAGTGCCTGTGCAAGACCACTAGGTTTATATCCAAGGCGAGCAATTGTTGCTTCAACTTTTGCTCTTGTTTCAGGTGTTACATTATTTTGTTTATTAATAACGCGACTTACTGTAGCAAGTGAAACACCACTTGCTTTAGCAACCTCGTAAATCGTGACTCTATCTTTCAAGTTATTCATGAAAATTTTTTCTCCTACTATATTTTCATTTTATATGAAAACTTTTTCATAATCAAAATAATGATTAATTTTGTTTCAATATAGGAAATTCAACTTCCTTTAAGCGATCACTTTTAATATTCTTGCGTCCTTCCTTAGCTTCATTTCTACCATCAAGCATAACTAGATCGCCAGTAAATCCAACAGTCATATTATTTACGAAAGCTGTTCCGACTCCGTAAGTATCTACTGGAACATTTAGTTTCACCCATTCTTTGATTTTTTCAGCAGTAAATGATGATGAAACTATAATTTTAACATAGTTAAATCCGTTATCATCTAACGCTTTTCTTAAAGCAAATATTAATTCTTTGCACACTCCATGAGGATCAAAACCACTAGTATCTTTGTCATCAAAATAATGATCAATCAATGATTTAGATGTATCTACTCTAACTGCTCTTAATGTTTTGCCTAGATGTTTTGCTAACTTTAATGAATCGGTTATTACATCGTTGTTGTAATCAATTAACGCAGTCACTTGCTCGTTAGGATAAGTTTTGTGATAGATATCACTAGCTTTCAATATGTCTCCACCGCAAACTTGAATCAAGGCATGAGGCATTGTGCCGACGCCGTGCCCACCCCACCATAATCCTTGAGCATCTGTGCTAACTTTGCGAATACCTGCAACATATGAAGCGTAGCCATCGCCAATTTGGGTGTTATATTCATCCTGCCTATCCGCCATTGAAAATATATCTTTTCCGTTAAGTTCTCTAACTACACGATGAACGTTAGTAGCAACGCTACTACGACGAGCTAAAATGCCATCGATCATGCTTTCAAGAAAACCAAAATTTTCATATTTTCCAGTGACTTTTAGAACAGGTTCATTTGCATTTATTAGATCACCATCATTTAATGCCTCAATTTTCAAAGAGGCAGGGTCAACTCCAAATGTGTGAATTAAAGCAATCGATTCATCAATTCCGCAAACCATTGCATCATCAGTCCTTTGAAACCATTGCATTGTAACAATATGATTAGGAGCAAATTGATTTACTATTTCTCTGCTTTTAAGAAAATAATTTGCAGCAAAAAATCCGTCTTTTAATCGCAAATCAAACTTAAAAGTTTCGTTAGTTAGTCTAGAAATCTTACCTTGCTCTTTTAATTTAATTTCTAATTCCATTCTATTTTGCCTCCAAAGGCGCTAAGCCTGCATTAATTAATATGTGATTAACAAGAGTGAGAAATTCATCGCATGGTTCAATTATTTCACCCTCAAAAAATATCCTCGTGATTTTCGAAAAATTATTTATATCAATAGAAATAACTTTCTCGTCAAAATATGAGATTTTCAAGTCATCTTTTAAAACAGTTTTATTAGGTAAATGCTCACTATCAAAACTAATTCTTAAAATGTCACCAATATTCTTTCTATCGTAATAAATATGATACATTATTTTTTTAAAACAATTCTATGAATTGGTTGTCCTAAATCACGGAATTTCCTTTCATATTCTGTCATTGCATCTTGGCTTTCATCAAAAGAATAATCCGGTTCGTTTGATATCATAGCAAACTTAGTGGTTTGAATTTCTTCTAATGTAAAATCGTACAAGCCATCATTATCACTTTTAAAAATTAATAAACCACCAGGCTTTAAAATGTGATAATAACTTTCTAAAAATGTATGAAATGTTAATCTTCTTTTGGCGTGTTTTTTCTTTGGCCATGGATCAACAAAGTTTAGGAAAATTGTATCTACTTTGTTTTCACCGATTTGGTCAAAAATTAATTTTGCATCATGAGGGAAAATTAATACATTTTTTGATTCAGCTTCAATAAGTTTTTTTGCCATCATTCCAGCAACAGTATCAACTCGCTCAATAGCAATAAAAGATTTGGTCAAATTTTTAGAAGAAAAATTTAAAATAAAATCTCCTTTGCCTGAGCCAACCTCGATGCATAAGTCTTTCTTAAAAAATGGCTGATTTAAATCTATTTTTTCAATGGTAATTTCTTTATGTTCATTAAGATAATCAACTGCCCATTGTTTATATTTAGTTCTCATCTAGTTCTCCTAGTAGCTTAATTGCGTGAGCGTAAATTACAGAAGACATAAATAAGTCATCTAAATTGATGTATTCATTAGGTTCATGCATTGTAAATTCGGCGTGTGGAAATTGTGCACCAAAAGCAACTGTGTTTGCAGCATGTTTAGCATATGTTCCACCACCAGTAGTTAATGGCTTAGTTCTATCATGAGTTTCGGCTCTATAAGCTTTCATCATTGTTTTAACCATTTTGCATTTTGGATCAAATAGTAAAACTTTTGATACACCATCCATTTTTGATGTAACTAAAAGCTCTTTATCAAGATTTTTCATAAACTCTTCAGGATTCACTAGTTCGTTAAATCTGAAATTAACTGTAAAATACAAATTACCATTTTCGTAATTAATTATTCCAACACAATAAGTTGTGTCACCAAGTAATTTTGAATGAGAATATCCGTTAAATGATTTTCCTGATGTGTCTAATAATTTTTCTCCAATATTTGATAATTTTTCTATTTTATAGAAATCACCTAATGATTTCAAAGCTATTAATGCTGCATTTTTACCAAGTTCAGGAGTACTACCGTGAACAGCTTTTCCAATAAACGTTATATCATTTCCACTTATTTCAAAATCTATTTTTTGCTCTTTTAAGTAACAAATAAAGTCATCGAATTTATCCATGTTCACAATAACTTTATCGCATACAGCGTTTGTTACAACTCCTCCTTTTATTGAATTTACATGTGGGATATCAATTTTTAGAGTTGTTTCAAAGTCTGTAATTCCTTTCTCGCCATAAATAAGAGGAAAATCACTATCAGGAGTAAAGCCATATGTAGGGTTTTCTTTTTTTAGTTTTTCAAAATAATGAACTAAGCATCTAGAACCACTTTCTTCATCTCCACCAACAACAAGACGAACGCGATAGTTATTTACTAGACCTTTATCAAATAATGCTTTTACAGCATATAATGAAGCAATAAATGGTCCTTTATCATCGCTGCTTCCCCTTGCGTAAAGTTTGTTTTTAACAATAGTTGGCTCAAATGGCCCATATTTCCATGTACCAGTAGCGGGAACAACATCAGTATGCGCAAAAATGCTAATTAACTTATCGCCTGTACCAATTGTAAGTTCAGTAGCATAACCATCACAATAATCAACTTTAAATCCAAGTTGCTCACCAAGTTTGCCAACATACTTAAGGGCATCATCAACGCCTTTGCCAAAAGGCATAGTTGATGTAGCGCTTTTTTCATCTAAAACAGATGGGATTTTTAAAAGCTCGCATAATTTTTCAACCATTTCTTGCTTATATGGTTTCATTAGTGAATAGTAGTTCATAACAGCACCTCAATTTTTCTTGTATATTTCGTAAATACCCTTAAGGGTAACATTTTCATCAAATATAAAATCTTTAAATTCATCAGCAAAATATTTAGATAAGCCTCCGGTAAGAATTTTTTTAATTTTTCCATATCTTGATTCGGCTTTATTTGCAAATTCTTTAATTGCTCCAATATTGGAATGAAATACGCCACAAATTAATGCTTCATTGGTATTGTTGCCGAATAACTTGTTTGGCCTTTCTATTTTATCGATTGACGGCAATTGAGCTGTTGCATTTCTCATGGAATCAAAGGAGACTTCAACTCCAGGACAAAATGAAACGCCAGATAGAGTGCCACATTCATCAACCAGAATATATTTTGTGATTGTACCTAAATCAATAATTAAGCATGGATAATGCGAAAAAGTATTTGCAAAAACAACATCAGCAATTAAATCAAAGCCTACTTCTTTTCGATTATCGGCAATAATTTTTAAATCATCAAAGTATGAATGATCCATAATTTGAACATCGATTTTAAATGTTTTTAAAATAGCGTCATGAATATTCTTATTATAGGAAGGAACAACACTGCAGATTAAACCACCAACAAAATCACGGATATTAAGGCTTTTATCTTTGATAATATCGCCTAATATTGTAGACAATTTAGCAACATGATCAATATCAGATTTAACATTAAAAGATTGTGCTAATTTGCCATCAACAAATATTCCAAAATTGATTGTTGAATTTCCAACATCAACCATTAAATGAGAGTTATTCATATTATATAGCGACAATGTTTACAATTTTTCCTTTCACAACAATGATACGTTTAATCTCTTTTCCATCTATATGACGCTTAACACCATCAAGTTCTAAGGCAAGATTTTTAACTTCCTCATCAGAGATATCTTTTTTGACTTCAATAATTCCACGAGGTTTACCATTTACAGAAACAGCCATTTTGACCGTATCTAGTACCAAACAGGCTTCGTTATATTGAGGCCATTTCTCATAATCAACTAGATGTTTTCCAGTCAATTTTTCAAATAATTCTTCACCAACAAACGGGCATACACATGAGAACATCTTAATAAAGCCTTCTAAATATGGCTTATAGATGCTATTTGCTTTATATAATGCATTAACAAAAATCATCATTTGTGAAATAGCTGTATTGATTTGAAGTGTTTCAAAATCAGATGTAACTTTTTTAACTGTTGCATTATATGCAAAATCAAGTTCATGAGAGTTTTCGTCACTCATTTTATTAACAAATTCTTCATCAGTATATAATCTATATACACGTTCGATAAAACGTCTTGCACCAGCAATGCCTGTTGTTGACCAGGGAAAACTTTCTTCTAATGGTCCTGCAAACATTTCAAATAAACGTAAAGAGTCAGCACCGTAATTATTGACAATATCATCAGGATTTATTACATTGCCACGGGATTTAGACATCTTCTCATTATTTTCTCCAAGAATCATTCCTTGGTGGAATAACTTTTTATAAGGCTCACTTGTGAAAACATAGCCTTTATCAAATAAGAATTTATGCCAAAAACGAGAATAAAGTAAGTGCAAAACTGCGTGTTCAGCACCACCAATATATAAATCTACTGGCAACCAATGTTTTATTAATTTTGGATCAGCAAATGCATCATTATTCTTTGGATCAATATAACGGATATAATACCAGCATGAGCCAGCCCATTGAGGCATTGTATTAGTTTCTCTAATACCATGTCTACCACCAACATCAACATTCACCCAATTTGTTGCATTTTTTAATGGGGATGATCCATCACCGCTAGGAGCATATTTATCCATTTGAGGAAGTGTTAATGGTAATTCTTTAACATCAAGCGTTTCAACCTTTCCATCATCAAAGAAAGTTACAGGAATTGGTTCTCCCCAATATCTTTGACGAGAGAATATCCAGTCTCTTAATTTATAATTAACTTTGCTTTTTCCAGCGCCAAGAGTTTCGAGTTTAGAAATGATCGCTTTCTTTGCGTCGGCAATATTCATCCCATTTGCAAAATCACTATTTATATGTTTTGCGTCTAATTCCATTGCCTCTTTTGAAACATCTCCTTCAAGAACTTGAATGAATTCTAAATTATGTTTCTTTGCAAACTCATAATCTCTTTGATCATGTGTTGGAACAGCCATAACTGCGCCACTGCCATAACCATATAAAACATAATCAGCAGCAAAAATTGGGACCTTTTTACCATTGATAGGATTAATAGCGTACGCTCCAATAAATACTCCTGTTTTGTCTTTGTTAAGTTCTGTTCTTTCCATATCAGATTTGCTCTTAATGGAATCAATGTATTTTAAGACTTCAGGAAGTTGCTCTTTACTTGCTAATTCTTTGACTAACGGATGTTCAGGCGCTAAACAGCAATATGTACATCCAAACAATGTATCGGCACGAGTTGTAAATACATTAAATGATTTATTAGTGCCAAAAACTTTGAATGTAATTTCTGCACCTAAGCTTTTTCCAATCCAATTTTCTTGCATAGCAAGAGTTGATTTTGGCCAATCCAATCCATCAAGTCCTTCAAGAAGTTTATCAGCATATTTTGTGATGCTTAAAACCCATTGTCTCATTGGCATCTTAATAACTGGGAATCCACCACGTTCACTTTTGCCATCAATAACTTCTTCGTTTGCTAGCACTGTTCCAAGTTCTGGGCAAAAATTTACAGGGACATTTGAAACATATGCTAAATCATTCTTATAAAGTTCAGTAAAAATCCATTGCGTCCATTTATAATAACTCGGATCGCTTGTCGCAATTTCTTTGCTCCAATCGTAAGAAAATCCAAGTGATTTTATTTGACGTTTGAAATTAGCAATATTTTTTTGAGTAAATTCGTCAGGATGACGATTATTTTTAATTGCAAATTGCTCAGCAGGAAGACCAAAGGAATCCCAACCCATTGGGTGGAGAACATTGTATCCTTGCATTCTTTTCATACGTGCAACAATGTCTGTTGCAGTGTAGCCTTCTGGATGGCCGACATGTAATCCTTGTCCAGATGGGTAAGGAAACATATCTAATACGTAGTATTTAGGTTTTGAAAAATCATATGTATCGCAAAAGAACGGTTTTTCATCTTCGTAAACCTTTAACCATTTTTGTTCAATTTTCTTATGATCGTAACTCATTTTTTAACAGCCTTTCTATATAAAGCAACGTATTCGTTCATAGAAGATTTCCAAGATCTATCAAGAATCATTGCGTTTTTTATCATTGTTTTAAATATTTCTTTATTCTTATAAACCTCAAGTGCTTGATTGATTGAATAGCCAAGTGCAATGCCATCATAATCCCTAAAGCTAAACCCTGTTGCAGTTTCGATATTATTGCCATTATATCCATTAACAGTGTCAACAAGCCCACCGGTTTCTCTAACAAGAGGAAGCGTACCGTAACGTTGCGCAATAATTTGGCCAATTCCGCACGGCTCAAATAACGAAGGCATTAAGAAGAAATCGCTTCCCGCATACACCTTATGAGCTAACGAATCATTATAGCCAATATAGATTCCAACCCTATCAGGATACTTATCCCTAAGCATTTGAAATTTTTGCTCTAGGTCTTTTTCTCCGTTTCCAAGAATAACAACTGACGCGCCTTGTGAAACAAGATAGGATATATTTGACACAACAAGATCAATTCCTTTTTGCCAAGTAAGTCGACTTACAAGACCAAATAATGGGCCATCATTATGTGGCAAATTAAACGCAGAAAGTAAATCATTTTTATTTTCATTTTTGCCACTTAAAAATGTCCTTGAGTTATATGTTTTTATTATTTTTGAATCACTACTGGGATTAAATTCAACGACATCTAAACCATTGATAATGCCAACAAAATCATCTTTTCTTAACGATAGTGCGCCATTTAATCCATGCGAGAATTCAGAAGTTAACAATTCGTTTCGATGAGTTGGAGAGACGGTAGATATCATATCAGCATAAACAATTGCGCTTTTTAATGTACTAACTTGTCCTTCAAATCTGACCAACCCTTTATCAAATAATTCATCACTTAAACCATAAAAATTATTCAAATAATATTTATCCATATATCCTTTAAAAGCTGGGTTATGGATAGTTAATACAGTATGAATTCCTTGATAAAAAGGATCTTTATTGTATTTCTCTTTTAATAAGCAGGGAATCATACCACCTTGCCAGTCATGGACATGAATAATATCTGGTTTAAAATCGATATATTTAAGTGCCTCTAAAGATGCTAAAGAGAAATAAGCAAAACGCTCTTGGTCATCATTATAGCCATACATTTCATCGCGATAAAAATAATATTCATTATCTAAAAGATAATAATTTATTCCATCAATTGTCGTTTTAAATATTCCTATGTATTGCCTTCTCCACGACATATCAACATATGTGTAGCCTAAAAAAGAGACATTAAGAACTTTTTCTTTAATTTTTTTGTAATACGGAAGAATAATGATTGCTTCTTCTTTACTAGAGTTAAGTTCTCTTGATAATGAATATGTTACATCTGCTAAACCACCACTTTTGCATAATGGATTAGCTTCTGAGGTTATCATTGCGATTCTCATTTAACCAACTTTCCTTGCTCAATATAAACCAAACTTGTTTTTCTTCCCTCAATTACTGCTTTTGATGCAATATGACAATATTTATCAATAACACAGTTATTAATTTTCGCACCGGCATCTACATATGTACCAGTAAAAATTATTGAATTTTTAATTACAGCTCCTTTAGCAATAACCACGTCACGAGAAATTATTGAATTTTCAACTGTTCCATCAACTTTTGATCCATTTGCGACAAATGAATTTTTAACTTTTGCATGCTCTCCATATAATGTAGGCTGCGTGTTATGAGTAAGAGTGTAAATAGGCCAGAATTTATCATTGGTCTGACCATAAAGCTGCTTAGAAACATTGTTATCAAGAAGCTCAAATGAATATTCAACAAAATGTTCGAATGTATCCACACATCTACAATATCCAGAATATTCATATCCCTCAATACGAGCAGATTTATTTTTCACCAAAGCCTCAATAACCTTTTTTAATGATTTGAGTTTTAGCAAATCTGCATTATGAAGAATCCTTTGCAATGTATTTATTCCAATTACATATGTTTCTAAAGAAACATTCGCTTCTTTTGCTTTTTGGTTGTTTTTTCTAAAAGAAACGACTTTATTGTCTGCGATTTTCAAAATATTTGAGGTTGAGAAAGTCTCATCCGCATTATGAATATGCGAATAAACAATAGTTACATCAGTATCTTTTTCTAAATGTTTTTCAATAACTGGTCGCAAGTCCATTTGAGTAATGATATGAGCAGGCATTATAACTACAACTTCAGCCTTGGCTTCATATAGCACCCAGTCATTTTGCAATAGGCATTCCAAATCGGTATTATCTTTTGGATTACGAATGCCCTTTTCATTTATTAAGATGTTTTGACGACCTAATTTGGTATTATTAACCCAAGTTTTTAGTGATCCTGCATGTTTAGAAACACTTCTAAAATTGTCTTTAACTAAAATATTAATGTTATTAAAACCTGAATTTGTAAAACATGACAATGAAAAATCCATCAACGCAAATCTTCCTAAGAATGAGGTTGAACCAAGCGTTCTAGTTTCGGTTAAAGGACCAAGATTTGGCGAATCGTACAAATTTAAGATTCCAACCACTTTACTACTCATGACTCTTCACCACCTTTTTCGAATATAAAATCACTTCTCCATCAGGAGCGCTTACTTCTTCATTTTCTCCAACAACAGAACCAGGCGCTAAAACAGCATTTCTAACTATTGCGCCTTTTCGAATTTTTACTCCAGTCATCAAAACAGAATTGATAACTTTAGCATTTTCGTAAACAACAACTTCGTTAGATATCACTGATTCGCTAACATCACCTAGAATAATGGCACCCTGATTAATTAATGAGTGCTTAACACTTGCATGCGCACCTATATATTGAGGGTGTGAGTTAGTATCTTCACTATAAATTCGATTTCCATGTGTAATATCGTCTAATGTTGTTCCTTCATGAAGAAGATCCATATTGGCTTGATGCAAGGAAGCAATTGTTCCAACATCTTTCCAATAGCCATCATAAACATAAGCCATCATCTTTCGTCCATCTTTTAACATCGTCGGAATAATGTCTTTTCCAAAGTCGTGCGAAGATTTTTCGTTTTTTGCATCATCTAATAAATACCTACGTAGTGTTTTATATTTAAAAATATAAATACCCATACTAGCTAGGTTCGAGATTGGATGAGCAGGCTTTTCTTGAAATTCAACAATTTGGTTCTTTTTGTCCGTAACAAGGATTCCAAACCTACTTGCTTCTTCAATAGGAACTTGATAAACAGCAATTGTACAATCAGCATTGCTTTCTTCGTGCTGTCTAAGCATTTCATCGAATGTTGTTGAATAAATATGATCGCCAGAGAGAATTAAAACATTTTCAGAATCGCACTGGTCAAGAAAATCAATATTGCAATAAATTGCATCAGCAGTTCCTTTAAACCAGCTGAGTCCTTCTTCAGTTTGCCTTGGTGTTAATGTCGTTGTTAATGAACGAACACCATTCAAACCCCATTTTCCACCATTACCAATGTATTGTTCTAAACCAACAGACTCATACTGCATAAGAACGCCAACAGTATTAATGCCTGAATTTGCACAATTCGACAATGGAAAATCGATAATGCGATATTTAGCGCCAAAACTAACTGCAGGTTTAGCAATTTTTTTAGTTAATGCTTCAAGGCGTGTGCCTTTGCCGCCAGCTAGAATCATTGCGACCAATTTTTCTGACATAGCCCTCTCCTTTTTGAACCTCCCGCCACTTAAACATTAACATGTTTTGAAGATGGGGGATTCCTACTCAAGAATCCTAACGGATTTCAGTATCTATAGGCTAACCCCGTAGTTCCTACGGTTTGGTGGACTACCACTATTGTTTTTGAAGTACTAATCTAATTCCTTCTTTTTTGATATTGATTGCAGCATTTTTGTCTCTATCGTGTTTTTTACCACAGATAGGACAAACCCAATCTCTATCATCTAATTTTAATTCTTTATTGATGTAACCACAATCGCTACATGTTTTACTAGATGGGAAATATTTATCTACTTTTATTAATTCTTTACCTAACCATCTTAATTTGTAATCTAGGAAACTAACAAAAGTTCCAAACGCTCGATCAGAAACATTTCTTCCTAACTTCATTTTTATATCTTTTGATTGCATTGATTTCAAATCTAGGTTTTCTACAAAAACATAATCGTATTTGTTTGCAAGTTTTCTAGATTCTTTATGCAAAAAATCTTTTCTTGAATTAGAAATATGGAGTTGAAGTTTTTTGACTTTTTGCCAAGATTTGATGGAGTTCTTGCTACCCTTTTGACATTTTGATGCTCTTCTAGTTAGTTTTGCCAACTTCTCTAAACTGGTTTGGAGATACTTTGGCATATCAGCATGATTGCCATCGCTATCAACGTAAAGATGCGACAAAGAAAAATCTAATCCGATTGAATTATTTACATCCAGTTTTTCTAACATGTCAAATAATTCGGCATTTGGATTATCTTCTTCGCCAGTCAATGTCACAAAGTACCTGTTTGCAACTCTAGAGATGGTGACTGTGGTAAAAGAGAATGATTCAGGCATAAAACGAGATACTACAATTTTAACTCTGCCTACTTTAGGAATTTGGATTTCATTACCATCAAGGCGGATGTTATTGTTGATTTTCATA
>JAKSVG010000029.1 GCA_024408105.1 Bacilli bacterium | reverse complement strand
CTGATTTAACAGTTCCAACTGGTACATTTAGAATATTGGCGATTTCCTTATAACTTTTTGATTGATTTCTTAATTTGATAATTTCTTCTTTGGTGTTCATTACTATCACCTCCAACAGTTAATGAACGCGAAAAAGTCATTTAATAAGTCTTAATAAAGTTCAATCATAAAAAAGGAGCCACATTAGTGACTCCATGAATAATTACCATTCGTAGCGAAAGAAAGTATCATCATCTAGAACTTCTTTAATAAAAATCGTTATAGACATGACTGTGTTATCATCTAAGTTGTCCTCAACCCAATAACCTTCGCTCGATTCAAATTCTTCGTTCCAGTCATCAAATTTCAATGATGGATCGATTTTAAGTGCTTCATCTAATGGCATGCCAATCTTAATACCATTTGGTAATTCTCCAGAAAAATCCCCTTCACAGTAAATTTCCCAAAGCTTATTTTTTGCAAAGCTTAATGTAATAGAGTTTTCGATATGAAGCATTATCCACGGGACTTCAGGATTGCAACCCTTATTAGATTGATATTCAATTGTAAAATTAACATTGTTGTCTTTTAGGATTTTTTTAACATCATCCAATAATGACATCAATTTAATCTTTCCTATACCAATGAAAGGCGTTAATTTTTCTTGTAAAATTTTCATTTTGCTTTCCTCTTAAATAAAAATTTAAGTAGTCCCAATTTTGTTAAGATTTACCATTCTAGTGAATCATATTGTTTTTTTGCTTTAGGCCCTAATGAATTAATTAATTTTTCACATTTTGACGAATAATGAATTGATTCATAAATAGATATTACTAATACGTCACCTGCATATTCATCATCGTAATAGTCACTCAACCATTCAATGAACGATTGTGCTTGCACTAATAAATCTTTCTTATCAAAAACTACAGCATCAATAAAGAAAGGCATAAATACATCCTCAACAACTATAGTTGAACCTGTTTCAATACCGTCCAATTCATTGCATGTTTCATCAAACTTTTTCTGTAAGTTTGGAATCATACTTAATAATTGTTTGTTTAATTCTTTTTGCGTCATCATTTTTTACTTCCTTTCAATGCATCTTTTAAATCATTAATTAAATCATTTGCTATAGATTTATCGCTTTCAGACAAGCCTCTCTTTAAAGAGATTTTTTGCAAAGCTCTTAATCGTTCACGAGCTTTTATAGCGTGAGACTTTCCACCAACTTTCTTACCGGTTTTATTCTCTTCTCTTAAAGCGTCAGCCGTGCCGCCATCACCTACTACAGCCCCAGGTCTATATAATTCTTTGATTTGGTTTTTTAATCCAGGATCTTCAGCTTTATTGTATAATTCCTGACCTTTTTGTGACATTCGTTTAACATCACTACCTACTTTAGGCGAAACGCCTTTTTCTGAACCGGTTCTTTTTGAAGCACCGCCAGCACCATTCCCACTTGGAAAATGTCCTGATTTTGATTTCATTCCCATATCATTTGCCTCCATTAAAGGCTTTTGATATTAAAGAATCAAACTGCCAAATTTCACAGCCACTATCAGTAGCGCACTTGAATATATCTTCCGGTGCATAACCATAAACAATGATTACACGAGGTCTAATATATTCAACTAATTTGTGAACACTATCCTTTAATAATGTTCTAGATTCATTGTCTCTAAGGCAACCTAATGTTCCTATTGCGACAATACCATTATAACAAATACCTGTAAGTGCTAATTCATATGTCCACTCAAATGTAGCTCTATAATTAACAACTACTTTAATGCCATAAGTAGAAAGAATATAACCAACTTCTCTGCTCCTAGACAAGGCATCTATTTGTTTATAATTAGGGAAATTCCCATAGACTGAATAATCGGGGCAAACAACAAAGGCAAATTCTTTTAATTCCGCAATTAGCTGATTGACTCTTTCTTCAGTTCCATATTTAAGGATGTTATAAATACCATCCCTACCATCGAACTTGGAATCAAATTCATAGAAAACAAGTCCGCATTTAGATTTGTTCTTACATCTATGCCTAATAGACCAAAGAACTAAATCTTCCGGTTTATCAAGTTCAACATCATCAATTTCTGGAACTTGGTAGAAACCAGTATTGAAATTTGCGTTTTTTAACTTCTGCGCTAAGAAGACGTCACCATCGCTTTTGCGAAGACGATTTTTATCTTTTAAAATCATATTTAGTATATCCTTTCGCACGTTTTTCGTGCTTAAAATTGTAAGATATGCTAATATGAATCTACCTAGATGTGCTTCAGCATATCTCTAATCGCGACCATTCGCAGTGGTTGCGATTTTCTTTAGCTTTAATGATTTGTGGCATAATTGCCCCCTTTCCTTTCTGCAAAACTTATTACTATTAACGCATAATATTATCCTCCTTTAATGAAATTTGCTAATCTTCTGATTAAGCGAATCTTTAAACAAATTATTTATCGTTTTTTCATAATGCTTCTCGTTTAAATCACAATAGCAAACTCTATTTGAATTGTATCGAACAATAATTTGAGCTTCAGGTTCAGAAACATCAAATATCTTTCCAACAATAAGTTCATCAAGTAATAAATCATTATCTAAATGCATTAATGCAAGAGATGTTGGTGCCAATAAATAAGTTGCTCCAAAATTAGCCTCGGCTTCATTTTCTTCATTTTTTCTGTGTGACCTAGAATAATATGAACTAGTTCATGAGCCAAAGAAAATCTTTGCCTTTTTCGTCTGGTTCCGACATCATCAACAAAAATAATGAATTTCTGTGTTTCAGGATCATAATACAAATAAGAATTAGGGAATGAGAATAATAGATATTCATCGACTTTTTTTGGATGTCTTTCCAGTATTTCAGACGCAAATACTATTTTTATATGCATTTTTCTAGCCAACTCAAAAACATCAACAGGTATTTTCTTAACATCATAATCTTCAAGAAATTCTGCTATTGCTTCTTTAATTTGTTCATATCTTTGAGATGCTAGCTTCATATTCCCTCCTTTCTTAATTTTCTAATAGGAATTTAATTAATTCGTTTTTATCTTCTTTCGATAAATTATCAAGGCCTCTAGCTAATATTGTTTTCATTCTAACAAAATCCATTTTTTCGTTTTCAACTTCATTACCAATTAATTCATCTGTTGAAACTCCTAATGCATTTGCTAAATTTACAACAACATCAATTCGAGGTGTACGCTCACCACTAAGATACTTGGACATTGATGCCTCAGTAATACCAGCGGATGAAGCAAGCTCTTTTTGGGTTAGATGTTTTTCAGTCATAAGCATTTTAATTCTTTCCTTAATTTCCATTCTTTTGACAGCCTCCTTTTGCAACTAACTTGCCTATATTATAATTTTTCAAAATAATCATGTCAATAAGGCAACAATGAAAAATCGTGAAAATTTGTTTTTCAAGTTATATACTCTTTTAAAGTAATCGTGAAATTATTAATTTAATAAGAAATGCTCATCCAAGTATAGACTTGCTGGACTTCAGCTACAATGCTCTTTATATTCTCAACATTCGTATTGTGATAAGTTAATTGTTCTGCAGATTCTTTATAGGTGTTTTCACCTTGCTTGTTTTATTCGTTTTTCAGTTGAATATTGATAATTTACCATTCTTAAAGAGGAAGTCTATTGACTTATTTTTGTTATTTGCTTTGATTTTTGCTTTTCTTGTAGTCCTTAACTAGTCTTTTACCTTTTTTATTAACAGGGCAAGAACTACATTGTCTAGGCACCCCACTAATGTGTGGTTTAATAAATGAAAAATAAATAATTAATCCCACAATTACTAAAGTAATAATTAAAATGACAACATCAATTAAACTCATAGCATTATTCCTCTACCAATAAGACCAATTAAGGTTGAAATAACCCATGCAAGGAAAATATAGAAAATTAATGAAAGTATAACCACTTTTCTATTTTTAACTTCTTTTGCAAGCGTTCCAATAGCTGCCATACAAGGAGCACTATAAAGATTAAATGTCAAAAATGCATAAGCTGTAGGACCACTCATGAAAGCAAAAGGACTTCCTGCACCAAAAATATTTTCTCCGCCAGCAATAATACTCATCGAAGCAACAACCTGTTCTTTTGCAAC
>JAKSVG010000028.1 GCA_024408105.1 Bacilli bacterium | reverse complement strand
CTATCGCCAACATAAATCACTTCGTTTTTCCTATTTATATAGCCAATTTCCTCTAACGCCATAAGGATAGGCGTTGGATCAGGTTTAATTAATTTACATTTATTTGATCCAATTTTTACTTTAAACAAATTTTTATCAATTTTCATATAATCAAAAACTTTATCAACATGATTTGTGTTATTTGATGTAACAATACCGGTAAGAATATTATTCTTTTTTATATAATCAATAAATTCATCTGTTTCATTATATTTACGCGTAGTTGAAATAGATTCATATTCATCTAACGATTCTTCAATACGATTTATAAATTCATTAATTTTACTTTCATCCGCATGAAATTCAATAAAACTTTGGCTTAAAGGAACACGAGACAAATACAAAATATCTTCATCTTTTATTGTTACTCCAGCAACTTTAAAAGATTCCTTAAAGACATAGTTAAGACCAAGAGATGTGTCTAACAACGTTCCATCAAAATCAAATAGATATAAAGAATACTTTCTCATATTTAAAAGGTGGCTAAGCCACCTATTTGTTATTTAATTTTTTGGAATTCAACTTTCGCAGTTGTTTTATAATCATCTGCTTTTACTGAACCAGCTTTTTTAATTGCCTCTGCAATAATATCGCGGAGAATTAATTTTGTATAAACCTTAACTTCTCCTGCATTAGCAAAAAATTGAGTATTTGTTGCTAAATAATCTGTTGTGATAAATAAATATTTATCAGTTGAATTAAGTGCGCCATATTTATAAATATCTTGATAGAGTGCAGCGTTTGAAACGTTACCAGCAGCATAGTTTTGAAGTTTTCTGCCAGTTGTTTCCATAATGACTAATTCATTATCAAATGGGAATGATTCATAAACATTTCCATATTTGATTTCGCCTGATTTAATATCATTACGAACACCACCATTAATATTGGTGAAAGCAGCTCTACATACTAAATCTGGATATGCTGTCTTAATTCTATTAAACATAGTTTCAACTGCATAGTTTGCTAGGTTTTCAATCTTTAAATCACCATTAGCGCTTCCAAGCTTTTGCTCTTTAACTGGAGTGATATATTTTTCGTTATATTGATTTAAGATTCCGGTTATATCTGCATCGGCCTCATATTCAACAGCTGTCGGGTTTTCATCACAGCCAAAACCTTCTACTGGACTAACTTCTTTAGTAGATTTATTTAATTTTAATTGGCAATGAGGAATGGAACGGCCGTAATCTTTTGATTCAAGAGCAGGTATTCCATTAATGTCTGAAACAATAGTTTCATGTGAGTGACCACCAAAAATTAAATCAACGCCCAAATCAGTAGAACCAGTTACATTCTTAAGATGTTCAACATCGTTATGGCTTGTCCAAACAACGATATCGCATTTATATTCTTCGCCTCTAAGTTTTGCGGCTTCAGCAACAACTGTTTCAACTTCATTAGCGAAATCATAATTTTCTACTGCTGAAGCGATAATTGAGCTTTTAATATTATCTCCAATTGTGCCAATAACACCAATTTTATAATCTCCACGAGTGATAACAGTTGAGGGTTGAACAAAATCAGCAACTTTATTTGTTGCTTTATCAATCAAGTTTGCAGCAAGCAAAGGAAATGTTGCTCTTTGCTTATTGTTTTTAATCCATTCAACTGTCCAGTCAAATTCATGGTTTCCAAGTGTCATAGCAGCAAAATTCATAACATCCATTGAATAAGTAACCAAGTTACCGCGAGTAATATTAGAATCTGCACTTCCTTGCCACATATCACCGCTAGAAAGAAGGAATGTTCCTCCTGGATTTAATTCGCGCTTTTTATCAAAATATGATGATAATCTTTCCAAGCCAAGACGTTTTTCATCTTTGTCATATGAAACTGCACCGTGGAAGTCACTGATTTCATAGAAATCAAAATATGCATAGTTTTCATCTTCGAGTAATGTTCCTGCATCTTTTTTCTTAAATTCAGGAAGTGTTGGGGTGTAATCTGGTTCAACAACTTTGATTACTAATTCTCCATTATTTCCTCCGCAAGAAGCAAGCATTGGGATTAGAATCAACGAACAAATAATTTTCTTTTTCATACTAAAATCTCCTAATTATATTATAAAAGAAAGTTTTCTTTTCTGTTAACAATTACATAACCATCTTTATTATAAACGTCTTCTCGGTTATATCTAATAGGTGTGCCATCAAATTTAAGAATGTATCCACCTGCTTGTTCAACAATCACTTGCATAGCACATGTGTCCCATTCCTTAGTATTTGATGAAAATCGATAGGACATTTCTGCATAACCATGAGCGATATAGCAACCTTTAATTGTTGCGCCAACAATCTTTTGATGTTTGATAACATCACTATGTTTTTTAATCATGTTTTGCTCAACTTCATTACTGTGAAACCTAGAAACTAGAGTGGTTAAATCATTTGTCTTATCATTACAATGAATTTTTATTGGTTTGGATGAGGCGTCTTTTTTATAAAATGCACCTTCGTTACTAAGTGCATAATAAATCTCGCCTGTGACTGGTATCATTATGACTCCCAGAACGCCAACATGTTTATATGCTAGAGCAATATTGATTGTAAATTCTCCACTATGAGCCACATATTCTTTCGTTCCATCAATAGGATCAACAATCCAAACATAATCTTTGTTTAAACGTGAAAAATCATCAACTGATTCTTCAGTAAGCATTCCATAATTTGGAAATTCCTTATTTAATATTTCCCTTATTAATTTATCTGCAGCCTTATCAGCTTTTGTGACAGGCGAATTATCTTCTTTAATTTCAACATCTAAGTCATTGGAAGTATAAACTTCCATAATAACTTTTGATGCTTCTATAGCTGCTTTGAGAGCTGTATCCAATTCTTTATTAAGCATTGTTCAAACTTTCTTCAACCAACTTATCAAGATCATTTACAACTTCCATTGCAAGAGAGAAGTCTTTTTGATTATCTAATCTAGCTCCTGCAGCACATTGATGTCCACCACCGCCATATTTAACGGCGACTTGTTGAACATTTAATCCAGTGCTTCTAAATTCAACTCTAATGACTCCCTCTGGGCTTCTAGTGAATAATACCCAAACAGGGCAACCAATAATGTTACCGATAACATTAACATTTTTGCTAACTTGCTCATATTTTAAGCCAAATTGTTCATAGTCAGGAACATCAGCAAAGCAATAGATAACATGATTTTTTGTCATTTTAAATCTGCTTACAAGAAGAGATTGGTATTTAACATAATTTGCATCGCTTAAATATAAAACACTAAAGAGTGATTTAGGATTAATGCCAATATCATATAAATCCGCAACAATACGATGTGTTTTTGCATTTGTTGGAGCGTATCTAAACCTACCAGAGTCTGTACAAATACCTAAATACAAGAGATTTGCAGCTCTTTGATTAATTTTTAAATGAAATTTTTGAGCAAACTCAACAATCATTTGAGCACAAGCAATTGATTCAACATCAACCCATTTATAGCCAACAAAAGGTGTTGATTCAATATGGTGATCAATTTTAACAATCTGCTTTGCAGTAGATATTCTTTGATCCATTATTCTAGGAGTTTCTGAACAGTCTACAATAATAGCAAGAGATTGCTTAACTATTTCATCATCAACAACATCATAATCACCTAAAATAGAATGAAGATTGTCTTGCCCATAGCCAAGAGAATAAATTTGCTTATTTTTAAAATTAGTACGTAAAATTTCACGTAAACCTAAAGATGAACCATAACAATCACAGTCAGGATTGACGTGTCCGTGAATTGTGATGATATCATATTTTTTAATTAATTTAAAAATATCCTTTGCAGATTTATCCATTAAAATTCATCCTCATTATCATTTTTTGGCTTATCAAAATCTAAATCATCATCTGAGTCAGATTCTTCATCATCTGCTTCATCATAGCCAAGTTCTTTCTTGATGAATTCCTTTTCCTCGGCATCATCTTCATATTCACTTTCATCCTCAAGTTCTTCATCAATCTTTGGATGAACTTCATCGAATTTATAGCGGTTAATTAAATCCCACATACCATTTCCAACCATTACGAATCTGCCATCTACTGTTAACTGGCTATATAATGAAGCCATTTTGTCTTTCATTGCAGCTTCGGTTAGAACTAATTCTGCTCTTTTAGAAGCATTTAAAAATAGTTCCTTAAATGAAATTGGTTTTTGCGATTCGTTTAATACATCAAATGCATGATTAATAAGTGATTTTTGTTCCATAAGTCAATCCTTCTATTACATATTTTTTGGAGCGCTCACTCCAATGATATTAAGAGCGTTTCTCATAACAATCATTCCTGCTTTTGCTAAGGCAAGTCTAGAACTAGTAACATCTAAATTGTCACGGTCTATAACGCGACATTCAGTATAAAATGCATGAATAAAACCTGCTAATTCCTGAATGTAGGTTGCAACTAAATAAGGCGCACGTTTTGTTGCAGCTGTTTGCACTAAACGTGGGAAATCATTAATGCACTTAAGCAAGTCGATTTCCTGTTTTTCTTTTAATAATGGGGCTTTTATATTAATTTCGATATCTTTTGCTCCATCAAGAACCTTAAAGAGTCTAGCATGAGCATATTGAGCATAATAAACTGGATTTGATGAACTATGTTCAAGTGCTAAATTTAGATTAAAATCAAGATGTGCACTTGCAGCTCTAGATACAAAGAAATATCTTGCCGCATCAACACCAACTTCTTCGCATAGTTCTCTTAGCGAAACTCCGGCACCAGTTCTTTTACTCATTCTAACTTCTTCGCCATCTTTAATTAGACGAACAATTTGAATAAGTTCGATTTCTAAAGTGTCTTTGGAATATCCTTGCATCATCAAAGCTGATTTCATTCTATTAATATAGCCATGATGATCTGCGCCTAGTACATCGATTAGCAAATCATAGCCTCTTGATAGTTTGATTAGATGATAAGCAATATCAGGCATCATATAAGTGTAACTGCCATCAGATTTAACAACACATCTATCTTTATCATCAAGAAAATCTGTTGTTCTTAAAAATACTGCTCCGTCACTAGTATATGAATATTTCGAAAATTTATTTTCAAGAACATCTTGAACATGATTATTTTTTCTCACATCAGTCTCAAGTGTAACAATATCAAATTTGACACGATATTCTTCTAAATCTTTCCAAATTTTGTTGAGTTCAGCTTCCATTCCAAATTGTGTAATGAAATCAAAATTCTCTTTGGTTTTTTCTAAATATTTCGTGCCGTATTGTTTATTAAATTCTTTTGCAATATCAACAATATCTTGAGCGTGATAACCATCTTCCGGTAAAGAAACATTTTCACCATTTAGTTGTCGATAGCGAATATCTAAAGATAAACCTAATGTATTAATTTGATTGCCAGCATTATTCACATAGTATTCTCTTGTCACATCATAACCAGCGAAATCATAAATACGACAAATACTATCGCCAACAGCTGCGATTCTTGCATGGCCTAAATGTAAATCTCCAGTAGGGTTTGCAGATACAAATTCAACATTAACCTTAATGCCTTTATTTTCTCCCCTACCATAATTTTCATCTTCAGTTAAAACACGTTCAACAATTGAATTTATTGTGTCTTTCTTAAGAAAGAAATTTATAAATCCTGGTCCAGCTATTTCAATTTTGTCAATGCCATCATAATCAAACGATTTAATAATTTCTTCGGCAAGTTGACGAGGATTTTTTCCTACTCTTGAAGCGTACTTTAATGCAACATTCGTTGCATAATCACCGTGTTCAGGATTTTTTGAATTTTCTATCACAATTTCGTTTGCTGAAACATTTAGCCCAAAGGCTAATAAGCACTTAATCAATCTTTCTTTTAACGAAGTTTCTATATTCATAACGCGGTTATTATATTTATAAACATATAAATAGGCAAGTAATTATTTATGTTTTAGCATGACACAAGCTTGGGCTTTGCATGCTTTTCCTTCTCCAATTGGACCGATTTTGTTAAATGTCATTGCTTTAATAGAAACGTTTATAGGTCTTGTATCTAATATTTCAGCTATTTTTTCTCTCATAGGAACAACATACTCTCTTAAATAAGGGTGAGCAGTTGCTATTTGGATATCGATATTATTAATTTTGAAACCTTCTCTATGCATGATTTCAACAACTTCTTCTAGAAGCTTAA
>JAKSVG010000027.1 GCA_024408105.1 Bacilli bacterium | reverse complement strand
AATTAATTTAAAATATATTAATAGCAAAAATATAAATATTGAACCCCAAATAAGTAGCGATAATAAAATCGCTCTTTATAAAAATGTTGAAGAGGGTATCGATTTAAAGTATGAGTTGGAAGAAAAGCGGTTAAAAGAGAGTTTTATAATTAATCAAAGAAACAGTTTCTACTCTTTTAATTTTGACACAACAATTGGTGACCTAGAGCCATTTTACAACGAAGCAACAAGATGCCTAGAATTAAAGAAAAACAACGCTGTCATATATAGGATGCTGCCTCCATATATGTATGATAGTAAAGGGCAAGAATCTAATAAGTGCTCTTATGAAATTGATGGTGCTGAAAATGGAATACTAAGGATTAAGCTAATTGCCGATGCAGATTGGATAAATTCAACAGAAAGAGAACTACCAGTTATCATCGATCCAACATTTGAATTTGAAACTAATGTTACTATGTTTCATGCTTTTCAAAACGGTTTAGAAAGTCACCTTGTTGAACAGGATGAAGTTTTCATAGGTTATAAAAATCAAGGTGATGATTTTAAATTCTATTCTTTTCAAATAGATATTGATTGGTCATATCTTCCTAGTAATATCATTGCATCTGATAAGAATTTCTACTTTGAAATGCCCGTGAATTATAACATCATGGATGAAGACGATAGAGTTATTGTTTTTGTTAACGGGAACGTTACTGGCATATATAAGCCATCCCAACTATTTAATAATAATGTCTTAAGACTCGATGTTAGTGAAAGCTTTAAATCTGGTGAACATGGAACAATTCTCTTAAGAATAGCTGCTGATAGTGTTTTAGGCCGTTCAGGCAGTGAATATTATCAAAGCAAAACATTTAAGCAAGGTGTTTTCAAAGCAAGTCTCCAAGTAAGGGATTCTTCTGGCAAAGAAGTAGCAAAGCTCATCGTTGAACCGAAACAAGAAAGTAAGCAATACGTGAACTATGATTTAGGTGTTTCTGGTGTCACATCCGTTAATATCCAAACAGGCCGATATAAACATCAAATACATGATTTATCAATTAGCAGCGGTCCTTTAACTTTAAATGTCGATCATATTTTTGACTCAAAAAGTAACTCCAATAGTGGATATGGCCAAAACTGGGGGTTATCTATTAATCAACGTTTAATAAAAGAAACCTTAAATAATGGTAATAAAGCTATAACTTATGTTGATGAAAATGGTATCAATCATGTTTTTGTTGAAAGATGGTTTTATAAATCTAACAACATAAAAACATACATAAGTATTGAAGATGTTACGCTTTCAGAAAATAATGAATTAGCAACTAGAAATGGTGAACCAGTCGAATATGAAATTGTTAATGGTGAAGGGTATCAATATATATCGCTCGGTAGCGCCACTAACTACGACGCGAAGCAAAAATGTTATAAGTACTATTTAAACTATAACGGTTTTAAAAAGCCAGTTATTAAAGGCCAAAATAACTATTTACAGTTTGTTTATTATGAAAATGGTGTCACTTATTATGTAAATAATTCCAATGTTGAATTTAAAAATCGTGGTTTTGTAACTAAAGTAGGAAACGAAGAAAAACGCGTTTATTTATCTAGCGAAAGAACTACAGTTGATTTTATTAGTGGCAAAGTCACAATTTATTATGGTGCAAATAAACAAAATTCAAAGCAAGCAACATTACAAAAAGTAGCGGTGTATGAAAATTTTGACGAAGGACTTTACACATCTAGTGAATTAGAAAATCTAGAATATGAAATGAATCAGGCTAAATATAATTTGTCTGAAATTTATAAGATCATTTCAAATAAAAAAACTAAAGAACAATCATTGTTGAATTCAATGGCTAATATTGATTTTGATGCTAAAAACCCTATTAACCCCGCATGTTATATCGGGCAATCAAACTATCAGGCAAAAATCACGGAGGCTGCTGAGATAGACAAAGAGTTAGCTGAACACTATGAGCTTTATAGCGATTTCATGCAGCTTGAAAACGAACTCATTTCTGCTTATGAGCAATTGACTAGTATCGAAAGAAACGAATATTTTGTTACAAGGAGTTTTTACACCAAACTAAAAGAACAAAAAGAATCGGCTAACGACTATATTATTGATCCAGATGGCAATATCATTCTTTTTGATGGTTACGGAAGAATGATTGGCGTAATGGATAATCACGAAAATAAAATTGAGATTATCTATAATAAAGATTCTAATGTTGAATTAATAGAATCCAATGAAGAACAAATATTGTTTAAATATAAAAACAATAAGTTAGAAATGATGAAAAAAACTAATGGTGATGCCGTTAGATTTGATTATTTCTACGATAACCTTATCGAAATTAATAGCAACGGAAGAAAAACGACACTCACTTATTTTAATGGTCTTCAAGTCTATTCAGATATTAATGATGAAATTATTATAGACACTCAGACTACCAATACTCTCAAAGTTAAGAAATACGTCGAGCCAGGCACTATTAATGAAACTAAAATATTTCAACCTTTTGTAGATAGAACGCTTGTGCAAAACGATAAATATGAATACTCAAATAATTTCAACACCACAACAGTAACAGATAGGATAATAAATGAAATAACGACAATAGATTTCGATTTTTGTGGAGAAATTAAAAAGCAGGAAGATGGAAAATATATTACCTACGCTAACTATTATAAAGAAAAACCGATTTCTATAGTTAAAGTGAAAAGGAATCCAACAGTCGTATTTGCTAAGAGCGATTTTAGTTTTAGTGGTAGCAAATACTCATTATCAAATAGTGCTACACAAAGTTATCCTTCCAAAGTGGATGCCTATTGTTTAAAAGTTAATTTAAATGATTTGGCAAATAGCGAAGAAGATTTAAAAACAATAATATTATCTATATCGTATTTAAAAAATGGAGAAACATATAGCTTTAAACAATCCTATATTAATAAAGATAATGAAATAATTGTTTTACCTTTCTTCTTAAAAGGAGAAGTCTCAAACTTAACTGCTTCGGTTGAAGTGAATGTGCAATCGCAAACTGAACTAAATTCTTATATTGGCGATATTTCTATTATTACGATTGAAGAAGGCTCCTTATATGAATACGATAGTGAAGATAGATTATGGAAAATCAAAAATAACGATGGCAAAATAACCTATTTAGCTTTTGAAGATAAGTTGCCAATCAATATTGAATTTAAGGATTGGAATGGCAAAGTTGTTACTAGTGATTGTGCATATAACATTGAAGGAAAACTAATTTCCTCTATCGATAGCAAAGGCAATGTCAAAAACTACTTATATCAATACAATGGTAAAAGCATTGAAACGAAGCAATATAATCTAAAAGATGCATCATTAGTTAGAAGCAGTCTAAAGTCATATGATGAAAACGAGAAGGCTTATATAGAAAAAGGAAATATAAAAAATCAAGATGGCGAATATCCAATAAGTAAAACTATTTTTTATCCTGGCACCAGTATCATTAAAACTTCTATCGCACTGGATGGAAGCAAAACTACATATAACATCCATCCTTTGACAAAACAAGTAGTGGGTTTAATTAAAGAAAATGGTGGCACTAAAAACTCAGCATCTTATATTTATAATCACGATTTCTTAACTACTGCAAAGGACAATGAAACAGAAATTAATTATACTTATGACGGAAGAAAAAGAATCAAGAGCGTCAGAATAAAAGGGTATAGTTATAACACCATTTCTAATATTTATAGCGATAATGTCACAGTTACTGATAAACAGAATAGCTCTTTTCCGCATGGTTCGATGATTAATACTACGTATAATGGTATTTATACGATCACTAATAAATATACTAAAGATGGTAATTTGATTAGCGCTATTCAAGGGCCCGCTAGCAACAGTTATTCTTCGTATTTTACCTATAACGACGATGAATTAATTACTTCTAGGGAGACTATTAAAGTTGGTGATAATAGTTATCGTGAAACGATTTCTTATTCATATGATGATAAAAATAGGATTTCTTCAATAATCAAAGAGATTGAAGAAAACGAAGTGGCTGTAGAAAAAGTTGAAAAAACATTTCAATACAATAGCAATGGGGCTTTAACTGATTTAGATCTATTAATCAATAACACTTTAAGCCGATCAATTGCTTATTCTTATAACAATGAGGATTTATTGATAAGAGAATCCGTTAATAGTGCATATCAAATTAATTATGATTACGATGCGCTTAATAGAATAATTCATCAAGAGACCATCGTTAATAACAATATGACTTTATGCCATAACTTTTCTTATCTACAACAAGACGACCATACTTTGGATTTAATCAAGGAAGATATTTTTAAAGTCATTGCTCCAAATGGCAATGTTTCATCAAAAAACTATAAATATTCATATGATGTTAGTGGCAAAGTTAACAAAATTATCGTCGACGACAAAAGAATTTCTTATGAATATGACGCTATTGGAAGACTTGTTTTAGAGAACAACGAATTATTAGGTGTCATCAATAAATATTCTTATGATAATTTAGGTAACATCCTTTCAAAATCAACTTTAGATTTAAACGATAACTCATTGATTAACCACGATAAATATGTTTATTCATGCGACAATAAGCATCTACTTATCGCGGTTAACGATAATAAAATTACCTACGATGCATATGGTAGAATAGCCTCATATGACGATAAAGATTATATCTGGGACAATAATGGCACTTTAAAGAATGTCTCCTCTAATTCGCATATAATTAGTGAATATGCATATAACGACAAAGGCATCCGATATAAAAAGATATTATCTAATGGTGTTAATGTTAGATATGTTTTAGATGGCAATAAGATATTAAAAGAAGAACATAATACCTTTAGCATCAATTATCTTTATAATGGTAGTGGTTTATTCGGCTTCACATATAATAATGAAACTTATATATATGAAAGAAATATCTTTGGCGATATTGTTAGAATTTTTAATAGCGATGCCGAAATAGTCGGTGAATATAAATATGATGCTTTTGGTAATGCGACAATTGTTACTGATGTTAATAATATTGCCTCACTTAACCCATTTAGATATAGAGGTTATTACTTTGATAATGAAACAGAATTATATTATCTAAATTATCGTTATTATGATCCAAGCATTGGTAGATTTATCTCTCCTGACGATATCAATTATGTTAATCCAAACACTATCAATGGGCTCAATCTTTATGCCTATTGCGGGAATGATCCGATAAATAAAGTTGATTTAAATGGGCGTGTTGCTATTTCTATCGGCCTTTTAATTGTTGGGTTTGTTGTCGGAGCTCTAGTCGGGACTACTGCAAGCATTGTAACTCAAGGATTAACCGATGGCTGGGATAATATAAATGCGTGGCAAACATTGCTAGATGGTGTGATAGGCGGAATAAGCGGACTACTTGCTTTTAGCGGAATTGGAGCATTTGCCTCAGCCATAATATCAGCTGGTCTTGGTTTTGTTGGAAGCATAGGCGGAGACCTCATAAAAAACAATTGGAATATTAATAAAATAAATTGGTATAAAGCCTCAATTATGGCGATAACAAATTTTGCTCTAGGCTGGGGAGCAGGAGTACAAAATTCTAAAGCAATTGGCAAAAGTTTGAGTGCCGCTTTGTCAAATAACACAGGTTTTAAGGCCATATCAAAAGCATTGGCTAATCCAAAAGTATCTGAAAAAGGAGTTCAGGCTGTGTTCAATCTATTTGGGGAATCTTTATCGCAGGGAATCAAAAGTGTTTTGCCTGACATTATTATGAAAAGATCTTATGGCGTTTTAACATCGATGATATCAAGTTCTTTCTCCATGTCGCTGTTTGAATGGGCGACTGATTATTTTGGGTTGTGGGAGATTTAGGATATATGCAAATAGTGGCTTTTGGTTTTGGGATTTTCCTTTTGTCTCTTTTTTATTTCAAATGCATGATGTCATCTAGATATATAGACACAAGTTTTCTCTTCATTTATAGAAACATGATTAAAAAAAGTAGCAAACTGAACTTTTTATATTTTGGAAAAACAGTTAATACTGAACATCCTCGATTAAAGCCGATTGCAATATCGTTCCTAGTTGGTTTGATTATATTGTCATTGATTCTGATTAATGCCATTATTTCTATTTTTTTGAACGAAATTGGCTTGAAGGGAGTTACATTTTTCGTTTCGATTTCTTTATTACTTGCTTTGCTTATCGTTATGATAAGTTGCTATTTATATTGTTGGATCTCTAACTTAAAAGCGGAAAAAGATTTTGATAAATATAGTCAAGAAGAACTGAATAAGATCAGAAGGATAATTGAAGAAGATTGGCCTAATTTCTTTATGTAGTTTTATAAAAGAGTATTTGCATTTCTTGTTACTTATTCACAACAAAATGTTTTATAGACAAAAACGTGAATAAAAAAATAAATCACAAAATAGGGTGCGTCAAATCGTTACAAGGGTGCGTAATTTTATTCAAGGGTGCGTGATTTCG
>JAKSVG010000026.1 GCA_024408105.1 Bacilli bacterium | reverse complement strand
ATATCAAAAAAGAAGGAATCAGATTAGTACTTCAAAAACAATAGTGGTAGTCCACAAAACCGTAGGAACTACGGGGTTAGCCTATCGATACTGAATCCATTAGGATTCTTGAGTAGGAATCCCCCATCTTCAAAACATATTAATGTTTAAGTGGCGGGAGGTTCAATCCTTTCGACTACTAGTTTATTTTTGGTATCGTCATGTTCAAGTAATAACCCATATAAAAGCTATGATTTTAAATATTGGAATAACTGCAAGGCATTAACAGAAATTACTGATTATGTTAAAGATGTTACAAATCCTAGCAGTGAGAATTTTGTTCCTATAAACGATAGAATTGTTACTTTTGATATGGATGGAACATTGTTTGGAGAAAGAAGCCCAATTTATATTGAATGGATGTTCTATCAAGAATATTTTGATAATTATTTTGAAGGCGATAAAGATCACCAAATTACCTATAATACAAGCGGAATCAATAGAACCATCTCCTTAAGAGAAACATATAACGAAATAGAAAAATTTGCAAAGGGCAATGAAGACCCATATCTAGAAATGGATGAGGCTCATTGTGGAGCATACTTATTTTCAAATATTACAATTCAAAAATATATTGAAGATGTTAAAAATTATTTAAACAAGGATTCTGAATATTTTAATAATTTAAAATTAAAAGACATGTTTTATCTTCCGATGAAAGAAATTGTGTCATTCCTTCAACTGAATAATTTCACAACATATATTTGCAGTGGAACTGATAGATTTATGTGCAGAACAATTGCAAGTGAAGTTCTTAATATTCCAGTAAATCATGTTATCGGTATGGATGTATCTTTGTATATGGATGAAAATCATCAAATGACACGTGGAGATAAACTTATTTATAAGAATGTAAAATCGGTTAAATCTGAACTTATCACACAAGAAATTGGCAAAAAACCAATATTGTCATTCGGAAATAGCTCTGGTGATATAGAAATGCATCGCCTTGCAATAAAAGGAAACAATTATAAAGCGAAAGCTTTCATGCTTGTTGCTGATGATATGGTAAGAGAAAGAGGATATACTCCGAGCGAAATAGAAAAGCGCACAAAAAACTGGGGCGAATTTGAATTGATTAGTATGAAAGATAACTGGAAAACAATTTATGGCGATAACGTAACCCTACGTAACGCTTAATTTTCTTAAAACTTTTCCGTTCTCATAATTACTCAACCATTTTTTTATAGTAAAAAAGAGATCTCAAAATTGAGATCTCTAATTTCTAATAACAAGGTTATTATTTGGTTATTATTTTGCTAAATTGCTTAACTTTGCTTTTTAATTTTTTATAAAATTCGGTTACCTCTTTTTCGGTTAAACCAACTTTTTTGGCATCCACAATAAAATCATTAAGTTTAGGATTATCTTTTCCGTTTACTTGCATCATATGAATGTTTATTTTTGGGGTTGATGTAATGTCATAAAATGGAGAAAGACGATATTTCTTATTTGTTTCATCATAAATAAACGAAAAATTTCGAGGGTGGTCATCCTTATTATCTATTAGATAATTAAAAATCATTCTTTTAACAGCTTCTTTTAAATCTTCAGGGCATAAAGTTTTGACGGTTTGTAAAAAACCCAAATAATGAATCTGGCTTAATGAAGGATTAAGATCAAACAATCCTGCTAGAGAAATAACATGCTTTTTTTCTCCATTATCATAATCAAACCGTTTAGTTAAAAAATAACCATTTGTAATTTTTGAATTAAGTAATTTACAATCCGGCACATCAAGACCACATTCTTTTGCAAGTAAGTTCATTTTGTATTCATCCTCGCCTATTGAAAGAGGATCTAATGATGATGGGAATTTGACTATGTATAAGTTGTTATCAATTAAGTAATTAATTTTTGGTCTACTACCGCCTGTAGAAGAGCCATAATGATATAAATCCAAATCATTAACGATATCTTCGTTCAGAAAAAGTTTTATTTTTTTATAAACTTTGTCAAATTCATTAATACTCGAAATATCAATTTTTTCATTAAAGGAAGGCTTAAATGACAAGCCACCGAGTGAATATTTGTCTAGTAATGATAACCTTTGTAATAATGTTACTTTGCGAATATCAATTCCTTGTTTTGATAAAAAAGAATCAATAAGCTTGTTTCCCCACGAATCCGGAATACAATCGTAAAAAACACCAAACATTCCATTTACTAGATAGTCACTGCAAGTGAATATTTTTTTCTCCAGAGGAAGTTTGAATGGAGAAATCGAAAATCCATTTCTAAGCCAATTATCAGAATATGAGAAAGAATGTGTTGAATCGCCATTATCAAATAGATGTCCAACCAATTTGTCTTTAAAGTAGACATCTACCTTATTTATGTCTATTAATTTCATTAATCATATCCTCTCTAGTGCGATGTTTTGTGGGATTAAATAAAAGTTTAAAATCATCCATCATATCTAATGCTTCTGCTAAAAAAATAAGGGATGTAAGTGATATTTTCCCAGTTTGTTCAAAATGCCTGATTGTCCCATATTTTACCATAGACTTCTTAGCAAGTTCTATTTGACTAATATGTTTTATTTTGCGGCACATTTTAAATTTTTCCGCAACACCTTTTCTTATTTTTTCAGGGGAATCTTTTCCAAGTAATTCATACATATCCATAACTGCGATTATTATAGCAATATATTGTAAAAGTGCAATAAAGTGCGATTATATTAGCAATTTTCTATCTTAGTAACTTATTTATCAAATATAAAAATTATTGTTATACTTGTCTAATAGCAATAAAATGCAAGATATAAAAACTATGAGAACATATTATTCTTTCCAAACATCGAAGGAATGGGAATCTACTGATAGAATTAATACATTAGAGTTTCGCTCCCATTACATTCCATTTTTAAGGAATTCAAAACCAAAATATTTTCTTGGAATAATAGATAAAAATAGTAGTGATGAATATCTTTCATTAAATGGTGATTGGGAATTTAAGGAGCATAAATGCATTGATGATATTAAATATATTGATGAAGAATTGAATAACAAAATAGATGTCCCATCATGTGTTCAATGCCGTGGTTTTGATTACTATCAATATATTAATTACACATATCCATATCCATTCAACCCTCCGTTTGTGCCAAAAGAGAATCCTTGCTTTCATTATCGAAGAACATTCTCGATCGATGAAATTAAAAATCTTTTTATGGTGTTCGAAGGCGTTGACAGTGCATTTTATTTATTCATAAATAATCAATATGTTGGATATTCTCAAATAACACATTCAAAAAGCGAATTTAATGTTACGAATTACGTTAAAGAAGGACTTAATATAGTTGATGTTATCGTGCTTAAATGGTGTGCATCATCATATTTAGAAGATCAAGATAAATTTAGGTTCTCGGGAATATTTAGAGACGTTTATTTATTAAATCGTCCTGATGGCTATATATGGGATTATAAAATAGAAACTAAACACGAGAATGATTGTTGGTTTCTATTGGTTAAAAACCTATCTAATGTCTCATTTTTTGTTTCATTTAATGGCGAAACAGTTAATGTTTTAAAGCAAGATGAAGCAAAAATTAAGATTGATAATCCTAATTTGTGGTCAAATGAAAATCCTTATCTTTATGATGTATTAATTTTCAATGATGTTGAAGCAATACATGAACGTATTGGTTTTAGAGAAATTAAAATCACGAATAAAATATTTACTTTAAATGGCAAAAAAATAAAACTCAAAGGTGTTAATAGACATGAAACAAATCCTGTTAATGGAGCAACCGTTTCAATTAAAGATACATATGACGATTTATTGATAATTAAAGAACTTGGCGCAAATGCGATTAGGACATCACATTACCCTGATATTCCTGAATTTTATGAATTATGTGATTTATTAGGAATCTATCTTGTTGATGAAGCTGATGTTGAATCCCATGGAGCAACCCAAGAAGGATATTCATTAGAAAAATGGGAAGCATTTGCAAACAATGGTATATACGATGATGCTGTCTTTGACCGTGAACAATCATTATACGAAAGAGACAAAAATAGAACATCCGTAATCATTTGGTCATTAGGAAATGAATCAAATTGGGGAAAAATGTTTTATAAAGGCGCGGATTATATCCATAACCATGATTCTAGACCAATTCACTATGAAGGAATTTTTAACTTAGTTAATAGAAGTGATTATTATACGAATAGAATTGATATTAATTCTATGATGTATCCCTCTCTTGAAACGATTAAAGAAAAATACCTTGATGATGAAAAAGAAACTCGCCCATTACTTCTTTGCGAATATACTCACGCAATGGGAAATAGTTGTGGTGATGTTATAGATTATTGGGACTTTATAAATAAACATGACGAAATAATTGGAGCATTTGTTTGGGAATACTGCGATCATGCAGTGACAGTTGATGGAAAACTAAAATACGGAAGTGATTTCCCGTTCCATCTCCATGACAACAATTTCTGCGTTGATGGATTAGTTTCTCCTTTGAGAGAATTTAAAAGCTCAGCATTATTAATCCAAAGTGTGTACAAGGATATTGATAAGCCAAATTACGAAACTAAATTACTAAAAATTGAAAGTGATAAGAATATAACAAAACAAATTAAAGTTGACTCTTCTACAGGGAACATAACAAAGATAGAAAACATTCTTTCTGAGCCACTTGAAATATGCTTAACTAGAGCAAACATTGATAATGAAATGTTTGATAAAAATGATATCGAGAACACTCGAAATGCGCATAGAATAATTAAGCAACTTAGCAATAATTCGTTCGAAATCACTTTTATAAGCAAAGAGAATAAAACAATAATTACTCTTTATGAAGAAATAGAAGTAATTAATGATGTTATAAAGATAGTATTGTCATATAAACGCAACCCTAATGTATATTTACAAAGAGTTGGATTCAGATTTTCCCTTAAGGGTGATAGAAAATGTACATACTTTGGCTTTGGCCCAGATGAATCGTATTGCGATAAAACTAATCACGTGAAGATTGGCGAATATTCATTTATGGTTTCAAATACTAAAATTCCTTATCTTAAACCTCAAGATTATGGAGCACACTTTTATACAAGTTATGTTGATTTTGGTGACATTCTTGTTAGTGCAGATAAACCATTTTCCTTTTCGGCTTTAAGAAATAGTGAAGATGATTTATTAAAATGTCCTCACGATTATGATTTACCTATAACTAATAAAACATTTATTAATATAGATATTGCATGTTCGGGTGTAGGTTCGCATGCTTGTGGTCCGAAATTAAATGAAAAATATTTAGTTCCAGTTGAAGGAACTAATACATTTTACTTAAAAATAAAAAATTAAATTTTTAAATCTTTAATAATATATTTCTTCGGTGTAACGCCATGCTGCTTTTTAAAGCATGATATAAAATGTGAAGTAGAAGAGAAACCGCTGATTTTCGCAATTGCATTAATTTTCATTTTTGATGTTCTTATAAGATTTGTAGCAAAGTTTACTTGTTCTTGAAGAATCAAATCACTAATTGAAATACGATAATAACGTTTAAATTCTTTTCTAAAATAGTCGTAATTGTAATTAAATTGTTTTGCCAGCGTTATTGCATTTATTCCTTTTGTGCAATTTTCTTTAATATATTGTTTGATTTTTTCAAACTCATCAGCCTTTTGAGCGCTTTGGGCAATTGAACGTTTGATTTGTATAGTTAGACTTTTTGTAAGTAGTTCTAGTTGATCATGATAGTAGAAATCTTTTGTTTGAAGTTCCTGAACAATTTCTTTCATAGTGCTCAATAAATATGAATTTTTAGAACACTGATATACTCCGTCATCCAGCTTTGAAAGATCAATAGAATCATCTGAAATAAAACCAACATATATTAAAGTTGTTGGGTAAGGTGACTCTTCCTTGTGCACGTGATTTGGTTTAGTGATAGAAAATGTATTTTGAGAAAATGAAAATGTTGTTTTATCAATTTCAATCGTGCCTTTACCTGAAATGTAATAAACAATTTCAAAATAATTATGAGAATGGCTTCCGATAGAATACCCTTTTTGATGAGAGTTAGTTTCTCCTGCAAAAACTTTTACCATAACAAAAAAATATCAAATTTCGGACAATTTATCAATAAAGCATAAATATTTGTTATTTTCTATAATAATATTATATGTAAGAGGTACACATATGAAATTATTACTCGCACTTTTACCTTTTCTTGGATGCAGCGCTTTTTTAGGCCCTACTTCATTAAATAGAAATGGAGTAGTTAAATCTTTTTCTAGCGAACCAACTAAGGTAACAATTCAATCTATGCTTAAAACTATTTGGAACAATGGTGGTGAGCAAACTACTGATAATTATACATATAATGTTGGTTCCGGAAGATTATCTTGGGGTGATAAAGAAATCCAAGGATTTTATCCAGCAACCAAAAATACATCTTCCGAAGGCAACTTTGATGGCGAAAGTGGAAACCCTATTGTTGATTGGGGTGGGGATAGACTTTATAACAGTGTGGCAAACGAAATGTTCATGATGAAGATTGTGGCTAAAAATAACATTAAAATTACTGTTGGTTCTAA
>JAKSVG010000025.1 GCA_024408105.1 Bacilli bacterium | reverse complement strand
CCATCAAGGCGGATGTTATTGTTGATTTTCATAGTTGTATAGCTATGATCATTTCTTTTAGATTTGAATTTTGGAAAAGAACCTCTATGTTCAAAGAAATTAATATAGGCAGCATGCAAATGAATTACAGCTTGTTGCAATGCAACACTATCAACTTCTTTTAAATATTCATATCCTTCTTTATAATCAGGAAGAATTTTAATCAAATCAAATTTTCTAATTTTAAAAGAAGGATCTTCAGCATATTTTTCCACACACATTTCAAGAAAATCATTATAGACTTGGCGAACGCAGCCTAAAGTTTTCTCAATTTGTTGTTTTTGAGAAACATTAGGATAGATTCGAAATTTATAAGCTTTCTTTATTTTCTTTTCCACACTTATATTATACTATCATTTCATTTGAAATGATAGATTTAATTTCATTTTTTACTAGCAATTCATCCCGCCGCTTAGCAAGCTTGAAGTGGGAGTCTTCTTGCTAAATTAGATAAAACAGCATTTTTTTAATTTTCATTTTATTTCTTATTCCTTAGCAGTTGCTCCAGCAATAAGCGAGAGTAAACCACCAAGAACAATTGACGCTAAGACACCACTAACAAGAATAATCGAAGCAAACCATGCTCCAAAGAAAAGAGGGAATAGGCACAAAATAAGTGCAAATGCTCCAAAGACAAAACTTGAAGCCATATGTTGCCTAAATGCTTCTTTGATAGCCTCTTTGGATAAGTGTCTGCCGAACAAACTGGTAGCAAAGACTATTGTTGAAATGCTAACAATTGCAATTGCAGCAATCCACCAGCCCATATATGATTCCCATATATTAGCGACATCATGAGGTGTGCCACCAGAGAATTTGACATTTGTAAATGTTTCACCTGCTGATAATTCTGGTGCTTCATAATTAATGACCAATCCAATAGCTTGTCCATGAACAACATATCCTGGTTCAGCAGCATATGTAACAGTTTGAGGATCTTTTTGGAGATTTGTTGTATATGTCCAAGAAACATCCCATGTTTTAACGTCATAGATAGTGTTGTTCTTAATAACAATCATTCCTTGAAGAATTTGTTTGCCAGATTGTTGTTCAGTAACAATGTTTAAAACACTTTGCTCAATTTGAGCGTCTTGCACATTAACACTTTGGCAAGAGGCCAATGTCATAAAGCCCGTGCCTAATGCTAAGCAAAGAAATAGTTTTTTAAATAATCCTTTTTTCATAAATTTTTACCTCCGTTATTCAAAAAAGATGTCATCCATAAGTTGTTTTCCGAAATCAAATTCGTTTTCAATATCGAAGAACTAGTTGTTTGTCCATTTGAACCGCATCCCACAAGCAATGGAAGAACAAGTAATAATGTAATATTTTTAATTTTCATAGAAAAACCTTGAATATATCATAAAAAGGAAATTAAAAAATATCAATCAAACAAAATATTGTGGTTTATGTCCTAGTGAACTACTCGACAATTGAATAGTCAAGGATTGCCGTTAGATTCCAAACCATTAATTGATATAAGCGATTGTTTCTATTTCAATTAATGCACCTTTGGGTAGGGCAGATATTTCTACACAACTTCTAGCAGGATAATTTCCATCTTTGAAATAAGATGCATATATGTCATTCACTTTTGTGAAATTATTTAAATCAGTAAGGTAGATATTAGCTTTAATAACATGATTAAATGATGTATTTGCTGCATTTAATACTGCTCCGATATTATCTAGTACTTGTTTTGTTTCATTCTCAATTCCACCACTAACTAAGGTGTTAGTTTTTGGATCAAGACCGATCTGACCAGACGTATAAACCATATTGTCAATAATGATAGCTTGTTCATAAGGCCCAATCGCACTTGGAGCATTTTCAGTATGAACAATACTTCGTTTAGCTCCTTGTGAAGAGCAACTACAAAGTAATAATCCAGCAGCCATAACAAAAGGTATCAATCGTTTCTTCTTCATATCTATTTACTCCTTATATTCAATAAGTAGCATTGTAATGTCGTCTTCTTGGTTCACTCCATCACCAAATGCTTGTATTTCATTTTCAAGACCATCAATGTTTTCTTTAACACTGTTAGAGAAATGGGTGTTTAGATATTCTTGTAATCTCTCTAATGAATACATCTTTTTATTAATGTCGATAGTTTCTATAACTGAGGCTGTAGATAAGAATATTTTTTCACCTTTTTTCATATAGGTTATGTTTTCATTAAATTTAGCATCTTTAATAGCACCTACAAATATTGTAGTAGCTTTATCATCAATAAGTTGATATTCACCATTGAAAGATATCAAAGGCTTATTTGAGCCTGCATCAGCATAGATTAACTTGCCAGTTGAAAGATCAAGTATGCCTAACCACATTGTGATGAATATGTCTTTATTATTGTTATCAGAATAGACTAATTCATTTACCTTTTCTAATATTGCTTTAGGAGAATTGCCTTCGCTTGCGAAGTTTCTAATGTTTTCCTTAACATTGTTCATGAGTAATACTGCTTGCATTCCTTTAATAGATACATCTCCTAAAGTAAAACAAACATGATTGTCGTCAATATTAAAGAAATCATATATATCTGCAGAAGTTTCTTTGCTGCTTATAATAGCGCCATAGGCATCAATGGACTTAATTTTTGAAGTAATGTTAGCAAACTCAATTGGAAGATAATTGGTTACTATATCTTTTGCTAAGATTTTTTCTTCTTCTAATCGCCTTTGTTTTTCCATAGCCTCAGCGTGGTTAACTAAATTAGAATTAGTTAATCCGCTTATTAAATAACAAGCAAAGCTGAATATTGCATATAGTGAATATCTAGTAATCGCAAAAGACAAAAAGTAATTTTTATATGTTTCGGCTAGATTAACATCTTCAAAGTTATAGTAAAATCTTGAAATTCGTTCACTTAAATCAATTAAAACTCCTGGCTTAAAGACAATCACATTAATGTCATAATATTTCCCACAACCAATCAAGATTACCTCACTAGAAAAATAGGCTACTCCAAAAATAATTGCGAGAAAAAGAGTTAGCCTTCTAGATGAGTACATACACGAAAGTACAAGCGCTAAAATGATAGCCATCGAGCCAGGTTCACCAAACAAAAATGAAATAACACCAAGTATTGTGGCCACGCTAAAAAGTAGCACCCATTTTAGCCATGGATAAAATTTCTTAGAGAAAAAACCAAATCCACCTATAAGTAAGGATAAAAAGATAAGAGAACCCATGATTATTCCTGTGCCAACTTTAGAAGAGTCTTTAACACTGGAAATGATAAAGAATATAGTCGCTGACAAAGCTAAACCTATAATCATTAAAACAATCGAGGAAATCTTATTCGCTCTTTTCTCGTTTTTGAGAATTACTGATTTAGTAATATCGTTAAGCGAGAGCAAATCTTCAACATATTCAAAGTTTTTATCATTCTTACTCATAATTTCTTTTCTTTATGTTCCCTGAATAATTCTGCTAAACCTTTTTCACTAGTTTCTCTATAACCACTGTCTAAGTCTTTACCAGTTTGACGCATAGTTTTAATAATGTCATCCAAACTAACTCTATTATCAAGTTTGCCCATCATCTTAATCATTAAGTAAGCATCTTTTGCTTTTAAAGCATATAATGCATTTCTGTTGATACATGGTATTTGTACCCTTCCTTCAATAGCGTCGCATGTTAAACCTAGTGAATGTTCTAAAACCGTTTCTGCTGCTAAAGTAATTGATTCATTATCTAAATCATTAATAAACGCGAACATTGCTGCACCGATAGCACTGGCGTTACCTATTTCAGCTTGGCATCCTGCTTCGGCTCCACTGATAGAACCATTTTGTTTGCATACAATGCCTATTAAAGCCCCTACCATCATTGCATCTACTATTTTGTCTTCTTTATATCCTAGTTTTTCTAGATAAGAAACAATGCCAGGAAGCACACCAGAACTACCACAAGTAGGAGAGCACACTACTTCATGGCCACACGCATTTTCTTCACTAGCAGCCATTGCAGCAATAAATAAATAAGAATCAAGATTTTTGGATGGGTCATCATCTTTTAATGAGCAATATTTTTGATATATTCTTGGGGCTTTTCTTTCAAGCTTATAATCCCCAGGCATATATATTTCTTTTTCTAATAAACCTTTTGAAACTATATCCTTCATCTTCCTAACGATTGATGTATAGTATTCTTTCGCATCAGGTTCATATAACTTCACATAATCAAGCAATGAAATATTCTTCTTTTGACAATATAAAAGAATTTCGTCCATGTTGTGCTCTGGATATACTTCTTTAGGCAACGAAGACGAATCATCATTGATAATCAAACTTCCTCCACCTATAGAAATAAATCTATCTTTATGAAGATAATATGGGATAGTAATTGTATATATCTCCATCGTATTAGGATGGGATAAATTTCTATTGGGATTAAAAAATATTTTGTGTTTAATGCCTTCTAAACGTTTGTTGATAATATAATCTGTCAAGTGCCCTTTTCCTGTTTTTGCAAGTGACCCATAAAGAACAACAATTATTTGATCGATATTTTTATATTTATTTAAAATGTATTCGCATGCATTTGAAGGCCCCATTGTGTGCGAACTACTAGGACCGCTTCCTACAACACATATTTCCTTAATAGATCTCATTATTTTAATTATGAATCAAATAATAATATTTGTATATGATAAGTGACATACTCTCACCACTTAAGCAATAAACTTGGGGGTAGTTCAAATTAAAAGCGTTTCAATATTTATATTTAATGTTTTCGAAAGTTTAATAGCTCTTTCAACATCTAATTTCCTTACATCTCTTCTTCTATTCTTTAAAGCATCAATCATTGATGAAGATATATTGGTTTTACTAGATACATATTCATTTGTTAGATGTAGACGCTTCATTGCTATTTTAATGATTGATTCTTTTTTCATTTGTTCATAAAACCATTCAACGCACTTAGAAAAGTCTAATTCATGATACAAATGATACATACTGCTTGCTTTTTCGATAGGTGCATAGCAAAAAATTGCTTCGAATCCTAATCCAGTTTCTTTGATTATATGAATATACATCATCGAAACCCATTCAAGTTCATTGTATACAATGATTTTTGTGTTATCGTCTATATCAGCGTCAAAATATATACTTTCAATAACTTCATCAGTGGATATATATGATTCTGAAGAAAAGAAGTCTTTGTTAAAGTTAGCAAAATATTTTGAGTTAGAGATTCTTTTTTCAATTACATCTGTTGAATACTTAAAAAAATAACCAATCGATAGAACGGCGGTTAAGTCATCAACACATTTTTGATAATTGAAATAGTCGTTACTCATTATCTTTCTCCATCAAATCAGTTATAAATGTATCATTGTCATCTAGTGGCTGATTAATAATGATTTCAAATTGTTCTGAAGCCTTTTTAACAATTTCATAATAACGACCAACATATTCTTGATCACATTTTTCATATGAAACAAATTTTAATTTTTCTATCGCTTCTTGACTCATAAAAGCATATTGAATACCTAGGTTTCCTAATTTAAACACATTTATAAGATTTTCATATGATAAGAATCTAGCAATAAATTTTATTGGAAACTTAAAATATGAATCATCTGCTCGAAATCCTTTTATTACATCATATTGGGTTACATCAATATAATATTTTTCTAACCAATCTATTCTATTTTTGAAAGTTGTCTTAACACTATTATCAACTTTTCTAAAATGCATCAAAATAGCAAGCCAAGTCAAAATTGTTTTTTCATCCTTACCGGTTAAATCAAGAATTTTAAGCGAATCAAAGTCATGATTACGAATAGAATATTTATTAACAATGCCAGCCTCATTATTTTTACATGCCCACTCTTTAGCAGATTCATAATCTATTGTTAAATAAAAACTTGGCCCATAGTCATTATCATAATTAGAGCCTTTCGCTATCGGCTTATCAATAATCCTTTTGCTTCCGTGGTAGAAAATCATAATTTAATTATAATAATTTTGTAATAAAAATCAAATATATTCACACTGCAGTAAGAGATTTTCGCATTTTCATAGCAAATGTATTGAATTATAACGCAGTTTTATTCTACAAATATTTATAAATCGTTTTGCGGATTTTCTAGCAAATCCTCTATTGAACAATGCAATATCTTTGCGAGTTTAAATAATGTATGAGATTGAGCTTTATCAATATCATTTACTCTTTGTTCATATAGTTGAATTGATCTTAAAGATACGCCAGATTCTTTAGCAAGCATTGATTGCGATAGATTATTGAGTTCTCTTATGATACGAAGGTTTGTCTTAAGAGTGCCTTTTTTAACAAGTACTTCCATCCTTTCAACGAATCTTGCGATATCCATTTCATGGTAAGTAGGATACATTTTCAATATTTTTTCAAAATCAACTGCATAGAAAATTCTCTGAAAATCTTTAAATGAATACCACGAATATTCCGCTAGAACCCAACCAACCCAATACTCAGGTGACTTTTCAAATGATTCTTCATATATGGGGAGATTTGAAACATCCATAAATTCTGACGCGACAAGTTTAGCTAGTTCTTCACCACTCATTCCAGAAATATATAATGGATTGCCAATGCAGAACTGTTTTAAATATTTTGATTCGCACAAAATGTTTTGAACATCTTTATAAGGAAGTCTGCAGTAATTTGATAAATAATCAATTGTAACTGCAAGATTCCTCTTTGCATCATTAACATATAGTTCATTGTAAGCGTGGATCATCTTCAGTTATCTCATTTCTGATAATATCCATGATATAAATATCATCAATAAATTCATGGGTTTTCATATAATCGCTGAATGCTTTTCTAGCATTTTCATCGCGTTGGATAAATTTAACATAATAAGAATCATCAACTTCTTCACTATTTATAAATTTAATTTGAGAAAAAGCTTTTTCAGAAATAAGTGCGACTTGCAAACCAAGATTGCCCTGCTTGAGCGCATATGATAGGCCATTCAAGGAAAGACTATTTGAAATAAATGCCTGTGCATAACTGAAATATGAATCATCAGCGCGATAGCCAATAACAACATCATATTCGGATAAATCAATACTAAAGTGTTTAATAATATATTCAGATATCTTTTTAGATTGCATATCTTTTCTGAATGTTCTGTATTTTAAAAGAATTGCAATCCAGTGTAATGTTTGACACTTTATTTCAGTTAAATTTAAAACATTAAGTTTATCAAAATTAAACTCATACTGATTAACATATCCACATCCACCATTTTTAAGTGCCCATTCCTTAGCAAGTTCTTTATCTTGAGTGCAATAAAAACCTTGCCCATAGTCGTTGGTTAATTTGCCAAATTTTAACAATGGTTTTGTGACAATATTTTCCGTAAGGAGTCTTTATTAATTTTCATTAGCTATGACCTCCATTACTTCAAATACTTGCTTCTCTATTTTCATAATTCTTGCATATTTAAATAGCTTGAGTTGATTATTACTTCTTTTAACATAAAGTTTAATTGCTT
>JAKSVG010000024.1 GCA_024408105.1 Bacilli bacterium | reverse complement strand
TTCTTATCGTTCAGAGGGTGGGCCTCTGCTAAGGAAGAGCACTTACTTATAAAAGAGTTGCTACTATGCTATTTCATCCTTTTTGCATAGTTCTTGATAAGTTCTGAATGTATTCTATGCTTTTAAATATAATAAGTCAATTTATTTTATAAATAATTTTAAAAAAAGACTGCATAGCAGTCTATATATTTTTCTTTAGTCCTTTTGCAAGTTCGTTAGGACATGATGATTGGCCAGACCTAGAACCACGACATTTGATGCCTTCTAATCTAGTCACAACATCTTCTACTTTCATACCAACAACAAGTTTTGATATTCCTTGGAGATTACCTTGGCAACCTCCAATAACTTCCATAGAAGAAACGACGCCATCATTAACAATGACTTTCATTTCTCTAGAGCAAACACCTTCTGGCTTGATGATGATAATTCTTTCCATTTATTTAATTAATTTTCCTTTAACTTCACCTGATGCACATGAAGCATTGCATTCATCTGTATCAATGTGCATTGCTAAGGCATATTTTGGTGAAACACGAACAACAGTATCAGCAAATATTGTTTTTCTTCCTTTTCCAGTGTCAACTTCGACTGAAACAATATCACCATTATTAACACCAAATTCTTTTGCGTCTTCAGGTGTCATATGAATATGACGTTTAGCAATAATTACACCTTCAGAAAGCTCGACTTCGCCAGCTGGTCCTTTTAATGTACATCTGCCACTGCCTTTAATATCTCCACTTTCTCTAACTGGTGCAACAAGTCCTAATGTTCTTGCGTCTGTAAAGCTAACTTCAACTTGGTTATGATCTCTAACTGGTCCAAGAATTGAAAGCTTCGCACTTGGTCTAGGACCGTTTGGATCTTTTGAGTTATATCCAATAACTTCAACCTTATCGTTTGATGCAAATTGCCCTGGTTGAGAAAGCATCTTTCTAATTTCTAATTCATGTCCTTTACCAAAAAGAGTTTCTAATACTTCTTGAGTGACATGAACATGTCTTGCACTTGTTTCTACTAATATTTCTTTCATAATAAAATCCTCGTTATAGATGATAACATAATTAACTTAGTTAAGATAATAATTCTTTTTTTCTTTCTTTATTGCTATAAAGAGGGTAAACTCTAAAAAGAAAGGAGAAAGGAAATGGAAAACGAATTGATTTCAACAGAGAAAATTGAAGAACTAATTGACGGAAAGAAAATTAAAGATATCCGCCACATTTTTGAAGTTGTTCCAACTATCGATATTGCTGAAGCTTGTGATGATATAGAAGATAAAAAGAAAATTGTTTTTATTTTCAAAACAGTTAAAAGCGAATACACCGCAGACCTTTTTACCGAACTTTCTCCTGATACTAAAGAGGAAATAATTCAAATGATGTCTGATGATCAACTCGCAGACATTCTTGAAAGCCAATTTACAGATGACTTAGTTGACGATCTTGAAGATTTACCAGCAAATTTGGTAACCAGAGTATTGAAAAACGTCTCCAAAGAAAGACGAGCAACAATAAATAGATTATTAAATTATAAAGAAAATACTGCTGGATCAATTATGACCACAGAGTTTTTAATTCTCTTAAATACTCTTTCTGCCGATGAAGCTATAAAGCAAATCAGAAAAACAGGTAAAGGAAAAGAAACTATTTACACTTTGTTTATCATGGACAATAAACGTAATCTTGTTGGCACTCTTGACCTTGATGACTTAATCTTTGCTGATGGAGAAACAAAAATTAGTGAAATTATGAATCGTGACTTTGTCACAACAACAGTCAACGAAGACCAAGAAGAAGTAGCAAACTTAATTAAACGTTACGACTTAAATGCAATTGCCGTTATGAACAATGACAATCGTTTGGTTGGTTTAATCACGGTTGATGATATCGTTGATGTTATCGAACAAGAAGCCACAGAAGATATGTCAAAGATGGCTGGTGTTGCTCCTTTAGAAAATTCATATCTTGACACCAATGTGTTTAAAATGGCACTTAAATGTGCTCCATGGTTAATCTGCTTATTAATTCTTGGTACATTTTCATCAATGATTCTTTCAAAATTTGAAAATGCTCTTGGTGCACTTCCTATTTTAGTTCCATTTGTCACTGTTTTAATGGATACAGGTGGAAATGCAGGCGGCCAAACAACAACATTAATGGTCCGCGGTCTTGCTGTGCAAGAATTTTCACCAAAAGATTATTTGAAAATACTTTGGAAGGAAATGCGTGTTGCTTTAATCACCGGAATCATTGTTGCTATTTTTGCATGTGGATGGTTCCTCTTAGAAATGTATATTGGCATTATTTCATTTAACGGAGCAGAGATAAGCGCTACTGGAGCAGCATTAGAAGGCGGTGAACTATTTTTAGCAAGATTTAAAGTTGCAGGATTAGTCTCGTTAACTTTATTCCTTGGAATAATGGTTGCAAAATTTGTCGGAACATCACTTCCTATGCTTGTTGCAGGTTTAAAGAAGGATCCTGCTTTAATCTCCTCACCATTTGTCACAACAATAGTTGATGTATGCTCACTACTTATCTATTTAGGTTTTGCGTATATAGTGTTTGGACAAATACTCCCTAGTCTATAAAAAATCCTTGTCTAGAAACACTTAAAAGTGTATAGTTAATAAGCATCTTGCAGCGATGGCGGAACTGGTAGACGCGTACGTTTGAGGGGCGTATGGGGTGACCCGTGTGAGTTCGATTCTCATTCGCTGCACCAAAATATAAAAAATTCCCCAAGTTTCTGGGGATTTTTATTTTCTAAATTAAACAATCAAATCTTTAGTTTTTAAGCCAAATAGCCTGAATAATGTTTTTAATGATAAAACACTGACCCAATAGTTATATCCAATTATGTCAGAATTATACAAAGCAGACTTTTGTCTATATGTTTCTTCGACATCGTTAAATTCAACAAGTTTATCGATAAATTCTTCATTGCCTTTTAAACCAGAGTGTTCACAAATTGAAATAATATTGTGGGAAGCGTGAATAAACGATAAAACTCTTGAATCTCTATCATTTTTTGCAAGTTTTTGAAAGTCATTTATTCTTTCCAAAAGATAAATAGATTTTTTCTCTTCTTTCGGGATAGTAATATTATTTTTTTCTGCGATTTTGATTACATCAATCATAGTTTCATAACGTTGTGCTAAAAGCAAGTTTAATGTGCTAGATTCATTGGAAATTCGACGCTTAAAAATATTGATAAAAATTATTGAAATAAATAACGCAATAAGCCACAAAGCAACAATCCCTGCTGCTATCATCATTAGTACAAAGCCCCACATTGGAAGCCAACTTGGTAAATCCATAATTTTCTCTTTTTAACCTTAACGATACTATAACAATATTTGCCTTATGTAAATGATATTACTTTATTAGTTCATTAGCAAACTAATGCACTAAATTGACATATCTATCGATAAATGCTAATCTTTTTGCGAGGAAACTAGAATGAAAAAACCAATAATGGCAATTATGTATGACTTTGATAAAACATTGTCTACAACCGATATGCAAAATTATAGCTTTATTCCGGCTTTAGGAATGACACCAGATGAATTCTGGGGAGCAACTGGAGAATTTTCCAAAAAGACAGGCACAGAAAGAATTCTTTCTTATATGTGGATGATGGTAAAACTTGGAAAAGAAAAAGGATTACCATTAACAGAGAAATGGTTTAATTCATTAGGAAAAGAGGTTGTTTATTATCCAGGTGTTGAAAAATGGTTTAAACGTATAAACAAATACGGAAAAGAAAAAGGTGTCCAAGTTGAGCACTATCTTGTTTCTAGTGGAACAAAAGAAATTGTTGATGGAACATCAATTGCTAAGGAATTTACAAAAATCTATGGTTGTGAATTCTACTATGATCCAGAAACAAAGCAACCATTATGGCCGAAGTTTGCAATTAACTACACTCAAAAAACACAATACTTCTTTAGAATTTCTAAAGGTGTAACAAATGTTCATGATGAATCAGTAAATAATAAAACAACATCAAGAAGAGTGCCATACGCTAATATGGTTTACTTAGGAGATGGAATGACAGATGTTCCTTGCATGGTCTTAGTGAAACAAAATGGCGGTAATGCAATTGCTATCTACAATAAAAAAGACCAAGCAAATGTTTCGTCACTAATCAAGGCTGGCCGAGTTAACTATGCATGTTTAGCTAACTATGAAGAGGGCAGCGATTTGGATCAAACAATGAAACTTATTATTGATAAAATTTCATTGAACTACCAAATGGAAAAGAAAGAGCAACAACTCCTCAAGAAAGAAATGCGTGGAGAAAAACACGTTAAGTAAATGAAAACTGTTGCTGTCATTTTATTAGCAGGTTCTTCTACTAGATTTGCCGCTAAATCATCAAAACAATTTTATGAAATAAATGGTAAGCCACTTGCTTACTATGCTTTAAAACCATTTATCGAATCAAATAAAATCGATTTTATTGTTTTGACATACAAAAATGATGGCATAGATAAAATAAATGATTTGATAAAATCATTCGGAAATAAAAAAGAAATTTTTAAAGTTCTCGGTGGATCGTCTAGACATAAATCAGTAGAAAACGCTCTTAATTTCTTAAAAGACAAATTGTCAGACAGTGATAATGTCTTAATTCATGACGGGGCGAGATTATTTTTAGAAGAACAGCAAATAATAAATTTACTTGAATCATTAAAAATTTATAACGCAGCTACACTTGCTATTCCAGCAGAAGACACAATAGCAGTAGTAAAAAATAATTTATTAGAAAGCGTTCCAAGTAGAAATAACATTGTAAAAATTCAAACGCCCCAAGCATTTAAATTTAAAACAATAATGAATGCTCACAGTATATGCAACATTGAAGCAACTGATGACGCTCAATTATGTCTTCTCATCAATGAGAATGTTAAAATAATCGAGGGTAGTAAAAAACTTAATAAAGTAACTACAATTGAAGATATAGTAAACGTGAAGGAAATATTAAATGAATAAATATAAAGTAGGCGAAATAGTTGAAGGAACTGTAACATCAATTCGCTCATATGGAGCGATTATGATTTTTGATGATGAATCAACTGGTTTGTTACATATTTCTGAAATAGCTAATGCATTTATCAAAAATATCTATAGATACTTAGTGATTGGAAAAACATATCAAGTCAAAATAATTGAAATTGCTGATGATGGCTTTATGAAAGTCTCAATGAATAAAATTACAGCAGAAGAAAAAGAACAATATCATTCCCAAACTTACAAAAGAATGCCAATTAGTGATGAACAAATCGATTTTGACTCTCTAAAAGAAAATCTTGAGATTTGGGTAAAGGAAGGACAAAAAAATGATTAAAGTTAATGATGAAAATCTATTATTTAAATTTGATTACAGCTTATATGAAGAAAAAGTAAAATCAATCAATGAAATGATTAATAAGAAATCTGGACCTGGCAATGATTTCTTAGGTTGGCTAAATTATCCAGAAACATACGACAAAGAAGAATTTGAACGAATAATTAAAGCTTCAAAATACATTAAAAGTAATTTTGATGTATTGGTTGTGTGTGGGATTGGAGGATCTTATCTAGGTGCACGTGCAGGTATTGAAGCGTTAAATGGCCTTCATAATCAAAAGAAACCTGAAATTATCTTCTTAGGCCAAACATTTTCATCAGACTACATATATGAAACTCTTGAATATCTTAAAGATAAAAAGTTTGCAATAAATGTTATTTCAAAAAGCGGAACAACTACAGAGACTTCAATTTCATTTAGACTCGTTAAAGAACTTCTTGAAAAGAAAGTTGGTAAAGCCGAAGCTAGCAAAGCAATATTTGCAACAACAGATGCATCAAAAGGCGCTCTTAAAACATTATCAACACAAGAAGGGTACGAAACCTTCGTTCTTCCAGGAGATGTTGGGGGAAGATATTCCGTTTTTACGGCTGTTGGTTTTCTTCCACTTGCTGTTGCAGGAATTGATATATCTATGTTGATGAATGGAGCTCATCAAGCGATGGTTGATTTAAGAAATCCATCATTAAAAGAAAATGAAGCATATAAGTATGCTGTTATTCGTGATTATTTTTACAGAAATAATAAACAAGTTGAAATGTTTGTTACATATGAACCAAGATTGGTCCAACTTGGAGAATGGTTTAAACAACTCTTTGGCGAATCAGAAGGTAAAGAACAAAAAGGACTTCTTCCTGATTCAGCAACATTTTCAACAGACCTTCATTCATTAGGCCAATTTATTCAAGAAGGAAATAAGGTTTTATTTGAAACTATCCTCTACTTAAAGCACCCAATTAATCAGGTAATAATTCCTGAAGATAAAGATGACCTAGATGGATTAAATTACCTTAAAGGTAAATCATTAGAATTTGTCCAAGAAAAAGCATTTCTAGGAACACTTAAAGCACATACAGAAAGTGGCAAAGTTCCAAATGTAATTCTGTCAATGGATAAATTAGATGCAAAAGGTCTCGGATATTTGTTCTATTTCTTCATGAAAACTTGTGCTATGAGTGCATACCTACTTGAAGTAAATCCATTCAATCAGCCAGGTGTAGAAGTTTACAAGAAAAATATGTTTCACCTTTTAGGCAAAAAAGGTTATTAATTTTTTGAATTGACTTGCTTATATCATTTTGATATATTTATTAAGCACGCTTTCTAGAAGTGTGAAGCGGATGTTTAGCTCAGTTGGGAGAGCATCGCCTTTACACGGCGGGGGTCAGGGGTTCGAGCCCCTTAACATCCACCATCTAGAATAGTCATGGAGGAATAGCGAAGCGGCCAAACGCGGCTGACTGTAAATCAGCTCCTTCGGGTTCGGTAGTTCAAATCTACCTTCCTCCACCACTATTGTTGGGGTGTAGCCAAGTGGTAAGGCAATAGACTTTGACTCTATCATTCGCTGGTCCGATCCCAGCCACCCCAACCAAGCACAACATCGTTCATCGATGTTTTTTTATTATTTCGCGCATGAATATTTCATCTAACAACATTAGTTGTTAAATTAAAAATAATTAAAAAAGTATGGAATATATTTTATATATGTGCAATAATATTCAAGCAATTTTATATAAATTGCATCGATCTCCCGTTAGCTCAGTTGGCTAGAGCACTCGACTTTTAATCAAGGGGTCGGACGTTCAAATCGTCTACGGGAGACCACTTAAATTGCCCAGGTGGCGAAATTGGTAGACGCAAGGGACTTAAAATCCCTCGGGACGAATACTCCCATACCGGTTCAAGTCCGGTCCCGGGCACCATTACCAATTCTTGCCGCCTTTTATTTATTTTGGGGCGTAGCCAAGTGGTAAGGCAATCGGCTCTGAACCGATGAGCACTGGTCCGATCCCAGTCGCCCCAACCAAACTGAATCAAAGGAGACAAAAATGAAAAAGAGAGTACTGCTTACCTCGATTATCGCAATTGTTGTTCTCGCCCTTGTTTGTGGTTTGCTTGCGATTCCAAATCAATTTGCTGAATTTGGTAACAATGCTTACAGCGGATATGAAACAATATTTGCTTTCAAAATTATTGATGGCAAAAATTATCACACCGATAACTATGGCGGAAGACCAAGCGTTCTTGGAATCATATCATTGGTATTTATATTATTAGGCGCTATTTCATTAGCATTCACTAAAAAAAGCAAATCACTACCAGTCCTTGGAGGGGTATGCGTCTCATTATCAGGTTTATTCTTCCTCTTAATGGATCTCTCATTAGCAACAATATATAAAAGAAAAATTGCCTTATATTGGGAAACATATGTTGTTGGAGGAATTCTTCTATTATTAGGAATCTATCTAATCTACATTGGAATCCTATATATTAGAGAAGATAAAATTGGTTCAAAAGCTGATTCAAAACAATATAGTTATTTGAAATCAAATAAAAAAGAAAACTAATCCGTTGCGATTAGTTTTTCTTTATATCTCCACAATTTCATTCTTGTGATGTGGAGTTTTCTTTTTATATTCACTTTTATGTCTTTTCTCGAAAGCAAATATCTCTTCTTCACCTTTTTCAGTTACATATAAATACATACCATCGGTTTTTTTATCATAAATATAAGCAAGATATTCTCTTCTGACCATATTTAAAATATAACTGCATAATTTCCTTCCAGGAAAAGAAATAAGCGTCCCAAATGTCTTTATATCAATGTATTGACGTGTTTCGACATCTAGTTTACCAACAAGGATATTATTAACACCTCTTGCAGTAGGATACTTATTCATATCATTTAGTTCTTTAATTGTTTGAAGAATCTTAAAATGAGAAACAGTTAATCTAAATTCGCTTCTTTTCTTAGGTCTCATAAGTAAAAATAGTTTAGTACATTCTTGAAATGATTTTCAAGGTTGCTATAATTTTTGCTATGAGTGAAAAAGAAACAAAAGAACTTATTGTCCAAACATTAGAAAAAATACGACCATTCATTAACCG
>JAKSVG010000023.1 GCA_024408105.1 Bacilli bacterium | reverse complement strand
ACAACACTTGTCAAAACAATATTGCTAAGTGCAAGTGCTATTGTGATGATCTTCTTTTGGAGACGATTCATTGCTACCCTTTCTTGTAGCCGGCTATCTAATAAAAGCCAGCCACCAAATCTTTTAGGCAGCTGGCTATCTTTTTCAAGACCCTTTAGTTTTGCGTCACCCCATCACTAGGGTTTTGCTCTTATCTAAGTTAAATATATTTTATATATTATTCACGCTCAATGCAAATATATGTATATATACGCGAGAAAAGAAAATACAAAAGAACAAATATTTATTTACATAGTAAATAATAAGTTAGAATTTTAAATATAAAATTTTTTGATTTTTTTGCATTAAAAAAGGCAGGATTTTTTATTTTTTCCTGCCATAATTTTGATTATAAATCGATCTCTTTTTCCTTCATATTTCGCTCACGTAAAGCGTTAAGCATACCCTCTTCATCCATTGGTTTGAAGAAGTATTTTCCTTGAACATAAGAGTCATGATCACCATTAACAATAGCCTCGGAAATAAGACGATTTGATACCCCAACAAAGGAGACATTTACACCTAGTTTTAAGGCGTTTGACCACAGATCAACAATATGATTTTTGTTGTCTTCGTTGTTAATTTTTTCAACTAATTCGGTCGCAAATTTAATCGCATCAAAACCAATATCTTTGACGTCATCAATAGGTAGTTTTTCGCCCTGATAATGATCACATAGCACTGAGCAGCCTGCATCTTTAATAATTGGAACAATGCGCTTGAATTCATCTTTATGTGAAGAGACATCTTCTTCCCCTACTTCTAATGTAAGGAATCCTTTTGGAAGTGAGTTCTTTGCAATAACATCGCTTAATTTTTCAGCGAAGTTTTCTTCCATAAAGAAGTGATAATCTACATTGATCGAAATATGTTGCAATCCTGAAGTAAAGAAGAATGTATAGCCATATTTGGCTATAAATCCATCAATATGTTCAATCATTGCATTGGCAATATTTTGAGAATATCCTCGTTTTTGAGCAATGCTAATTGCATTAACAATATCTATATCTAGATTTGTTTCTTTATCTTCAATACGAAGCAATGCTTCGCTTCCAACAATAAGTCGATCACTATTTCTAACAATAGGCTGATACAAAACCTTGAATGTCTTTTCTTCAAACGCCTTAACAAGGACTTCGAATAGATACCCTTCTTTAGAGGCACTACGCTTGTAATTACTGTCAATAAATAGTATTTCATCAACAGGCAGCGATTTAGTTAATGTGATTGCATTCTCAAATGATTCAATCAGTTTCTCTAATGTATCATTTTCATTATATGCTTTGCATAAATAAACAATATCTAGCCTGATGTCTTTATCCTTAACAATAACAGGGATTTTTCCATCAGGAATAAGCTCTGCAATAGATAGCACACTATCTTCGCTAGACTTTGGAAGAATAATCGCAAGAGTGTCTTTTCCATAATAATATGTTTCAAATGCGCCCTTGTATAGCAACTGCAATCCTTCATTAAATTGTCTTAATGCTTGAGCAAATCCAGTAGAACCAACAGATTCTAACACATCATAAACATTTTTAATGTTTAAAAATAAGACATGGCCAGGAATTTTAAATGTTAGTTGTTTATCTAAGGATTCTTTAAACGAATAGAAAGTTGCCATCATCGTCTCATCATCATAACGTTCATGTGTTCTTCCATCTAAAGATGGTTTGAGCAAGATATGATGCGCTGTATCGTCTTTGTTATCCATGATAACAATGGCTTCTAACGATTGATCTGCAATGTTTTTAATGACGCGTTTTCCTTTAGCCAATGGGCAGTCACTACAAGGCTTAGTAAGACCATATAAGGCTTTATAACAGAATTCACCCGTTTTAACATTAGGAGAAAGTAATTTTAATGTATCGCTCGCATAAGCGATTCTCATTGTTTCCTTATCTATTCCGTAGATATATTCACCACTAACCTTAATTAACTCACTATAACGCTTCTCATATAAATATGACATTCGTCTAGTCTCAAGCTCTTTAAAGTAATTTCCGATAAGATTAGATGCAACAATAAGATTTTCTTTCATAAATGCATCGAAAGCGAGTTCTGTTGATTTATTTAAGAAATAAACAATTCCTACAGGAAATCCTTTTACACGAGCTGTATAAAACATTCCTGATTTAATTCGATACTCATCGAGGAATCGCGCAAATTTATCATTCACATGTTTCCTAGATGAAAAATAATAACTTCCATCTTTATCGCACACTTCAGTCAATGCCTGAATAAAGAATTTGTTTAGTCTTGAATAAGGCTTAAATATATAAGACTCTTTCTCACTGAATGAGAATGAATTGTAATAACCGTCTCTATCTCTATCATAGTTAATAAAGCCAGTGCAACTAAACCCATAGTAATTGCATAAATCTTCTAAAGCTTTAAAAATTAATTTAATGTTTACATTATGCTTATTAGGAGAAGGATCAATAGATGATATATCTTCAAGCAATCTAGAAATATTGTTCATATTCAAAGAAGAAATAAGCATCTTTTTATTTTCTTCAACTTTTCTTTCTGGAATATAAATATGAAGTGGCTTTTTAATGCGTTTTGCAATTCTTAAATCATCCAAAATATTATCGAATGAAGAATATGGATAAATAACCAACGACATATAAGCATTCTCCACCACTCTTCCTGTTGGAGTCTTCTTAATTAAAGAAATATTTTTTTCTAATGCCTCTAGTTCTTCTTTAAGTTGGGAAAGACTATCAAAGTTTGGAATGTAAACTAAATATCCATTTCTCTTTTCTTTTCTTGCAATAAGCAGATGTGAATATGGCAAGTGTTTCCTTATAGAGTGAATTAGATATTCATCGTCACTAAAAGACATTTCGTTTTCGCTTAAATCATAGCTAATATCTAGTAAGCCATTTCTAAATGCTTCTTTTGAAAGAATCAAATCTTTTATGTGATCATATAATGACTGCTCGCTGATAATAGTTTTTTCTTCGTTTAAATATTCTAAGCCTAATGCCTCTTCATTCAACGCTTTTGAAATGATTGTTCTTCCATCGAGATTTCTTGATAAGTCCTTAAATAAAGAGTTGAGTTCTTTTATTTCTTCAAATTCATTGGATTTACAATATTCAAAATCCTTATCAAAGTTTACAAGTGTTTTAAAGTTCTTTTTGCTAACAAGGAATGCTTCCTTATATACATATCGATAAAAACAAACAATAAAATAAATTGTAAATGCAATAGTTGCACCTAATAGACCGAGAGTTAATCCGTATATTAAATATAAGACAAAGTCTTCATCTAAAAGAAATGTTGCTGCAATCATAAAGCCTAAAAGAATTAGGAAGGTTGCAAACATGATTATTAAGATAATCATTCGATAACGAATATAACTGTTTAATGTTAATGTTCTTTTCTTATCCATTGTTATTCCTCCATAATTCTTTTGACATCTTTTCTAGATATCTCATTTATAAATGCAGTAACAGCTTTGCCAATATTGCTATACAAGTCTAAAGCAAGTATGTAATTTTCTAATGAAGTGTATTCTCCAACGTTTGCCTCGCACACTTTAATAGAAACAAACGGAACTTTATGTAGATATGAAGCTAAAGCAATACCAGAACACTCTCCATCAATAACAACATTTTTATTTAATGATTGAACATATTCATTTTCCATTATGTTTCTAACCATTTCTTTGTTTTGCCTAAAGAATGATGATGAAACAATCGTTGCTAATGCATATTCTCCATCAAAAACTCTTTCAAGGCATTTACTAAGTGTAGCAACGGCTTCTAAATCTGTTGTAAATAATTGAGGATAGTTAGGAATTTGTCCTAAGACAGTTCCTTTAACCGCTGACAATTGGTCAACGTCACCAAAAAATGATGAATCGCAAATTGCTATATCACCTATTTGCAAGTTTCCGCGAGCTATTTCGCATCGACCAACATTAATAATCATCGAAATGTCATATTTTGAACAAATAAAAGAAGTAACTAAAGAGGAAACGTAAGAAGTATAAATATCTTGAATGACAATAACATCCATTGAAGACAAAGAACCTATAACAAGCTTATGTTTGTTTAATATAACTTCCTCTCTAGGATTTTTTAATATGCTCTCAAAATAAAGCACGTCATCGTGATTAGAACCAATGATTAAAATCATTTTTCTTCCTCCTTAATTAAATTTATATATTCCTCTTTATCAATTGGCTTACTAAAGTAGTAGCCTTGAATAACATCGCAGTTGATTGATTTAAGAACCTTAACTTGTTCTTCTTTTTCAACACCTTCAGCAATGATTTCAAATCCGTTTGCTTTGCACATTGAAATCAAACACTTTAAAACTTCTTTATTTTTATGATCTAATGTAATCCCATCAATATAGGATTTATCAATTTTGACAATATCGATTGGAAGAGTATTTAAATTTAAAAGATTAGAAAAACCACTTCCAAAATCATCCATTAAAATTTTAAAGCCAAAATCTCTAAGTTTATTAAGAATAGATGTGGCTAATATATTGTTCTTCTGAGATGTTGTTTCAGTAATTTCGATTTGAATTAATGAAATAGGCAAACCACTTTCAATTACTTTCTTTTTTAAATCATTCACAAAATCAGGTGAATAAAATTCATATAGTGAAAAGTTAATAGAAACAGGAAGAAGCTTAATTCCATTTCTTCGCATTTCTACTAAATCTTCAACGACTTTGTCAAAAACATACATATCAATTTGGTGAATAAGACCACCCACTTCTGCTTCAGCAATAAATTTGCTTGGAGGTAGTAATCCTTTTGTTGGTGAAGCCCATCTTACAAGTGCCTCAGAGCCAATAATGCATTTCTTATTGAGTGAATATTTTGGTTGATAATAGATAACAAATTCTTTTTTCTTTAATGCTTCGCTTATCTCTTTAATTTCTGATAAGGATGTTTGATGAACCATTGTTTGGTCGAATAAAGCATATTGTTCAAAATGCATTTCTGCATATTCTAAAGCAACAGATGCATTTGCAAATGCTGATGAGAAGGTGCAATTACCATCTTGTTTAACAATACCAAAATGAGGTGAGAGATATAATTTTAATTCATGGTTTTCCGCTAATTCATATATCGCGTTTGATAAATCATCAACAATTTCTAAAACTTGTTTAAGTGATAAAAATGCATAAAAGCAAAACCTGTCTCTAGCAAAACCATAAACAACCTTATTTTTCCCATATTCACATCTTTTTGAAAATAAGTCTGTAATATAATCAGCAATGTATCCATTCAAAATCCTAATGTATGGATTAAGACCATTTGAACCACGCGCATTTGTAGGTGTCATAATGAAGAAATATTGCTCAGCATACTTATTAGAACCTTTTCTGGTTATTTTAATGCGTTTTTTAAATGAACCTAAATCGCAAAATAAAGATGGTTTTCCTAAACGATATGAATTTTCATCAACGATTTCTTGCAACTCTTTTTTATGAGCAAATTCCATCATCAAGATGATCACAAAAAGAACACTTATTAGAGGAACTAAGGCAGTATAAACGATTTTTAGAATATAATATTGCTCAATAAAGCCATTTAAAAGAAAAGTAATCCATGAAGCAATTATTAAAAGCCAAATTAAAGAGGCAATAATCAATATTGCTTTTCTTTTCTTTGAATGCTCTTTAACTAATGGCATTATTTCTTTCCTTTCTTCATAAGTTCATCAAGCATCTGCTTTTTGAGCCTTTCTTTATCTTCATCTGATAATCCTTTTAATGGATCATCGCTAGTAGAAATTTTTGCTCCTTCGGCAACCAATTTTTCATCCTCATCATCATCCAACGTACTAAACAGTTCTAATACAGAAGTAATAACAATATATAATCCAGGGACAAGAATTAATAAAATTAATGTCCATACAGATGTAAATATTTGATTCATCACTCTAAGGAATTGAGATTTTCCTGTAACTCTACCAACTAATTGGTCTTCTCGAGAGAATTGAAGTTGGTTGGTTAAATCTTCGCCTTCTTTTGTTTGTTTTGAGTTTTTGTTTATACCATGAGTTACAAATGTGTAGTGATATCCCCTGTTATCAAAGGAATAAACGTTGTCATTATACGTGTAACACAAATTGATATTTTGCTCAGCGTCTTCAAAATACATCACATCAACAATTCTATGTGTCATCATTTGGATATTCGGTTTTGAATATGTGCCTATATTCCATTTAAATGACAAATCAATTTGTTCACCTCTATCAAATGCTTCTTTAATTTCTTCTGGTTTAACATTTGAAACCTTAAGAACATCGCCAACCATGTAGTCTGTTTCCATGGAGTCAGTTAGAACAACAGGGAATTGAGTTCCAAACACAGAACTATTTCCGCTTGCGGCTTGATAAATTCTAAAGCCAGCGACTGTGCATAGTAAGGCTAAAAATAGACCGGTGATTGACCATTCAATTATTTTTCTTTTTTTGCTTTTTGGTTTCTTCTCTTTTTTAGCCATAAACTACATTATTTCTTCTTGGATCTAAATGTTCCAAGAGCCATAAATTTTTCTACTTTTTCTTCTTTCTTAGGTTCAGCCTTTTTAACTGGCTTAGGTTTTTCACTAACCTTAGGTTCAGCTTTTTTAGGTTGTTCTTCCTTTTTTGGCTCAGCTTTCTTAACAACAGGCTTATGCTCTTTTTGTTTTTTAGGCTCAGCTTCAGGTAAAACTGCTGCTACCTCTTTAACTTTTGGCTCAAGTTTTTCTTCTTTCTTAGGTTCAACCTTAGGCTCTGGTTTTGCCTCTACTATAGGTTCAACTTTCATGATAGGCTTTTCTTGAGTCTTTTTAACTGGTTTGGATTTTTCTTCTTTTTTAGGAGCAGGTTTAATTTTAGCCTTCTCTTTTTTAGCTGTTCCCATCAGTTTTTTTCTTGCTTTAGTAACCTTTTCTAAAGCCTCAGTTTGAATAAGTTGTTCTGCTTTAGCTTGAATGTATTCATCTCGTTCTTTTTCGTGCTTTTCTGCTAAAGCTTCACCCTTTTCATAATTATCTTTCTCTTTCACTTTACGTGAGAGCAAAGAATCGATTTGCTTTGTTTTTTCTCTCGTTTGTTTATTTTCTTCGTATTTTTCTTTATCGTATTCTTTCATCGCAGCAGTTGGATGAGGATTTAAATCATGGAGTGATTCAGTATATTCACGATATTTATCATCAATACGAACATATTCAACTGGCCCATCGTAATAGGCTGGTTTATAAATTTCATCGTCATATGTGTTAAGAATTTTAGGTTTATAAACTTTTTGTTTCTTTTTGGACCTAATAATATCTTTTCCCTTTAGGGCTAAGAAATTCGCGCACATAAGTTGGTTAATTTCATCAATTTCGTTTTGCGATAATTGAGCGTAATTTTCTTCAACCTTAACTTCGATGCCAGATTCTCGGTAACGCTCAATAAATAGCCATAATAAGTAACACTTATGGTACTTAGGGTTTTTACGAATAATATTTGTTTGGAGAATAGGGTTTCTAACATCTTTTTCTCTTCTTAGGATATTCATAAATTCGCTATGCATATAGAATTTCAAATATTTACGAATGTCTCTAATTTGTTTTAGATATCCTTTCATCCTATCAGCAGCAACGAAATCTGCTGGGCGAGAATATCTGACTTTAGTTTCTATATCAATAACATTGTCATCTACTTCAGTGTGATTCTTTGCATAAAGAAGTGACACATCACTCATCTTTGCTTGCTTAAGAATAAAGTCGTAACGTTTTTCAACGAATGTAATCAAATGTCTAAGCAATGTAGCAATGAATTTGTTTTCGTAAATCGCATAGAAGTCATCAACGTAAATGTTAAGAAGTTTAGAAGGCGTAACGTTTCCGTTTTCATCAATTTGCTTAACGAATTGAGTGTGAGCCGCTAAATGTTGGACAGATTCACTACCAATCTTTTTAACTTTTTCAACAATGATAACCTCATTCAATGTTTGAATCGTTTTCTTAGGGTTACCAACAATCTCACCTAAATCAGGAATACAATCCTCGATTCTTTTAATCCAGGACATATCCATCGATGAGGATTCAAATCGATTAAGTTTTAAATATGAGTTTTGACCTTTTTCAAGCATAGACAAAACTTCTTTGCCATCATTACTTTTATACAAAGAATTTGTCTTCTTAACGTAGTTACGTTGAAGTTTATGATATTTAGTCAATTTTTCCGCCATAGGATTAGCTCATTCTAAGCATGTTTTCAATGAACTTGTGAGCCATTGGGAAGGTTCCACTTCCGAACAACTTATTAAGCATAGCGTCAAGTTCTTTGAGCTCATTTTTCAAGAAGCCAATATTTAAAGATTCGAACTTCTTAAGAATCTTATTTGTAAAGATGAAGTCGATACCATCAAGCTCTGTACCACCGCAAGCAACAAAGCAAGGAACAAATTTCTTGAGTTGTTTCAAAATACGGTTACCAAATGCGAGACGGAATTTCTTAATAACAAAGTCATCAAGTTCAGCAAACTTCTCAAGTGTTTTTGGATCAACTTGATATTTTGCGTCTGCTTCATCATATAATTTTTGAAGTTGTGAGAAAGGTATGACCATAGGTGCTTGATATGGTGCATCAAATGCAATACCCTTGTTGTCAAAGAATAAGCAAATAGCACGGTCATAAACCTTATCGGAAATTGTAAATGTTGAGTCATCGTTATTGGCTGTGCCAAAGAAGACAACATTTTGAGGGATTTTTAATTTACCGTTATTGAATAATTTTGGATCATTTTTATCGTGTGAACCAATCATTTCAATATTCCATTCATTAGGATTTGGCATTTCAAGGACTGAAAGGAATTCAGCGAAATAATATTCAACACGAGCCAAGTTCATTTCATCAAGAACGATGAGGTTTGTGTCTCTACGGTAGTTGACTGTATAAAGAGCACGTAAGAACTCTGATTCATTAAATTTCTTTGTAAATTCGTTGTAATAACCAAGAAGTTCTGATCTATCTTTCCAGTTAGGTTGGACAGAACAAATCTCTGCGTCATGAGCAAAGAATTTACCTAAGGCATAAGGCATAGATGTTTTACCTGTACCGGAAATACCTTCAAGAATAACCAACTTACCTGCACCAATACCAGCAAATAATTGTCTGATTGTTGTAATTGTGTAATATAAACCAAGTTGTGAGGCAGCAAAGTTTCTAAAGTTTTCACAAAGTTGTTTAAGTGTTAAATCTTCAACTTCTGGAATCTCCATATCTTTTCCTGCATACAAGTGATCGACATGAGTAAGTTTAGGGAATCTAGAAGCAACTTCTTCAATTGTCTCTTCTTCCTCAGATTTTTCTTCCATACCCTCAGGTGGTTTTTTACCGTTGATTCCAAGGGCTTTGACCTTCATATCTAAGATACGGTCTCTTTCTTGCATTATTTGATAAAGTTCATAATTAAGTCTTTCGACTTGAAGCTTTAATGCATCTTTATCAAGTTCGCCTTTTACAAAACGAACATATTTTCTAATAAGCCAGAATAAGCCATAACCAATTGCTCCTATTACACCTAAGAACAATATGGCAAACAGGATGAACATAATCCATCCACCTGCTCCAAAGCCACCAGAATAGGAATTAAAATAATCCCCATAACGTGCAAAGTTAGCAGGTAATCTTGAGTATTTAAATGCTACCCAATCAGAAAACCATTGACCAATGTCTTGGAAAACTTGGGCAATCATTTTTCCTAAATACGCGAAATAATCAGACATATACTAAATGCCTCCTTCTCCCCCACTCGCAAGTTTGAATGAAAAATCAACAAAGAAATGCGAATACATAGCTAAATTTGTGTTATCTCTATCCCATCCCTCTAGGTAGAAAGACAACACGATTCGTTTAGAGACGCCACTCGTAAGGGATATTTGAATGTCGTTTGTTTGCTCTAAACTAAGAGAATTTTCTTTTGCAAGGTCCAACCCTGCTTTCATAGATGCTTCTAAATCAAGATGCTTAACACCTTGTTTTGTTGATGCATCAAAGACTGAATATGATTTACCAGTGTGATGAGCTCCCTCATCTTTATAAATCAATGTTTGACTAGATACATTTTTAGCTTCACCAAATAGAACTTCTTTACCATCATAATGGTCATAAAAACCATCAAGATTGTTATCAAGAATAGAGCCTAAATAAGTGTCACCATTTTTGTGAGGATCAATTATGTAATGAGCATAATCATCTAGTTCGTGTTCTTCCTCATCATCAAGTACAAGTAACGAAAATCTCAAAGAATCTTTTACTTTGTTGAGGTTAGAAACAATTTCCTCATGACTCATCTCAGGATATTTAGACGCGAGTTTATCTGCGACTTCATTATTCTTAACTTCATCTGAGATGACTTTAATATTATCTGGATCAACTGTAACATATGCAGTTGAGTCACTCTTTAAATAAAGAGTTTGGCTAAAGAATCCTTTATCAGCGACTGCGTATTCATTCTCAGTAACATAGTATGTTTTCTCAGGCTCGTCTGCTAAAAATCCTTTTTTAAATGTAGGTTTTTCAGCTTTAGAATCAATCCAAGAAGAAGAAAACATTGAACTAACAGGAATGAATTTATCAACCTGCATCAAATCGTCTTTTGTTAAGACTTCTTTAAATGTTTCATTGTCTACTGAAATCTTTAGTTCTTTGTTCGCTAATGTGATATTGAAGTTAGAAACTTGTAAAACAGATGAACCATCAAACCAAGCAATGGTTGAAAGAACGGTTGCAGAAAGAGCAAGAGTACAAATTGATATTCCTAGTGCTAAGACTGTGCGTTTTTTCATTATAGTTCAACTCCGAATTTTAATTCCATATTAAATGGGTTGCCTTTTTCGGCTTCGATAACAGACAAATCCCATCCTTCAATAAATGCAGTGAAATCAACATAAGCGTAGTTATGTGTCTCAATGTTCGTGGTACAAATAGGTGTAATGTAATTTTTAAAATTCATCATACCTTCAAAATCGGCTGTTTCAGGAATTGATTTTATCGTATCAATCGCATATGTTCCCTGCTTGTGACGAGCAACAAATGTTGTGCGCTCACTCTCAGGCACATCACTATCATGTTCTTCTGGCAAATCCTTATGGATTTTACCTGTTTTAAATTCACCATACATATGTTCATAGACAGCATTATTTTCTTCGTAAGTATCAAAATATCCGTCTTTATTTAAGTCAAGAACTCCACCCACTTTTGTTGACCCACCTAAATCGTTAGTCGGATTAATCAAATGAATTTTTTCTTGAGATTCGGTGTGAATTCTAATCGACTTATGAATCTTCGTGCCAGAAAATACATTTGCTTTTGGTAGATAAATATCAATATCAGGAAGATATACTCCAGGTTCTATATCGCTTTCGTACCTAAATACAAGCGGTAAATAGATATAAGATTCCTTTCTCGCTGGTCCAGGCATAACATCGCCTGCCCTAACAGGCGCGCCATACAAAGAAAAATCGCTGTCTCCAAAGTGATAAGAGCCACTTGAAACAGGATTCATTTCAGTTGTTGCATATCCTAGTGATGAAAGAATGTAATCTAATGTGACTGGAGTGATTTCATGATTATTAGCCCAGTAAATCACTTCTCCGGTTTCTAAAACCTCTCTAGACAAATCATAATTTGTATAATTTGTAAGTTCTATACCAGGCATAAAACCAGCTTGAAGCGATCCAGTTCCAATAGACACGCCCTCGTATTCGACACGTGCTCGTGTCGCGTACGTAAACCAAGCAAAAGTCCCACAGGTACCAGCTGTGAGAGACATTGCTAAGATTGAAGTTGAAATGATTACAGCAAAACTATTCTTCTTGTGGAGGAACCTCTTCGCTGCTTTGTTCTGCTTCATGCGCGCTTATGTTAACTCCTAAAACTAAACTACTACCTACTGGAGCTTCTTTACCTTCGCTATCAGGATCGTTTCCTTCTAGCCAAAACACAAACGTATATCGAATCATTGCTTGAGGCAATACCCCTTTTATAGTTGATTCAAGAACAACCTTATTCGAAACAAAGTTTCCATCTACTAAAGGTGAATCCATATCAGTAATATGTTCTTTGCCTTGAATATATGTGCCTGTTTCTTCATCATATGTCTGGGTTGCCTTCGCATATGTCTTATAGTTATGTAAAGATAAGTCGCTATTCTCATAGAAGCGTACACGCAAAATATCGGCAAGATCAAAATTATTTGCCGATCTATTCGGATTAGAAATGTTTAAACTAAGTAAATAATCTGCAGCATTTGTTCCTGTATTAGTCACATAGAATGTGTACTTATACACTAACGTTGATTTTTTATCAGATGAAAGAATCGACTCTGACAATTCACTATCAAATTCAGTAACCTTTTCATACTGAGGAAGTGCGTTGCCATTGAATTCAGAATAACTAGGTGCATTCTTAGCAAGCAAAAATGTTCTTTTGTCTGCTTCAACTGCACTAGTCTCGCACAAAGCAAGCTTAGCACCTGAATTATTTAGTTCAACTGTTAGAGGAGCGGCTTTTTGTCCTAATAATGCGATTGCACCAATAACGGTACATGCACCAAGACAACATGCTCCAACAACTGCCACGATCTTTTTAGCTTTTCGTTTTGCGATTAAGCTTAAATTAACCATGAAATTGTTTCCAGTGTTTTTTGTAATAGATTATTATGTCCCAATTGGTTTTAAACAAAAGCCAGCTGCCCATCGTCCATTCAACAAGATTTTGTCACAAACCTTAAGGCAGCTGGCTATCTTAATCAAACTATCTAAGACCCTATAGTTTTGCGTCACTACATCGCTGTAGTTTTGCTTTTTGCTAATTAAAATATATCACTAGAAAAATAAATCTGTCAAATTATTTAAAAAAAGAAAGGATCACCATACTAGTGACCCATTCAAATATTTAAAATAAATTTTATTCTTTTTTATCATCTTGCATCTCTTTGAGAAGTTCTTCTCTAAGAGCAGCTTTTTGTTCTTCGCTAAGATCCGCAAGCATTGCTTTCTTTTTGCCAGCTTTCTTAACGTATACTACTAATCCAATAATATTTACAACCAACAAAACAATGAGTGGTATCACGCATGTGCATAAATACAGCGTTGGATTCGTTTGAAGAAAGCCAATAAATGGCCCATTTTTCTCAATTACCCACTCAGGATGTTGTGCCAGAATAGTATCAGGCATTGTCGCCAACATGACAATTGAAACAGTTAGCAAAAAGACCATAATTGCCACATCGAGTGACAAGCCTGAGAAGAAGAGAATTTTCTTTGCTTTTGTACTCATATGAATAATTCCTTAACAATATAATATATATTTTTGCATA
>JAKSVG010000022.1 GCA_024408105.1 Bacilli bacterium | reverse complement strand
TTTAAAGAAGAATTTGCTGAATATCTTCCTGAAAATCGTTTTGCTAATGCAAATGGTCAAAGACCAGTTTGGCTATTAGCACATCATTGCAATGATGATTATGATAAGTGGGGTAGAAGAAAAGATGATCGCTTTAGAGATGTCTATAAAGGAATTAATTCTGGTTGCAATGGGGTTGAAATTGACCTTTCTCATCGCGCTAGTGACAATGAAATTGTTGTTAGACATGCTCCTGAATATATAGAACATGCTGAATCATTAGATCAATTTTTGCATCTCCCTGAACTAAATGATGAAAGAATGACGATGGTTTTATATGACATCAAAGATTATAAAAATAATTGGATAGATGAAATGGTAAGAATTACTCATAACTACTATGCCCAAAATCCTGATAACCAAAAGGTTCATTTTATTTATTCTCTTAGCAATCTTAGCAAACTTAAAGTAAAGGGTGTTCAAGATCCGTATAAACGCTTTAGAGATATCGCCCCTAAACTTTGGCCAAATGAAGCTTTAGCAATTGATTATGAAAACAATCAAGAAGAAGTTAGAATCATGTTTGATGATATTAAATTCACAAGAGGTGTATTTGGCAATGGTATTTGCAGTGGTAGAGCTCGTGGAAATATTGAAAGAAGTGTCAAAGCCGCTATTGTCCTAAGAGACAAAACTGGGCCAAACGAAGATCCATATAGATTTAAAGCTGTCAATAGTTGGACAGTTGGAAGACTTAAAAATAAGAAATGGTTATTCTTTTATGAGAGTGTTGGTCTTGAAGAAAGAATTGCTTGGGGCTGCGATATAATTTTACTTGATGGCTTTAAAGGGCTAAATGATGGTAACTTCAATACTTTCTATGGAAGAGAACTATTTAATGTTAATAAAACTGTTCGTTTAGCAACACGAGCCGATTATCCATTTGGAATTAGACCAGAGATTATTGGTTCGTAGGTAAATTAATTATTTAAGACTCTATTTACTAAAGTGCGGACCAATATTGGAGGAAATTTTCATCTTTTATTATTGGGGTTAATTGTATTATAAGTGTATAAGTAAAAAACGCTTACAAAACCTTTGAAATTTTCTGTGCGTTAAAAAAGTAAAATATTGATAAATAATTGCCATGATATATTACGTTTTTTAACAAAAGCATATGTTAACTTCGTTGCGTAAAGACATTAAATTAATGTAAAGATGATACATAGTATCATTTTTTATAAAAATTTGCTTTAATCCTGAATATCAACCAAATTGTAGAATAATTTATAGTTATACTTTTTTTATTTTTCTTTTTAGAACAAATTATGTATAATGAAAACCCTGGGGCTATAGTTAAGCGGGATAACACTAGCTTTGCAAGCTTGGATCCGGAGTTCGATTCTCCGTAGCTCCACCAATATTGTACAATAAAGATGATTATCATCTTTTTTTATAAAAATTTGATATATTACTTGCTATTAATAGCAAAATATTGTTTAATTATTTTAAATTCAAAAGGAGTATAAAAATGTCAGAAGAAAAAGTTGAAAAAGTAGAAGCTCAACCTGTTGAAGGCGGAGATGCAAAAAAGAAAGCATTAGTTAGCTTTATTTTATCATTAGTAGGTTTTGCACTTGACTTTGCACCATTTGTTTGCCTTGGCTCAATTGTTTTAGGAATCGTCTCCTTAAACTTGCACAAAAAATCTGCTGGTGTAACTGAAAAACCTCATACTATTTTTAGAAAGATTGCAAAACCATTTGGTATTATCGACATTATTGCTGGTGCCGTTATGTTTGTTGTTTATCTTCTTTTTATTGTTATTCTTCCATTAATCGGCGTTATCGCTGCTGCATAATAACAACAAATACTATTATGGAATATAAAAGCGCATTGAATTGCGCTTTTTTTGTTGGTTTAATATTTTTATGGAACTGATTGAAAGTAAGTCATTTATTATTCGTAATTATAGAAAAGGAGATTTATCATCATTAAACAAGTTGATGTTGCTTGAGACATCATCGCAAGATGATAGAAATGAATTTTTGGATAATGTTTCAATAAATTTTAATGCTGATTTGAATAGTGAAGGCGAAAAAATGTTTGCTATTACAAATGATAATAAATTAGTTGGAAGACTATCCGTCAACCTCGAAAGTCCAAATATTTTTATATCATTTAAATTATATGAAACATTTGACTCACGTATTTTTTACCAAGAGTTAGTTTTTGTTGTTGTTTCCTATCTTCATAAACTATATTCTCATCGTCAAATTATTACATATTCATCAAAATTCGATTTACTTAAACGTTCTATTTTGGAAAATTTTGGATTTAAAGTTAATAGAATTGATAAAAATTCGAATATGTATGAATATACAATCTTTGTCGCAAACCCTAATAAAGATTAACTTTGAATAAGAATGTAAACACTTACAACATTTATTGGCGTGTCAACGCCTATTTTTGTATTGTATCTTTTTTTATTTTTAATATAATATACGCAAACTATTTATTGAGGGCTAGATATGACGTGTGTTCTATCCTCTCAAAAATAGAGTTCGAAATAATGTTGTTGCGCGAACAATGTTAAAGTAGAGCAATTAAAAAGAAAGGAAACACAGTTATGAAAAAAACTAAACTAATTCTTGCTTGCACAGGTGTAGCTTTAGTCGCTGCTTTGGCATCATGTGGTGGTGTCGAAGATCCAGACGGATATACATTCCGTGACTATACATCTGCATTAGCATCAAACTGGAACCCTCACACCTGGGAAACAAATGCCGATGACGCAATTCTTTCCTACTTAAGTGAAGGTTTAGTATCATTACAACCAAAAGATACTGCAAAAGGTGTCTACCAATGGGCTTATGACATGGCTGAATCAGTTGAAGACGTGACATTCAATGAAAGTGGTAAAGCTGCTTTGAAGAAATATCATGGTTTTACAGACGAATCAATCGCCGCATATGAAGAATCATGCGGTGGTGAGCCAGGTCAAGTTGTCTATCAAATCAAACTTCGCGAAGGACTCCAATTCCAAGATGGTACAGCAATTAATGCTCAATCATTTGTCGATTCTGGAAAACTCCTTCTCGATCCATCAATGAAAAACTATCGCGCAAACCTTTATATCGCAGGTGAATCTGCTGTTGTCGGTGGGTTCGGCTACTATTATCAAGGATCTGAGGGCTATTTTGATGCTTCCACATTAGGAACATTCAGTCCTGAAATCTATGAAAAATTAGTATTCTGCATTGATTCAACTAAATTAGGAGGCTTTGAAGTTTTTACTAAATCTATCATTGGTCAATATGCTGACGAATACGAATGCTCTAGCGGTACTGAATTCCTATCACTTTATCTTGGTGTTCCTGATGAAGACATTGAAAAAATTAAAACTCTTGAAGGCAAGACAATGACTGAAATTGCCGGTTCAACAGAATTAACAGAAGCATTTAATATTGCTGTTGCTTGCTGGTGCACAGAGCCAAATGAAGAATTACATTTCTTTGTTTACAAAGACAAAATCGCTGCTCAAGAATGGGAACAAACGGTCGGTCTATATAAAGTTGATGATCTTACATTTAACTATGTTATGAATTCACCACTTGATAGATCACAAGCAATGGTTTCATTTATGTCAACATGGTTAGTACATCCTGAAATGTACAATTCAAATAAAGACACAAGTGGTGCTCTTGTCACAACAAAATATGGTACAGCTCTTGCTAACACAATGTCATATGGACCATACAAACTTCAATCACTTGAAGCTTCAAAACAAATGGTTCTTGTCAAAAATGAAAATTGGCATGGCTATACAAAAGATGAAAAAGGCAAACTTGTTTCATACACAAATTTCGAAGTTGACGGTGTAAAAGTTCAACAATATCAAACAACAAAATTAGTTATTGATGTTCTTGATGATGCCGCAGCAAAACAAAAATTCTTGGCCGGTGAGTTATCCAATTATACTCCAACTTCTTCTGAACTATCAGAATATACATTGTCAGATGCATTGTATAAAGTTGAAGAAAACTATGTTATGTCATTCTTCTTCAATACTGACTTAGAAGCATTAAAAGAAATGGATAAATCAAAAGGAAATACAAATTCAGTTGTTTTGTCTAATGTTAACTTAAGAAAGGCTATGTCTTTAGCCATTGATAGAGCAGAATTTGTCACCGCAACTCCTGCATATCAACCTGCATTTGCCTTATTCAATGACCTTAACTACTATGATGTTTGGAATAATCCAGAATCATCATATAGAAAATCTGAAGCTGGCATGCAAGCTCTTTGCAACCTCTATGGTGTCGAATATGGCCCAGGAAAAGCATATGCTACAATTGAAGAAGCAGTTGCTTCAATTACAGGTTTCAACCTTTCAGAAGCTAAGGCACTCATGAAACAAGCTCACGATGAACTTGTTGCTGCAGGTGTTTACACAGGCGGTGATGTCAAGATTAAAGTTGGTTACACAAAAGGACCTCTACAATCTGACGAACAAGCTCAACTTGCTCTTCTTAACAAATATATGGCTGCAGCAATTGAAGGCTCTGGCTTCACATCATTTGTTTTAGAAGGTGTTGGTAACATCGAAGACCGTTACGGTGATGTTCCTAAGGGTGAATATGCTATCGGCTATGGCGCATGGGGCGGTGCTGCATTCTATCCATATCGTGGCATGCAAGTTTACTGCGATCCAGATCAATATAATGTTAATGAACTCGGATGTTGGGATCCAACAACTGAAACATTAACTATCGAATTTGATTATAAAGAGGGTGCAGAAACTGAACACTTTGGCCCAGTTACACATACATGGCAATGGTGGTCACAAAATTTACAATCTGGTTATTATGCTAACCTTTCCGCAGAAGCTAAATTAAAAATCTTAGCTACTATGGAAGAAGAGTATCTTGATATGTGCTACCGTATTCCACTTTGTGGAACATGTTCAGCATTCTTACTTGGCTATCAAGTTAGCTATATCACTGAAAAATACAATATTATGTATGACTTCGGTGGCTTCAGACTTATGAAGTATAACTACACCAATGCTCAATGGGCAGATTACGTCAAGAAGAATGGTGGAAAGATCGACTACAAATAATATTTGGTTGATTAATTACTATTAATTTATTACAATTTCAAGCGCAACGGGTTTGTCTCGTTGCGTTTGAATTGTATATAGGACAATGAGATAGAAAGGAGAAAACAAATGTTAAAATATGTTTTAAAACGTTTACTATTAATGTTATTTACGTTTTTTGTTATTATAACAATTTGTTTTTTCATGATTCGTTTGCTTCCTAGAGAAATGCCTCAAGATAAAAATCTCCAGGCAGTCATTCAAGCTAGATGGGATGCATTAGGCTATAACCAGCCAATTATTGTCCAATACGGAATTTATTTAAGGGATATATTTACTCGTTTTGATTTTGGCACTTCATGGAAAATTTCTCTTATGAAGCCTGCTGCAGAAGTTATGGGTGAAAGAATCCTTCCAACAGTAATTGTTAATTTATATTCACTAATATTCTCAATACCTTTAGGTATTGGACTTGGAATATACGCCGCAATTAAGAAAAACAAATGGCAAGACCACGTCATCTCGACAATTGTTATTCTTTTTGTTAGTGTCCCAAGTTATGTTTACGCATTTTTAGTTCAATATATTTTCTATTTCAAGTTACGTTGGGTTCCTACTAATGTCATGTATTCGCTTGCAGACGCAGGTGGGAGTTATTTTACTGGAAAAATGTTTGTTTCAATGATTCTTCCAATTTTAGCCTTATCATTTGGCGAAATTGCTGGATTATGTCGATTTACTCGTGCTGAATTAACTGAAACACTAACTCAAGATTACATGCTATTAGCAAGAACGAAAGGTTTAACTAAATCTCAAGCAACAACTAGACATGCTTTGAAAAATGCAATGGTGCCTATCTTACCAATGATTATTTCTTCATTTATTGGTATTTTAGGTGGATCCATGATTATTGAGCAAATTTTCTCAATTCCAGGTGTCGGTTCGCTTTATATCATGTCGATTAATCAACTTGACTACGATATCTTTATGCTTGATTCAATTTTCTATACTTTAATTGGTTTAACTGCTGGTATCGTTGTTGATATTTCATATGGATTTATTGATCCAAGAATTAAAATGGGGCAAAAATAATGGCGAAAGAGAAAGTTCAACCACAAATTGTCGATGATCGTTTCTCATTCGCAAATGATAAAGTCGAATTGCACGATCAAAAACTCGAGACAAAGTCTCGTGGTTATTTTAAGGATGCTTTCATTAGATTTACAAAAAATAAAGCAAGTGTTGTTGCAACTATAATTATTGGAATCATTATTTTATTTGCGGTAATTGTACCTCTTGTTACACCTGCTAATGTTCAATCATTAATGGATCCTTATTATGCTAAAAAAGGACCTAGAAACACAACATTTTACGCTATGGGTATCAATGGAACAAAAGTTGATACTTATACAGACAGAACATTAACTTATGAATATGCTAAAGGTATTGCTGCTGATTTTAATGAAGAAAAGCCAGTTGAAGTTCTCGAAGATTCAAAGAAGTCTTACTATCAACCTGTTGTAAATATTGAAAAAACCGAGCAAACAATGCAAGGTCGCACAGTATCTACCATTTATACGGCCGCTATTGATAAATATTTATCTGTTGGATTTAAATACATTCAAATTGAACAAAGCAAATATCAAGTAATTAAAGATTGGGAAAATGAACACAATCTTAAAGTTTTATATCCTTTAGTTGCTGAAAACCAATACTCATTCGGAGTTGGGACAGATGAAGCAGCTAACTATTGGTATAAAACCAATGATAAATGTGACCCTGTAAAAATAGTAGAAGGTGAGCCGGTTTTAATGCCATTCTCTGAAAAGATGGTTCTTGAAGAAAATTATCTTAGAGATTCTTCTGGCAACTTTGTATTTTATAAATATACTGGCGGTGGTAGTACTGAAACTGCTCAATATAAAGTACGTGTTCTTTACTATAACTATTATCGTTTTATGTATGGTCGTGAGCCAAATTATATTTTTGGAACCGATTCTCAAGGCTATTCTATGATTTATCGTCTCGCTACAGGCGTTAGACTGAGCCTTATTGTCGCTGTTTTAGTTAGCTTAGTGAATTTCATCATTGGTGCAATTTATGGAGCTATAGAAGGCTATTATGGCGGTACAACTGACTTAGTAATGGAAAGAATTAGCGATATATTAGTTGAGGTCCCATTCGTTATTGTTGTTACGCTGTTCCAGCTTCACTTTGCGGCTAAGGTGGGTTCATTTGTTTGCTTACTCTTTGCCTATATATCTACGGGTTGGATTGGAACAGCATCTTCTGTTAGAACTCAGTTCTATAGGTTTAAAAACCAAGAATATGTTTTAGCAGCTAGAACTTTAGGCGCATCGGATAGAAGAATTATGTGGAAGCATATTTTCCCAAATACATTAGGGACACTTATTACTTCATCAGTATTAGTTATTCCAGGTGTTATTTTCTCAGAAAGTATGTTGTCTTATTTAGGCATTGTTAAGCTTGGTGATGCAACATCAACTTCTTTAGGAACCTTATTATCTGATGCATCTCAAATTTGGACTTCATATCCATCTCTTATGATTTTCCCAGCAATTATCATTTCTTTATTAATGATTTGCTTTAACTTATTTGGAAATGGTTTAAGAGACGCATTTAACCCACAACTAAGAGGAAGTGACGAATAGTATGGCTATATTAGAAGTAAAGAAATTAAAAATATCCTTTAGGACTAATAACGGCACAGTTAAAGCTGTACGTGATATTTCGTTTAGCCTCGAAAAAGGCAAAACACTCGCTATAGTTGGTGAATCAGGTTCTGGAAAATCTGTCACATCTCGTGCAATTTTAGGTATTTCTGCTGGAAACGCAATTATTGAATCTGGCGAAATTATTTACGATGGTAAGGATTTAATTAAATGCACTGAAGATGATATGTACCATATTCGTGGCGATAAAATTGCGATGATTTTCCAAGATCCATTATCATCATTAAATCCAATTGTTAGAATTGGAAAACAAATTACTGAAGCTATGCTTCTAAAGAACAAAGCGAATCGTAAAGAAGCAAAACACGATTTTAATAAAATGCTTGGTCATTTAAAGCAAGCTATGTTAGAAACCGCATCGAAAGATAATCTTGATGTAGAAACAATCAATCGAATTATTTCTACTTTTGATGACTTCAATATAAAGGCAAATCAAATTGCGAACGATTTTGAACTTTCCGAATCATATATTCAAGACGTTTCTAGTGATGTGAAAGATATTATCTTAAAACTCGAGCATAAACATAAAGTTGATATATCTTCTTTTACGAGATCTTCTTTAAGTAAACTTAAACATGTAAAGAATTCATATTTCTTAAATGGCATTAAAGATGATTTAACTAAAGATAGCGAATTGATTCATCAAATAAAAGATTTAAATCATTCAACAAAGAATTTGACTGATGAAGAAAAATCTAATCTATTAACAAAGACAATTGAATTATTTAAAGATCTTGATAAATCTTTTGATTCCATACTTTCTCGTGAAAAATTAGATTTCTTTAGATTAGGATATTACCTTCTTTCAAAGAAAGATGCTGATTTGTCTTCCTATTCTTATAACGAAATCAATAACATGGCTCTTGAACTTCTTGATAAAGAATTTATGCCAACATTTAAACCTTATACAAGTGCTGCACTTGAACATAGTGTTTATAAGGCTCTTGAAGGCAAAAAAGTCGTTGTTAAATATTTAGAAGAATTAAAGAACTACATCAAAGGTGGATTTGAAAAGAAAGTTTTGAACTCAAAAATAAAAGAATTATCGCCTTTAATATTTGAATCAATTGATCCTTTAAAAACTCAAAAGGATTCTGCTGCTTTTATTCTTTGTAATGCATTAAAGATGCAAAACAAAAAATATTTTTCATCAATTAAATTAAATGCTAAAGATGAAAAACGTTTTGCACGTCAAACCAATAGATATAATGCATTAATTGCCAAAGGCAAAAAAGCTGATTACAAAGTCGCGCCACAAAAGATTATTTCTTTGGAAGATATTGCAAATGATATGCTTTCATCTATCCAAGCTGTTATCGATAAATATAATTCATCAATTGCAAAATTCGATGGTCATAATTACAAAAAATGGGAAAAAATTTCTGTTTTGCTAATTGATTACTTAAAAGAAAAAGCTGGAATGGCAGTTTATAAACTCTCAAAATCTGCCGCTAAAGAAAAAGCAATTAAATTAATGGAAGAAGTTTCCATTCCAGAAGCTCGTGCTAGATTCAGACAATATCCATTTGAATTTAGTGGTGGTATGAGACAAAGAATTGTTATTGCCATCGCTTTAAGTGCTGAACCTGAAATTCTCATTTGTGATGAGCCTACAACAGCTCTTGATGTTACAATTCAATCACAAATTCTTGAATTAATTAATGATTTAAAGAAACGTAGAAATCTTTCAATTATTTTCATTACACACGACTTAGGTGTTGTTGCTAATATGGCTGATGATATTGCTGTTATGTATGCCGGAAAAATTGTTGAATACGGAACTGCAAATGATATTTTCTATTCTCCAGCTCATCCTTATACATGGGCACTTCTATCTTCTATGCCTGACTTAGAAACAAAAGAAAAACTAGAAGCTATTCCTGGAACTCCACCTAATATGATTTATCCACCTAAAGGTGATGCTTTTGCTGCTAGAAATAAATACGCTCTTAAGATTGATTTTGAAGAGCAACCTCCTATGTTTAAAATTAGCGAAACTCATTCAGCAGCAACTTGGTTACTTGATCCTCGTGCACCTAAGGTAGAAATGCCTAAAGTTATTCAAGAACGTATTGCAAGAATGAAAAAAGCAAAGAAAGGAGCCAAATAATGGAAAACAAAAAAGAAGTTTTATTATCGGTTCGCAATCTTTGCCAATATTTCTCTCTTAATCATAAAGATTTTAAAGCAGTAGATGATGTTAGTTTTGATGTTTATAAAGGCGAAGTTTTTGGACTCGTTGGCGAATCTGGATGCGGTAAAACAACAACTGGTCGTTCAATAATTAAGATTTATGATATTACCTCTGGTGATATCTTCTTTAAAGGACTCCGCATTGGTGCAGGCATCCGTTCTTACAAAAATGAAATTTATGCATTAAAAGAATCTCTTAAACAAGAAAAAGCAAAAATTGATAAAAATGATATCAATTCTGTAAAAGCTTTTGATGCAAAAGTTAGTGAAACTGAAACCAAAATTAATGATTTAAAAAATAAAATTGCTTTAGCAAAACATGATCAAAAACATTGTAATAAAGACTATTCAGATATTAAATGTAAAGAAGTTAAAGCAAAATATGAACAATTATTTGCTAAAGAAACTGATGAAGCTAAAATTGCTGAATTAAAAAAACAATTTAAACAAGAACTTCACATTGCTAAAAAAACTAAGATTGTTACATCTATTCAGATGATTTTCCAAGACCCTATTGGATCTTTAAATCCTAGAATGACTGTCAAAGAAATAATTTCCGAAGGACTTATCGTTAAAGGTGTAAAGGATAAAAAACTTATTGAGCAAAAAGTTTTCGAAGTTCTTGAACTTGTTGGACTTGTTAAAGAACACGCAACAAGATATCCACATGAATTTAGTGGTGGTCAACGTCAACGTATCGGCATTGCCCGTAGCATTATCATGGAACCTGATATGATTATTGCTGATGAACCTGTTTCTGCACTAGATGTTTCCATTCAAGCTCAAGTTATAAATCTTTTGAATGAATTACGAAGTAGACTTGGTTTGACAATTCTTTTCATTGCTCACGATTTATCAGTTGTTAAATACTTCTCTGATAGAATTGGCGTTATGTATTTTGGTAAGATGGTTGAACTTACAACAAGCGATGAATTGTTTAAGCATCCTCTCCATCCATATACAAAATCTTTATTAAGTGCAATTCCATTGCCTGATCCAGAATATGAAAAAGATAGAGTAAGAATTACATATAATCCTATTGTTGAGCATGACTATACTGTCGATAAGCCTTCAATGAGAGAAGTATCTCCTGGACATTTTGTATATTGTAATGATGCTGAAGAAGCAAAATATAAAAAAGAACTTAAGAAATGAATAAATATCTTGTCGGCTTAATTAAATATTCCTGTTCATTTATTGTTGCTACTGGAATATTTTTTCTATGCGTTTGCTTAAGAAATTTATTTTCTCAGAATAACTTGAAAGAGATTTATCGCATTTTAGCTGATGGATTCACGATTCCTTGCATTGTTTTCTTAGGAGTGGGACTTTTACTCATCTTATCTAATTTCGGCGCTTTAAGGGGCATTGGCTATGCGATGAAACATCTTGCTGTTATGTTGATCCCTTTCATGAAGAAGAAACATGAAACATATGCTGATTATTGTGAAAGAAAGAAGCCTTTGAAGGGTTTTGGCTTTATTTTTGTAACTTCTGGAGTTTTAGCAATTCCAACGATAATTTTTACAATTCTTTTTTACACAGTGTAAAATCAAAATTATAATTATTTTATGCAACATAAACTAGAACCCGGCGATTTACTATATAGAGATGGCAATTTAATTGAAGCAGGATATGCAACGTCTTTGGTAAAGACATATGATCGCTCTAAAATTAAAGCGAACAAATTTCGCATAAAGGAGTGGGATTATTACTATATCGGTAACGATAACCATGGTGTTGCCTTTACAATTGCTGATAATTCTTATATGGCTCTAGCCAGTATTTCTTTTCTTGATTTTACAAAACCCTACGAAATCACAAAAAGTGAAATGAAATGGTTTACTAAAGGCAAGATAGGATTACCACCAACCAGTAAAACTGGTGATGTTAGAATAAAAACAAAAAAATGTGAAATCTATTTTCAAAATGATAATGGAAAAAGACGTATACAAGCATCATTTAAAAGATTTGTTGGTGAAAAAGATTTTCGTTGCGACATCTATTTAAAAGAAACTAATGAAGACTCAATGGTTATTGCAACTCCTTTTAAAAAGGATAAGCATTTTTATTACAACCAAAAAATTAATTGCTTAATTGCCGGAGGCTATGTAAAAATCGGCGATGATATTTATGATTTCAATAAAGACTCCTTTGGCGTTTTGGACTGGGGGAGGGGTGTTTGGACATACCGCAACACCTGGTATTGGTCTAGTTTAAATTCAATCGACCATGGTAAATATATTGGCTTTAATTTAGGATATGGATTCGGTGATACATCTATGGCTAGTGAAAACATGCTTTTTATTGATAACAAATCTTATAAACTTGATAATGTTAGATTCGATATACCAATTAATTCTAGAGGTTCTGACGATTTCTTAAAGCCTTGGAAATTTAGAAGCGAAGATGGCTCAATTGATTTAACTTTTACCCCTATTATAAATAGACACGCTTCAATGAATGCAATATTCCTTAAATCAATACAAAATCAAGTATTTGGTAGATTTAATGGCACGATTATTGTTGAAGACAGACGCGTGATGATTAATGATTTACTTGGCTTTGCTGAAAAGGTTATTAATTGGTGGTAATATTTTTCTTGATAATATATATTCGTTAGTTTATTATATAAATCACATCGCGGAGTAGAGCAGCCTGGTAGCTCGTCAGGCCCATAACCTGAAGGTCGCAGCGTTCAAATCCTGCCTCCGCAACCAAGTACACAATAGAGACTTAATACAATAAAAAGTCTCTTTTTTTATACAAAAATCAAGAATTTTGCCAAATAATCACAAATCTTATCCAAGATAGGTTAGATTGAATATTTGCTAAGCGCATTAATAGTAGAATCAATAGCTTCTTTTTCTTTTTCTGATAAGGTGCGATATTTGTAAATCAAGACTTGTTCCTTTTTGGATAAATAAGTTTTACCTTCGCCGTTATCAAAGAATTCAGATAAAGTGATTCCGAATGCATTGCAAATCATTTCCAGCGTGTCTATTGTTGGACAAGTATTTCTTGAAAACATATTTGATAGAGTTGATTGAGTTAATCCTGCTTCGTAAGCGAGTTTGTAAGTCGACCAGCCTCTTTCCTTTTGTAACTTCTTTATTTTATCTAGTACGCTCATGCGAGCATTTTAATACACATCTGCGTTGCATATAAAACCCAACTGAAATATAATTAGTATACATTTGGGTTAGGTCGGATTTCGTAAATGGGTATTAAGGAAAATTGCACTTTAAACATAAAGACAGACCATAAAAACAAAATAGATGGAGTGGTACTTTTGAAAAACATAGAAGACGACTCTATCAAGTGCTTATTTTTTGATCCTCAATATCGTGGCGTATTAGATAAGCTTTCCTATGGAAACGAAGGTGTTTCTAGAGGAAAAGATAGAAGTTCGCTGACACAAATGGACGAAAAAATAATTCTTAAGTTTATTAAAGAAATAAATAGGTGCTTGACCCCAAGCGGTTATTTGTTCTTATGGGTTGATAAATTTCATTTGGTTGAAGGAGTTAATCCTTGGTTTAAAAACACCGATTTGCGTTGCGTAGACATGATTGTGTGGGACAAGACCAAAATAGGGATGGGATATAGAACTAGAAGAAAATCCGAATATTTGGTGGTAGTCCAAAAATTACCATTAAAAGCTAAGAGCACCTGGACAAACCATGCTATTCCAGATGTTTGGTCAGAAAAAGCGATTAAGAATCATCCTCACTCCAAGCCAATAGGTTTGCAAAGTGAGCTTATTAAATCAGTAACCACCAAAGGTGACATCGTTATTGACCCTGCTTCGGGAGGTTATTCCGTTTTTGAAGCTTGTAAATTAACAGGAAGAGTCTTTTTGGGCGGAGATATTGAATTCGGCGAGGATTAGTTATGGCTAAAATTTGTAATGCTAAAGTCAACACCTCTAGTGGTGGCTATAACAGAGTATTTAATAACGATGAGATGGGAAGATTAATGGCCAAAGTCCAATCTACGGTTATTTCGAACGGGAATGAATTAGAAAAGATCATTTTATCTAAAACACAAAATATTACAGATTTGGATGTTTATATCGATGCTGTCACTAATGGCGAAATACCAAACGGGACATATGTCTGTACCAAGAGAATTCTTAAAAAGAGCTCATATAAATTAGATGGTAACGAACCGGATTTATTAGTTTTTGTCGTTCAGCAAAAAAGAGTTTGCAAGATCATTGAATTAAAAGATGGTGATTCATTTGATACTAAAAAAGCATGGGGAGAGCAAGAACACCTTGAGAGATTCAACCTCCACATAGGTGCCAAAATACCATTTGTATCCGATTATTACGTTTGTTGTTTCAATCAAACTAGCAAAGAAGAAATCGTTAAAGGCTTTAAAAACGCCTTTGAAATTGAGCATGTAATGACAGGAAAAGAATTGTGTGAAATATTAGGAATTTCATACGATGAGATAATTGAAGAGCGCAAAAAGGATGCTAAAGCAAACATGGAATACTTCTACCAACAATTAATAGCCATTCCCGCCATTAAAGAAATGATGGAAGACGAAAAATACAATAACGGTGACAACCAATGAGGACAATATTAAAGGAGAAAAAATATGGCACTTATAAAATGTCCTGAATGCGGAAAAGATGTTTCTGATTCCGCACCAACTTGCCCACACTGTGGCTATCAACTGAAGAAAACAACTTCTTCAAATCCACCTTCATATACAAATTCAACACGTTCTAATCGTTTGTACGAAAAGGAACATGATAGGAAATATAAAGAAATGATTGCCGGTGGAATTATTGCTTTAATTGCAGGCCCTTGTTTTCTATTCTTTTTAGGAAATTCTGCTGTCAAGCATAATGGAGAATTGCTCGGCACCATAATTGGCGCATGCATAGGCTTTGTTATTTGTGGAATCATTTTACTCGCAGTTGGAATTCATAGATTGAATGAATAAAAGATTTTGTTTTTTGTATTACTAACAAAAATTTTATATTCTAATTTAATTATTTATAATTTAGTTTTAACTTCAAAACGATTAAAACAACTATAAAACGAATAAGTTCTTGTTTAGGGTTTATGATTGTATTAAAATATGCAATTAATTCCAAGAAACATTCCTTCCAAAATCTATAATTCCCTCTTGAAGTAGAGGGTTTTTTATTCTACTATAATTATGGGCTGAGGGAAACCTCTAGGTCCATCGGGATGCGGGAGTAGTTCCGCTTTTCTTTTTAT
>JAKSVG010000021.1 GCA_024408105.1 Bacilli bacterium | reverse complement strand
CCATGTAAGTGACAAAACCACGCTGTACGCAAATTAAATGACTTGTAGTGAGAGAATATACCAAGGTATGAGTTAACAGAGTTAATGGGATTACTCAGTAGTGTTCTGAAGTGGCTTGTCTTATTACGGATTCTTCGCAAGCACTGATTGCTTATGTAGGTTCTATATGGCTTTATGTAAGCACCAAGGAACTCTACACCTTGCCACATGCTGTTGATTATTGTTTTTCCCTTCTGGATGGTTAGACCAAGTTCTGTTTCCAAGAAACGTTCTATTTGTCTCACACACTGTTTCAGTTTGTCCTTATCTCTACCGACAATATAGAAATCATCCACATATCTGCCGTAGTGTCTGCACTTCAGTTTTCGCTTCACATATTGGTCTAACAGATTAAGATAAACGTTACTGAATAACTGTGAGGTGAGGTTTCCTATCGGTAAACCACAACCATTCGGTGTATGAAAAAGACTCTTTGATTTTGGTAACTCATCCCATTCTGATTTATCACTCCTAAACTTACAGAATAATGTAGGGTCTAATAGTATTATTTCCTTAGACAGATACCTTATAAAACAAAAATCAACCACATCGTTCCATGTGATTGTACTGCTTTTTGATAGTCTGTGGCTAGACATTTTGTCTAACGTTCTATTTACAATGTTTAATAAGGTTTGTCTGTTTATGCTCATGAAATAGCCTTTAATATCCATCTTCAATATGTGACAAGGTTTCTTATAGTTATCGCTTTCTTGCCTTATGTGCTTTTCAAGTCTATGAATTCCGAAGTGTGTTCCTCTCTTTTTAATGCAAGAGTAAGCATCATGAATAAACGTTCTTTCAAACAGTTCATGAGTGTAGTTATAATATAGGTGATGAACAACCCTATCCCTAAAGTTTGCGGCAAATACTTCCCTTCTCTTAGGGTGGGTTATTATGAAGCATGTGGATGGTTCTGCAACGTATTTCCTTTCCCAAAGGTCATTGCACAACGATTGTAAGTTGTTATGTAAGTTTTCCTCAAAAACCTTCACGTAATGCTTATTTGCCTTGTTTTTCTTAGCACATTCAAACGCTGTGTATAGGTCAAACAAGAGTTGTTTTTTAGTTAATTTGTATGACATCTTATATGATATTTTATATTGTTTATAAAGTGATTGCTTAGAAGCAACCCCACGAACCGAGAACCCGTTGTAACGGTTGTTGTTGTTCACATCCATGTTACCACTATTAAAGTTCAAGTTCCAAGCGTTGTTAGGGTTGTCTGTGTTAAGACTAGACGACCAAACATAGCCGTTAGACCCTCTGTTGTTAACACTGCCATTGTTAGCGTTACCGCTAGCAGGAATAATCGGTTATCACCTACAAAATTGCAAAAGGGACATTTTATGAACCATGGGCAATTACTTCATTTTTCTGTATTGCATACAGACGGATAACCTATGAAATCACCTTTTTTAAGTGTTTATATTAGTTTTAAAAGTTCATCTTTCAGATGCCTTATAAATAACGTATTATCTATTAAAGTCTTTGTTTCAAGAGGATAAGCAATAACCTCTTGCATTACTGACAAAATCGTTGTATTAGAAGATTTTGTATATGTGTTAGGTTTATTGTTTTGTTTCTGTATTTGTTTAGTATTTTCTTCTTTCTTTAAGGGTATTGTTTTCTTCCACTCAGAAAGGATTTCTCTATATGAAGTCAAAGAGACGCTAGTGCTATTAATAAACGTTCTAACATCAATCGCAATATGTTTCTCTGTTATATTTGTGGGTTGTACTTTAGGGAAGTATTTTGTGAAAGAACTAAGTTTTAGTCCAACAAGGATGTATTGTTCTTTATTAGTCGGTTTTAGTTTCTCTGTTTCGGTTAATCCATTAGGAAACATGACACAAAGATATGCACTCCATTCATATGCTCTCCACCAATCATTTTCAAGGTAAAGATGAATTGTAAATAAATCATTTTCATCCGTTCTATTTTCACAGTTTAGTATTTCTTCTAAACCCATAACTATTTGTATTAAATCACATTATTAAAGTAATAATGGTGTGGTTTTGGAAGGTGCTCTTGGGGAGCACCAACCACACCATCTTTTGGTTTTTGGTTTCTTTTCGATTAAAAAGGTGATTACTTGGAAGCAACCCCACGAACCGAGAACCCGTAGTAACGGTAGTCGTCGTACACACCCATGTAACCACTATTAAAGTACAAGTACCAAGCGCTGCTAGGGTTGTCTGGGCTAAGACTAGACGACCAAACATAGCCGTAAGACCCTCTGGTGCCAACACTGCCACTGAAAGCGCCACCGCTAGCAGGAATAAAGATGTAGTTTCCGTTGGAAGCGGTGAACTTCATTCCATATACACCATTCTCTGTCGTCCATTCGTTTGTAAGTGCTGTTAAGTCATTTAGTTCTGCTTGAGTTGGCATTCTCCATGAACCGCCCATGTTTGCTGTTGCTGCATCATACTGTGATGCAAGAACACCGTTTGGACATGCTGTACCACTGACTGATGCAAAATATGTTGCATCATAGTTGTCTGCACCGTTATTGAATGGTGCTGTTGACCAAGTTGAATAATCCTTTGCATCAGTGTCATAGCCATGACCCTCTGTTGCACCCCATTGGAATAAAAGACCATACTCCTCTGGCTTGCTTGCACCCACGTTGCATGATGCCCAATTAACACTTAAGCCAAGGTCAACTGCCTTATATGGTGAAGATGGTTTACCTTCTTGCTTAACAGTGTAGTTAACAACCTCACCATGCTCACAAGTGAATGAACTTGTGATGTCTCTTGCTTCCTCAGACTCATTTGCTTCGAATGTTACAGTCTTCTCCTTGTTTGCTGTAACTGTTGTGCTTGCACCAGCATGAGTTGTTGTGGTAACGTTGCACTTATAAGTTACAGTTGCAGAAGTTGCTGCTGCATCTACCTCTGGAGTGTTCACATCTGAGATTGCACACTCAACAGTGTCTGCACCATTACAAGACACTGTGATTGGTTTAGTGTCTGACTGTGTGTTGCCATGAACATCTGTTGCACTTGCTGTAACAACAACAGAACCCTCATAGTGCTTCTTAAAAGTGAGCACGTTGTCAGTGATTTCTGCAACGTCTGCTGCAAGGTCAGTTGTGAATGAGATTGTTCCAGTCACTGTCTCAGTCTTTGTTGCATTCAATGCAATGCTTGCTGTATCTGTATATGAGTCACCAATGGTGAGTGTCACCTTCGGTGTCACCTCATATTGTGCAATATACACAACATCTGCCTTTGCGGTGTCAATTGTGATATCACCCCAACCAATGAAGGTGTGATTTTCCCATGTTCCTTCAAATTGTGGAACAACTACGGTTTCACCGTACTTGTAGGTCTTTGTGGAGATAACAGAGCCATCATAGTCCTTAAAGGTCACAGTACAAGTACTAACCTTTACAGTGATGCTCTTTGTCTCTGAATTGTAATAGAGCACGGTGTGCTCTTGTGGCTTCATTTCTGAAGCACTAGAAATTTTCTGTAAATACTTCATAAGTTATTTATAATAGTTAAAAAATAACTTATTTTTTAACTATAAATAGTTAACACTTTGTTAAAAATTAAGAATTCTATCAAAAAAAACTGCATATTTTATTTACAAAACAGTATTTTTTTCATTATATGTACTACTAATGGTACACCGTTAATATTTCAAAGCAAAAATACCCATTTTTTACTAAAAAACTCATTTTCAGCACGTTAAATATTCTAAAATTAAGAAAAATAAGACTTATCCTAAACGTATCATTTCAATATTATTTTTTAACATTTTTTAACAATATTTCCTTATGTATTAAATATAATTTTTATATATTTGCAACAGCGAAAAAAATATATTATATACAATAAAAACATTAAACAAAAAATGAATAAGTCATATCACATAAGAACACTAAGAGAAAGAATATGCAAAGATTTTGGTATTGAATTCTACAAGATGTATATGAGATGGTTAAAGGATTATGATAGTATCCCATCATTAAGGAAAAACATCTATACTGATTATAGTTGTCAAAGTTTTCGTAATATTATTGATTGTTTAATATGCACTTGTGATATTTTAAATAATGAGATGATTGTGTGGTCTACTTTTTTCAAAAAATATATGCCACCACAGACACTATTGGCATATTTTTCAAAACACACGGAATTTGAAGAGATTAAGAAGATATATAAGCACCATTATATAACTGATGGAAAATTGAATAAATCACAATTGCTTCCTCTTGAAACACACATAATTCAAGAAAAAATAATAGTCTCAGAACTTTAAAAAATAGACTTATTTATGAAAGAATTAAAATACTCAAAAGACACAAATGATTGTCTAATAAAAGTCTTAAGGGTTTTAAAAAAATATGATTATTATAAATCCAACATATTATGCAATTTTAATATTGAAAGTATCCCACTAAGGGATATAATGTGGTCTTTATGTGACAAAATATTTGTACCACGTTACAAAAAATACGTGTTCGATATCCTAATTTTACAACAATTGGATATACTCCAGTATGTTAGCACAGTAAAGACCGACTGTGATGAAATTTTTAGACCAAATAGTGCAATAAACTATAATGAACTCACAATACCAACATATAACAAGGCTCAATGTGAATATCAAGCTATTAGAGGAAACAACAACACCATAGTTGAATTTGTTAATAGATGGTTTAGCAATGATGAATTCATCGCAGATATATTCAAAATCAGTGATTATAATCAACGTGACACAAATCGTTTCATAGAAGATGAAGTTGATGATGTTGCTAACAATGATGTTATTGCTTAACACATAAAAAAATAAATATAATGTATGATGTTGAAAAATATAGTGTATTTTCACTATTCAGTATATTTCTAAAATTAAACTACGATAGTGAAGTATATGTACAATTCAGGCAATATGTTGAAGAAAGTGATTGGCTGAAAAAAGGTAACAACTTTTACGGAAAACACGTAAAAACCTATTTTTCACATGCGAGTGATTTTCATGATTATTTTGACAAGAATGTGAAAACTAGTAGGTATAAACACTATATTGATGGCTCGTTAATGATAGAGTGGTATAAGTTTCTTTATTTAAAAACAAATCTTCCAATCGATTTGAAAACAACAATACAACGTACTTTTCTAAATGGTTTTTTATTAGATGGAAATGAATGATGATATATACAAGCGTTTTATAAGGTTTCTGAAAAAACATGATTTGTATAGCGAACACTACAAGGCGTTTATAGATTACTATATAGGGTATAATAGTGGATATTTCAAGACGAACTTCCTAAAGGGGAGAACTACATCAATAAATCCAACAGACATGTTTTTCTTTTTATTCTCCACGTCTTTTAAGGAAAGATATGCAATATTGTCAGTCTTATGGCTATATGAAGTGGCAAAAACAATATTACATAATAGTCATAAGAATATGGAGAACTTATATAGAAAAAAACGTTTACTGAAATATTATCTTGATTATTATCCAGAGAATGTTTTCTTGAAATACATTACTGAAGATGCTTATCTGAAAATACTATATTTTTGTGACAAGATAAAATGAATGAAAAGCGGCAAGATATTGTACATCATTCGAAAATTTTAATATTATTTGAACATATGGATGAAAAAATAAAACTTTTCATAAGATTCTTGAAACAATATGATTTGTATACCCCATCAATTCTGAAAAGAAATTTCAAAGGTTTTGAATTTGCGGATTTTCATAACTATTGGATGAGGTACTCCATTAGGGTGGATGATAATCGTGAACCGTTTTTTTACATGATACATGATTTATTATGGATAAGATATATCCTCAAGCATAAACCACAATTGAACAGAATAGATATAAAACAATGTTTGGAAAATTATTTCGAAGAATATAAATCACAAGATTTCCCAATAAAATCAATTGAAATGCTGATGAAATTAGAAACAAGGGATGATGTTGAGAAATTGTTAAGGAGATAATAATAAAAAGTTTTAGGGCACGTATCTCAATTGGTAGAGAGCCTTTCATTGTGATAGGATAAACGTACAGTACGTTAGGGTTGAGAGTTCGAGTCTCTTCGTGTCCACAAATTATAAATAATATAATGTGAAATCATGGAAAATTATTATATTTTCACAAAGCAACAAGAAATATCCTTGTTTCTAAGGTTCTTGAAGGACAAGAATCAACATAAGGAGTTTTGTAAAAGAGTAGGAGGGTTTTATTGCCAAAAATACAGTTATGATTTATTAAAGTACTTTTTCAATAATTATGCTTTATCAGTAATAATATTCTGGTATTGCCATTGGGATACACAAATTAGTAACAAGTTTAACAGTGAATTGAATGAATACAAATCAAAATATTGTCCATGTAAGTGAATTCAATACATTTTCCTTATTTTCCTTTTTCTTGAAAAAGTATTATGGTAGGAAAATATATGTAAATTTCAGGCAATATATAAAAAAGAGATTTAATGGAAATATAAGTATTTATATGGAAGAAAATGGTTATCCGTATTTTGCACATGTATCTGATTTTGAAAGGAAGTACTGTCCAAAGGGAACACATATTTTCAGTAAGTGGTACACTTTCCTATATAACAATACTGATTTTAATGATGATATTAAATCAATGATTAGGTTAATGATGTAATAACATAGAAAAAATGAACAAAGATATTATCAGCAATTACAAAATCAAACTTTTTGTTAGATTTTTAAGACAATATGACTTACCATATAATGCACAAACCATAATTCATAATGAACATAATCTTGAAATAACTGATATATATAACTGGTGGGTGATATATTATGATTCGTTTATTTTTCCTAGAGATAAGGCTAATCATAATGTTGATTTCAATTTTAAAAGGATATATGACCTATTGTGGATGGTTTTCTTGTTGGAACATATAAAAGATGATGAACATAAGAAAAGGATAGAAGCATCATTTAATAGGTATTTTGCAGAATATGCTAGCAACCTATCATTCCCAATAAGGAATAAGGATGTTTTTTTTGAATTAAAGACAAGAACTGATGTTAATAAAGTATTTGTTAAAACTTAAAGAATGAAATATATGGGGTTATCACCATTAGGTAAAGAAAAAAGAATTTTCTTGCACTTTTTGAAGGAAACAAATCAATATAAAGTATTCTGTGGTAAAATTCTTGGATATTATGAATATACCCACAAAAGAGAACCACTTATAATGTTTCTGATACATTTTTTCCATGAATATAGTCTAGATACAATAATAGCATGGATGTATGATTATGATAATACAAAGTATACTTATTTTTCAAAGCATTGGTATGATTTCAAGAAAAATATACATAAGGTGCGAAAAAAAGAACAACTGAAATGATATATGACATAAGTAAATTTAATCCATTGTCATTATTTTCTTTCTTTCTGAGAAAATATTGTATAAATGGTAGGGAACTATATGTTCTTTTCAGGAAACTTATAAGGGAAATTCCTATTTTCAAAATTAGATATGGTCATCCATATTTTGTTCATGTTATGGTATTTAATAAGTATTGTGAAGAACAAGGCTTTAATATGGAAGGTCAAGAACTATATGAAAGGTGGTACACATTCTTATATGAGGAAACAAATATTGATGATAAGGAGAAACACCATATAAAACATACATACCTAAACTTAAAATAAAAAACAAAATGGAGAATACTGTTACAGAATTGACATCGGTGACATATGAACAAGCAAGAATATTGAAGAAGGTTGGTTATCCACAAAGATTTCTTTCTTCAATGGCTTGGTATGACGAGAATGGTAATAAACATGGTTCTTCTATAAATGTACCTATGGAAGACAAGAATAATGATGAATGTGTTGCACCATCACTAGAACTTGTTGCAAAGTGGATAAGGGAAGAAAAAGGAATATATGTCACTCCAGTTTTGGTGCACCATAACAAACCAAAAGATGGTTGGAAACATATATCTTGGGAAAGTATTGCAACAGATTGGGAATGGAAAATATATACCGCTTGGAAATATTATGACATATATGAGGAAGCATTGTCAAATGGAATTGATGCTGCACTAGAAGTGTTAAAAGAAAATAAATAATGACTAGAAAAGAAACGTTACTTTTTATCAGGTTCTTAAAAAATATTAACAAATATAAGGAATTTAATAATAAGGTAATAAATTGTACAAAATTTTATACATTTAAGCAAAAAGAAATAATAAAGAACAATTACCCAAATATAACAATATACTTTTTGGAAACATATGACATTGATAGCATATTAAGAGTATTCTATAAAGAACATTACAAATACTTAGACATGCTATATGAATGGAGTGTGTTTAAAAGTATTGTTTGTGGTAAATGTTAATGAAAAAGAAGAAAAAGTGCAATTCGTTTTCTATATTGTTTATTTCTTTTTTTTTTGTAGAATTTGGTTTGCACTTAGTATTATGAAGGTATGTTATATATGGTTAAAACTATAAAGATGTGATAACAATAACATATGTTAATAAATCTAAAACTTGATTGAAAAAAGATAACTTATAGTATAAAAAACTTAACTGATAAGTTAAAATATAGTATGATTATTATACGAACATTTTGTATTAACTGGTAAGTTAAATTACCACTTAACTGGAAGTTAAATTATGTAAAAAACACATTAAATATGATATAAAAATATTACTTAACTGGAAGTTAAAATATGTAAAAAATATAGTATAAAAAACTGTTTCTCATATAAAATTTTATAATTTCAGGAAAAATTTTAAAAATTTCAGGAAAAATGAAATACATTAGCCATAATAGTGGTCCTTACAAAACATCAAAGGTGCTTCTCCTTATGAGAACGCTAAAACAATGTGACTTATTATACGAATTCAAAAAACAATATGATGCGTTGCGAATCAAGTATCATGGTTATCCTGCTCCAATAACAAAATTTATGGATACATATACTTCCATTGGTATAATAGAATGGTTTAGCAATAGACTAGGAGTCGATTATGCATTACAAAAAAAATTAAAAAATATGTATGATGAAATATGTAAAAATAAATCATGAGCCAAGAAAAACAAGAATTATTAGACAAGAAAAACAAGCATTATTAAGAATTCTTAAGGATAATGATTTATACATTTATTTTTTAAGTGACATAAAATTATTACTACAGACCTCTACAGTGTATAAAGGTTATACAGCCAAACAATTTGTAAAATCACATCACCAAACGGTATTACTTAGATGGTTTATATATCGGTCAAAAAAAATAAGTGATTATAACAGAGACAAAATTTATAACAAAATATGTCGTGAACATTATGAAATATTTAAACCAGCACTATAAATATAATAAAGAACAAAGAATTCTCATAAGAGTTCTTAAGGATAATGATTATTTAAAAATATTTTTAAATGATGTAGATAAATTATTAACCTTATCTACATATTATAAAAACTTAGGACGAAAAGGATTTATCAAACATTATACTCCAGAAACACTGATTAGTTGGTTTTCTTGGAATAATAATTCGTTAGATATTGCTACATATAATAGAAGTAAAATTTGTGATAAATTAACTTTTGATTATATACATTATAGAGAAAAAGTAGGTACTTAATTAAGTACCTTATGTTTAAAAAAAATTGAATATATGAGTATTATTATAATATTTTTAAGACTGTTATTTGTTCCGTATAAAGAAGTCGTAATGAATAATGAATATTTTATATTAAACAGTAATAAAACAAGAAGACATTCTTTATGTAGATTAAATCATAGGTTACTATGCTGTAAATTAAAAAATAATAAAAAAGTTTTAGTTTCTGTTGAACTTAAATTTCTTCGTGATGTAATTACTGATTTTGTTAAAAGTAGAGTGGTATTAAAAGATTATTTTGGAAATGAAATATATGATTTCGAAGATGTTATAAAATTCAAGCCATTAGATTATTCGTGGGGTAAGGTACTTAATTAAGTACCTAGAAGCTTAAAAATTGGAATCTGTCAGATATTTTGCTATTTAAAAATATGATAAAAAACAAGTGTTTTTATAGAAAAAATGTGTTAATATTAAATTGACATACTCCCATGTCTAAAACCATGAGATTCTTGGATTCAGACGCAACAGCCATCTTGCGTAGCAAGATTGGTCTTACGGTTGCTCTCCAATTCGTGAATGCCCTCACGAAGTATATTTTTTGATGCTAGAACATCATTTTAACTATTAATTATTGTATATATAAAAAACTATTAAAAAAAATGTTAATAAAAAATAAAGTAATATAAAATATATTATTTAATTATAAATATTCATTAAATTATATTTTTTATATGTTTTTTAATAAAAATTAACAATTTTTTTATATATACAATAAATGGGTACTTATTTAAGTACCCATATTTTTTTATTATCTCCAACGTGTGCTATGATAATATAAATCACGCCAAGTTTCTTTTTGCGGTCTCCATTTAACAATATCTTCATAATCAAGAACTGTTCCATCAGATAATACAAAAATTAACTGGTTTGCTTTTCTATTAGTGATGATATCATGATATTTTCGTTTTTGTATTGTGGCAAAAACTGGAAGTTTACGGTTTTTTATAATAAGTAATACATGATAAAGTTCGTGGTCAAGAATGTCCATGCACAAAAGGTGTGTCTCATCAAGAAAACTTAAATCTGGCGTATTATGTTTATAGTCCCACTTGAATGGTTTAAACGTTTTCCAAAAATTGGTGATTACTTGTAATGATACTCCTAATATCACCAAGATAGAAATAAAAAATAAAATTTCCATTTTTTCAATATAGATAAAAAAATTGGTGGATATTACTCCACCAATATACGTGAGTTAATAATCTTATGGATTTCATATTCAATCTCTGGAGCAAGGCTTGAAATTGCATTGCGAGGGTTTGCTGATGAATACTCCCTCAAAGCCTTTTCATAGATATTAATGATTGTTTTTTCAATTGCCTTCGGATTCGCATAGGCAACAGCCTTCATGATAATCTGTGATGGAATGAATTTCTTGATTGAATTCACAAGATTTGAGTCAATGATTTTGTTTGATTTCATAAAAATAAAAAATTATGTATTTAATTGTTAATATTATTACTTATTTGTGTATATACAAATTTAAATATAATATTTGATATTTCCAAATTTTTTAAGGGTTTTAACACTAATTTAACACATCTGTTAAATATTTGTTAAACAGCCCAATTTATTTGGTTATATTAAAAGAATTCATTATCTTTGCAGCGAGAAAACTATAAACAACGTATCCTTCAGAAGACACGGCGTGGAGAAAACAAAAAAGCACGAGCAGACGTAATATCCACTCGTGCTTACAAAAAGTACCAAAGGTATTTCTGCGGTAAACTTTTTTAACCTATACACTCACATATACTTTCTTTCTCGTTGCCAAGAATAAACTGATTCATATCTGCTTCCTCGCATGATTCACGAGCAAGAGTAAGTGCTTGACCTTCATCTTGTGCCTCTACAACCATTGTATATGAGGCATTATAATTCAATGTTACGGTATATTTTGCCATAAAATAAGTAAAATATGAAATGAATAAAAACTTTTTCTCTAATGCAAATATATAAAAAATATTTGAAAAAACCAAATTATTTCAAAAAAAAAATATGCCTACGAACCAAAAAAGAATTCATAGGCATAATTGAAAAAATAATATATGATTTAAATAATCAAATCTTCCCAAGTTGGCAATATGACTGAACAATATCGACAACCGAAATCTTCTCCTCATCACCAAGACCCATGAACTCACGAATACTCTGTGCCATTTCCTTGCAGTTATCAATGAATTCTGTCTTTGGATATGTCAAAAATAACTCTTGACCATTGTAATCTTCACAATATGCGAAACCATTATAAATCTTAAATGGAATAACTCGCTTCTTATTATCTCCGAAAAATTCAGTATCAACAAAACTGATTGGCTGTTCACAAATCAATTTGCCATACATCTTTTCAATAAACTTTTCCTCAATTTTTGCCATGTTCAATATTTTTTAATTTAACTTTTACAATACAAATATATACAAAAAAAATATAAAAACAAAAAAAGAACTCTTAACAAATGTTAAAAGTTCCATTTATTTGTTACTTTAATATTTGGTAACATATTGTTGAATTCATCATTGGTTTTGAAAAACCCACGTACTTTTGTTCTGCACAAAGAATAATCATCAAAACCATCGGTACGTTTAACAATTCCAGCAAAAGCCTTTTCAAATGTTCTGTTATTAACATTCTTTTCAATCCAAGACTTGTACTTTGGAACATTTGTTGCACCGACACAGAAGGTAAACCATTTTCCGTAACGATAATAACCGAACATAGTTACTTCGTTAGTAACAGAACGTTCTTTTCTTGCTTTGATTGTTGGATTAACATCACAACCATCAATTGATGTTGTTCGTGTTATATCAAAATCGGATTTTGCACTAATCTCTGCTGCTTTTGCTTTCCACATTCTTCCATGAGAGCCATTGTCTTGAATATTATTGAAAGCAATATATTCGTGCACCATTTCGTGGACGAGCGTTTCTGCGAGGTCATGCTCTGTTCTGCAATAGTGCGTGGAAAGTCTTATGAAATACGCATAGTATGGATTTGCAAACGCATCAAGTCTTTTTGAACGTTGAAACTGACCAAGAGTTGTTTTTGCTGTTATCAATTCAAATGTTGGCGTTGGTAGTTCATTATTAAAATAAAGTTTGTTATAATATGGAAACCATTTTTCCATGAACTCAATAGTTGCAATCATAGGCTTAAATTATTTATTATTTTTTACTTTGCAAAGATAAGAAAAATATTTAATACTTCCAAAATATTTTATATGTTTAACATTATTTTAACATATCTGATATATACTGTACATTATCTGATGCGATGACAGCAATCGTCGTCGTACAGTTTTCTCGCTGCAAAGATAATAATAAAAATTAAAACATCCAAATTTCTTTGGATGTTTAACATTGTTTTAACACAATAGTTTAGAGTTTTGTACTTTGATGAGGTCTAAACATACTTTCTTTTGATGGTATCATTGTGTAAGCACCAACCTCACTATAATACACAAGGAGACGTTTGTTGCCACCAATAACCTTACTATCATCATTATTGATTTCTGCGTCAAGAACGATTGATACGCAACGCTTACCAAAATCCTCATCAGTAAGATAGTCACGTCCAGTTTCTGCAACAAAATCAACCATCTTATCAGCACGGAAACCAAATACAAGGGAATCCTCTGTGAAAGAATCAAAACGTTTGAATTGAGAAGAAACTGCATAGTTATTCTTACCTTTCATGTGTGCTTCATGAAAATAATCATACTTGCAATCAACACCATGGTTCTGTAAGATAAGTGGGAATAAACGTTTTGCATTGGCACGTGACACCTTCTTTCCTTTGCATTGACGATGAATTGTCTCAATTTCCTCATCGGTGAGTTCAATGAAAAAGTTACCACAAGACTTGCTTGAAAGATAACCTTGACCATCATACTCACTTGCTTCAAGCCAATTCTGCTTCATCTTATCACAAGGAATGTTATCACGATTAGAAAAATCTTTTTCCCAATTTGAATACATGGTTGCCATTTTATCGTTGATGTAAAAGTGTGTCTTCAACTCAGTTCCATCAGCACGATAACCACACATGCGCCCAAGTAATGCTTGAGCAGTAGCAGCAGATTTCGCAGAATAGTCATATACCATATAAGTATAATCCTTAATCTTTGAATCCAAAGTTACACCAGCACGATATGCACCCTTAATAAGAACGAGCAAAGGTTTAACATCAATCTTTTGTGATTTAACAACAAGACTTTTGCAATCCTTGAACTTCTTATTGTATTCATTGGCTGCAATGAGTTCACTAACACGCTCTGTAAGTCTGTCATACTCAATTTTCTTACCACTTGAATACATTTCGTGAATGTCAAAGTTGTGTGACACGAACATATCATCTTCAAGTTCTTTAAAATTACGAGTACGTACAAAACATACACCAGAAACACCATCTTGTTCCATGCGTTCCATTGCATCTGCAAGAGCATAAGTAATTTCGGAAATTGTGTCTTCAAACTTTCCATTATGAATTAAACCTTGCTCTGTGTAATCCGATACACCAACATAGCCATCATTGGTTTTGAGTTCAATACACTTCTTATATTCACCCTCATCGGAGATTAACTCACTGAATGGTGTTGCTGAAACTGAAACAATATAGATATTACGAGAGATAAGATAATTCTCATCTTTCCAATTTATACCCTTACTATAAAGAAATTTGGTAAGGATATTATTTGCTCCAGAACCATAGTGACACTCATCAATAAAGATAATTGAATTGTTCAAATCATCTTCCATTGACATCAAGTCACTATTTTTCAAAACATAGTACTTTGGAGTTTTACCTTCCTTAATAAGATGATTGTATGAACGCTTACCGATGCAAGTGTTACCAACGTTTGCATCTTCAACTTGCTCGATAAGACGAATGTGCGACTGAGTTTTCAATCCACAATCATTCATACCAGTTACAAAGAAAAACTTGTCAACACCCATAACGTGTGACAATCCAAGTGTATTAACAATATTGCAAACTGCGTTACATGTGCCAGTTTTTCCACTCTGCATCTTAGCGATAAGCATTACATGGTTTCTACGTGTAACTTTTTCATTAAACGCAGAAACAATCTCCTTTGCAGCATTTATTTGATTATCAAATATATACGAAGAATCAGTCTCGCAACCCTTGCGAAACATATCATTGTTAGAACCATTAACCAAATCCGTAATTGTAAGTGTTGTTGTTTGTGTTGTCATATAAAATTCGTGCTTTTTAGTTTAACTGTGCAAAGATATGACTTTTTCTTGGTATTTCAAAATTTTTTCAGTTAAAAATTATTAAAAATCAAAATTTTTTTATATATTTGTAAAAACTGGAGTTTTATGTCTAAAAAATTAACAAATGAAGAATTCATAGAAAAAACCAAACAAATACATGGGGATAAATATGATTATTCATCTATTCGATATGATGGTATGTTTAAAAAAATAAAAGTTATTTGTAAAAAACATGGTGTATTTGAAATAACAGCACATAATTTTATTTGTGGTAAAGGTTGTAAAAAATGCTTTATTGAAAACAATGCAAATAACAAAAGAAAAAATAAAGAACAATTTATTGAAGAAGCAAGAAAAGTTCATGGTGGCAAATATGATTATTCCAAAGTTGATTATGTAAATTGTGACACTAAGGTTTGTATTATTTGCCCTATACATGGCGAATTTTGGCAAACACCAAATTCACACTTGCATGGAAATGGCTGTAAAAAATGTAGTACTGAAAAATTAAAAATAAAACAATTATTAACTTTAGAAGAATTTATTGAACGAGCAAGAAAAATACATGGAAACAAGTATGATTATTCAAAAGTTGAATATAATGGTATTTTTAATAAAGTTTGCATCGTTTGCTCAATACATGGTGAATTCTGGCAAACACCTCATTCACATTTACAAGGAAATGGTTGTTCAGCATGTAAAGGTTTATTAAAACTAACAACTGAACAATTTATTGAAAAAGCGAGACAAATTCACGGAAACAAATATGACTATTCAAAAGTTGAATACATAAATAATTCATCTAAAGTTACTATAATTTGCCCAATTCATGGTGAATTTAAAATATCACCTAATAAACATTTAATGGGTCAAGGATGTAAATATTGCAATAAACCAGTTCATGATACAAAAAGTTTTATTGAAGAAGCAATTAAAAAACATGGTAATAAATACGATTATTCAAAAGTTGAATACGTAGATGCTAAAACCAATGTTTGTATAATTTGTCCAAAACATGGTGAATTTTGGCAAACTCCAAGTAATCATTTGCATAAATATAGACTTGAAGGTTGTCCAAAATGTCAAACTTCAAAACTTGAAGAACAAGTTATGACGAAACTTATTGAAAATAAAATAGATTTTGAATATAATAAATATTATGATTTTTTAAATAAACTTCAATTAGATTTTTACATACCATCAAAGAATATAGCAATAGAATGTCAAGGAATACAGCACTTTGAAAATATTAAACATTTTGGAGGTGCTGAAAAATACAATAAACAAATTGAATATGATAAGAAAAAATATGAATTATGTAAAGAAAAAGGTATTCAACTTTTATATTATTCAAATAAAGAATATGAATATTGGGATAAAATATATACCAATATTGATGATTTATTTTCTAATATAATTTAAAATTCCAAATCTTCATCGAATTCATCATTTAACATTTTTTCACATTCAACAATATATTGTTCCAATGAGTATAATATACTGAATTGTTCCAATTGAGTTAAACCACCAAGTTTATATGTATAACCATTTTCTGTTATCACATTAACTTTTCCATCTTTTATTTTTAAGTTTAAATCACAACTTGAATAATTTATCCACACATTACCAAGTGATATTAAGAAATCATTATCTTTATCTCCATATTTATATAGTATTTTAATTACATCTTTTAATATATTCATCATTACAGTTCATTATTTGATACATTATTTTCTCACTGCAAAGATATAAAAAATAAATAAAACTTCCAAATAAAATTGGAAGATTAACAAAAAATTAACACACCCTACTCTCACGAGCAAGATGTGCCATCATTAACTAACCTTTAAAACCTATGAAAATTGTGTTGAGGAGGAAGGATTCGAACCTCCGAAGCCTCCGTAGAAGCAGATTGTTTACCGCAATCCCCATTTGTCCACTCTGGTACTCCTCGGTTGGCATTTTCTAGACTTGCCATTGTCCATTTAGTTGCGGATGCTGGAGTCGAACCAACTGTCTTCGGCTTCACTACTACTCTTGCTTTTACACAAGCCAACTTAAAGCATTGCAAACCAGTCGAGCATTTAAGTTGTTGTAGTCTGGACTTTTTCACCACCATGCCTTTCGGTTTAGGTGTTCTCCTATAAAGTCTCTACGCCATTTATGAACAGCATCTTGGAATATTACCTCATTGCATCTAGTAATAATTACTCGTCAACCAAGACTTTATTTCAGTGGTGCAATCCACTTAGCTTTTTCAATTTAGTAAGCCATCGCCAAAGCCTATGTCACCATAAGCGAGGTTTCTGTTTGTTAGGGAGAATTTTCATTACACGTTTCCTATTGTAATGTCACAATTTCTATGAGACCGCTATGTAAACCGTTTCACTCATCCGCATTATATTTTAGTTGGTGAGGAAGGATTCGAACCTCCGAAATCTCATAAGAGATAGTTTGTTTACC
>JAKSVG010000020.1 GCA_024408105.1 Bacilli bacterium | reverse complement strand
AATGAATTACAGCTTGTTGTAAAGCAACACTATCAACTTCTTTTAAATATTCATATCCTTCTTTATAATCAGGAAGAATTTTAATCAAATCAAATTTTCTAATTTTAAAAGAAGGATCTTCAGCATATTTTTCCACACACATTTCAAGAAAATCATTATAGACTTGGCGAACGCAGCCTAAAGTTTTCTCAATTTGTTGTTTTTGAGAAACATTAGGGTAGATTCGAAATTTATAAGCTTTCTTTATTTTCTTTTCCATACTTATATTATACTATCATTTGAATACAAATGATAGTGTTATTTTGACTTTTTGCTAGCAATTCGTCTCACCACTTAGCGAGCTTGAAGTGGGAGTCTTCTTGCTAAATTAGATAAATATACTTAAAAAAAATAAATAATATTTTTCCAATGGTATTTTAGCATATTCTTACACATGCACAAAGAAATCATTTAATGAATTCACTAATTTTGTTTATAATATTTGAGTATGTTAGAAGAAAAAAAGAAAGAAAAATTAAAGATTTCCTCAAAAAGAATAATTATTATTTTTGTCGTAATGTTTTTGATTTTTGAAGCAATTTTCTATGTGTCTTTTCAATACAAACAATTTTGGCCATTAGAAACAAGTTTCTATATCTACACTCCTTGTGTTGCTGTACTTTCGATCGTTTTTTGCTGGTTATCAATAACTCAAACCTACTATGAGGTAGATAAAGGAAAAATTCGCCATGTAAAAATGGGTAAAGTTTACGAATATAAATTTTCAGATATAATTTTCATTGACCAACCTTGGTCAGAAAAGCATAAAATGCTTCTCTTTTATCAAAAAGATGGCCGCGCTAGATATTTAGCATTTGATAAAAACAAAGTTATATATGAATATGCATTAAATTATTCTCACTTGATAAGTGAAGAAGAATTCATTGAACGTTTTCAAAAACCAAATCTATAATTTACAAGTGTTAATTCGCGTGTTAGAATACTACTTGCAATTTTTAGAAAAAGTGAGGTTGAGTTATGTCAAGAGTTTGTCAAATCAGTGGAGTCGGAAGAAAGACCGGTAATGCACGTTCACACAGTAACATTGCTACACGTCGCGTTTGGAATGCTAATCTTCAAAAATATAGATTAAACATCAACGGACAAATGGTTACTGTCCGTATGAGCGCAAGAGCACATCGTTCATTGCTCAAAAATGCAAAATAATAACTTCACTACTATATAAAAAATGGATTCCTTGTGGAATCCTTTTTTCTTAAAAATATATCAAACTTAACATAAATAATATTGATGAAATAAATATCACAAATATAGATGCCCACTCGCTATAGGCAAGTGGAAAGCGTTTAGGGCGATCAAAGATTTTATTTTCTCCATCAATATGTTCTTCTAATCTAGCCCAGTTTTTAAGTTTTGGGTTAAACATAACTACGAGCATAAATAGGCTTAATAATCCCGAAAAAATGCCTAAGGCAAAATGAACATATCCGTTTCCAGGAAATTTAGACATCATTGAGAAATCTAAAAACAAATGGAGTGTTGTAAGTGCACTCAGTAAAAATGCACCAGCCATTAAAATTGTTGCCAAGCGAACATGTGGCGAAAGATATTTTGCAGAAATTTTAATAATTGCACCGCTAACCAATCCTGCTAGACCGAACAATGAAGCAAGCAAAACATTAAAGATGGCTAAATCTCCAAATTCACCAAACAATGGAATAATTACAATCAATGGTGTGAACGAAATAATCATATAAATATACATGAAAATGTTAGCAGCATCATTATGAATTATTTCGTATGGAAAATGAGAGAAAAATGATGCAGTTTTATCCTGTTTTCTTTTTGAGATATAACCAAAGGTTATCATTAGCAAAAATGAAATGATAATACCTCCAAAAACTAAACCCCAAATTAGATTTGGCTTAATCATCTTAATGACTCAATCCTTTCTTTGATATCATCATGGCCAAATAAATAACTACCAGCAACTAAAATGTCTGCACCTGCTTTGCGACATAATTGCCCTGTTTCAGCATTTATTCCTCCATCAACTTCAATCAAACAATCAAAATGCTTTTTATCAATAATATGACGAAGTTTCTTAATTTTTTTCAATGCTTGAGGCATAAATTTTTGGCCGCCTTTTCCAGGCTCAACAGACATAACGAGAACTAAATCTATCTTATCTAAAAACGGAACAATAGCCTTGACTTTGGTATTAGGTTTAATTGAAATACCAACCTTGCAATTATGAGAATGAAGATTATCAATAATTTTGCCAACGCAAATTGGACATTCAGTAGCCTCGATATGAAATGTAACTAAATCAGCACCAGCATCCATAAATTCTGGAGCAACCTTTTTTGGATCAGCAACCATGATATGAACATCATTAAACATACCGTGAGATTTAGCAAATTTCTTAACATCTTCACTAGAATAGGAAGTATTAGGAACAAATACTCCATCCATCACATCCCAATGAATCCATTCAGCACCAAGGCTTTCAACTAATTTTAACTCATCGAGGAGTTTTTCTTTGTTGGCGCTTAATAGACTAGGAGCAACAATATTTTTCATAAATTATACCTTTCTTTCCTATAAGGAAGTTCATTTAATAATTTTAAATAAATTTCATAAGCATTTTTAGAGAGATTTCCAACTTCAACCTCTTCTTTAACACGACATTTTTTCTCGTTTTGATGAAGGCAATTGGAAAAGAAGCATGAAGTATATAAAGAATTATAACCAGGGAAAAACTGGGCTAAATCTTCTTTAAAAATGCCTAAATCTAAGGCTGAAAAGCCAGGAGTATCGCCAATAAATCCATTTTCAAAAGGAAGCAAAATAACTTCTTTTGTTTGATGCTTTCCTCTACCTCTAGAAATGGAATAAGAGCCAATTTTTCTATCATAATTCGGGTCAATTAAGTTTATAAGTGATGATTTACCAACACCAGTTTGTCCCATAAAAATAGAGGTTTTGTTATCTAGAGAAGAAACGATATTTTGAATTGAATTTTTATCCTTGTTAGAAACAAAAAACACTTCAATACCAAGCTTTTCTAAATCATTTTTTAATAGATTAACAGAGCTTAAATCATCTAATAAATCTATTTTTGTTAAAATTAGTTTTGCAGGGATATTGTTCATATTTATATAAGTTAAAAACTTATATATTAACTCTATTGAAAGTTCAGGTTCTTTAACAGACATAGTAACAAAAATTTGATCAACATTTGATACTTTAGGTCTAATTAATTCGTTCTTTCTTTCACTAACATCTAAAATAGTAAGATTATTATCATCAATAATTACGTTGTCGCCTACACAAACATGTTTTTTCTGATGGCGGAAAACACCTTTTGGCAAAACTGTATAATTTACACCAAGAGAATAAACTTGATATGTATTAGAAAAACTTGATACTACTTTTCCCTGCATTATTTAAATCCAAAAATTCGTTTTAACAAACTTTTCTTTTCTTTGAAATTATCCCTATTTTCCATTGCTTGTTTAATTGCAGTAAGCATTTCTTCGGCGGTTTGGAATCTCTCTTTAGGATTCTTTCTACAAGCTTTTAAAATGATTTTATCAATTTCCTTTGGGCAATTTGGAGAGAACTTAGTTGTGGATGGAAACGGCTTCTTAACATGAGATATAGCTATATCAACAGCATGGCCTTCCTCGTAAGGAAGTCTTCCAGTTAATAATTCAAAAAATGTAACACCAAGAGAATATATATCACTTTGAATTGTGGGGGCTTTGCCTTCACAAATTTCAGGGGCAAGATAAAACACAGAGCCAATAATTCCTTTTTCGGTTTTGGTTTCATCTAGATTTGCATCCACCGCAATACCAAAATCAGCAAGTTTCACTGTTCCATCAGGAAGATAAAAAATGTTTTGAGGTTTAATGTCACGATGAATGATCCCGTGCCTATGAATATAATTAACTGCATCGAGTAATTGAGTCATGATAACGCACGATTCATAAACGGTTAATTGAGTTAAAAAATCTAATTTTTCAGACAAAGTCTGACCTTTGATATATTCATAAGCCATATAAGGTCTATCATCAACTTCACCCCGAGCATACACATGAATGATATTTGGATGATTCATTGCAGCGCAAGCAGTCGCTTCTCTTTCAAAACGTTTAATGTTTTCACTACTGTCAAGAAGTTCTTCTCGCATTATTTTAATAGCAACAATTTTCTTCGCAACAAAGTCTGTTGCCTCAAAAACCTCAGCCATGCCACCGGTTCCAATTCTTCCAGTGATTCGGTATCGGTTATCAATACGGTCGCCAATTTTAATCATTTTCAATTGCCTCCCAGTACGAAATTGCTATATTATCAGAACCACCATTGCTATTTGCAATTGCGATAAGAGAATCGATTTTTTGCTCAATTCTTTCGTTTGTACTTAAAGCAGAATGAATTTCTGCATCAGTGGCATTATTATATAAACCATCAGAGCAAAGAATAATTGGACGTTTAAAATTCTGGAATTTTTTAATTTCGAAACTAACTGAAGGGAAAGTTCCAACAGCATTCATTAATATGTGTCTTTCTTCAGATGATTTAATTTGTTCTTTTGTTATTTTTCCAGTTCTATAAAGATATTCAACATAGGTTTGATCTTCGGTTAATTGTTTCAGGTTATTATAACGAACAACATACGCTCTTGAGTCACCAACATTTACAATGTAAATGGTTTCATTTACAAGCAATGCTAAAACAATTGTTGTCCCCATATCTTTATAATCTGGATTTGAGTAAGCCTCATTATAGATTCTTGAATTTACTTTTTTAATTAATCTAGAAAGCCAAACAGCTGTACCAAAATCTGTAATAAATCCACTTTTTTTCCTAAATTCTTCAACTATAGTTTCTTTTGCTAATCTAGATGCGTAATCACCTTTATTGTGTCCGCCCATTCCATCGCAAACGCCCAAAAGGACATTGCCACTTGCATTTATCAATGAAAAGGCTTGGTCTTCGTTTGTGACTCTCACACGACCAATGTCTGTCTTGCTAGCAAATTCACCCTTAATTACTTTCTTTGCCATAATACTCCTTCGCTCTTAATTGACCACATGCAGCATCAATATCATTTCCAAATTCTTTTCTAATTGTGACATTGATATGTTGCTTCTTTAGATAACTAAAGAATTTGTGCACCGACTTTTCATCACTTCTTTTAAACGGTTTCTCATTCACTGGATTGTATGGAATAAGATTTACTATATACGTAGATGAATTATTGATTAGTTTAGCTAATTCTTCGGCACATTTTAATGTGTCATTAATGCCACTTAATAATATATATTCAAAAGTAACTCTTCGTTGAGCATGCTTTTCATAAAAAGCAATTGCATCCATAAGTTCATTTAAAGGATATTTTTTACTAATAGGCATTAATTTGTTTCTAAGTTCATCTGTTGGTGCATGCAATGAAATTGCAAGATTTGTTTGCAATCCCTCTAATGCATATGCTTTGATACCAGGAACCAAGCCGCATGTCGATACAGTTATATGACGCGCACCAATCGCAAGTCCCTTAGGATGATTGACAATACGAATAAAATCCAAAACATTTTCATAATTATCAAAAGGCTCACCTGTTCCCATAACTACAATATGAGTAATTCGCTCATTTTTTTCTTGGAGAAGTTTATTCATCACCAAAACTTGTCCAACCATTTCATGAACTTCTAAGTTTCTTTGTTTTTTTAATAAGCCGGATGCACAGAATGCACAGCCCATATTACAACCAACTTGAGATGTAACACATATGGCATTTCCATAGTTGTATGGAAGCATTGCTGTTTCGATTTTGCTACCATCAGATAATTCAAGAAGAAGCTTTATTGTTCCATCATCGCTTTCTTGCTTTTTATAAATTGATGGTAAATCAAGGCAAAAATCACGATTAAGTTCTTCTCTAAATACTTTTGAAACATCACTCATTTCATCAAATGATGTTGCTTTTTTCTCATATAACCATGTGTAAAGTTGAGTTGCTCGATATTTCTTTTGTCCTCTTTTGATAAGCAGCTCTTCAAGTTTGTTGATTTCTTGACCGTATAAATTAATCATTTGAATCTTCTTTTGCCTTTAACACAGCATAGTAAATCGATGCATTTTCATCTTCATATGGGAATATTTGTCTTTCATCAATTAGATCAAAGTTTGAATGTTCAATAATAAACGAAGATATAATAGAGAAAGTTTCTTTTCTGTTTAATGTGTTTACTAAGTAAACAAGTAAGCCATTTGGAGCAACAAACTTACTTAAATCATTAAGAATAGCTTTTTGTTTACTAATTAATTCGTCTAACGAATTTTTATCAAATCTTAATAAATAATCAGGGAATCTTGAAACATTATCAAATCCTGAGGATTTAGGATTAACAAGAATAAAATCTTGAGGCAATGATATTCCACATTTAAAGCCAATATATTCTTCTGCATCCCAAAAATTTATATTTTTAATTTTATTAACACGAATATATCGTCTTATTTCTGGCCTGCTCTCTTTTGAAGGAACAGCAAGATTTAAACCTTTGTTTTTTCCTAAGCGAATGTGCATCTCCTTCACAAGATTATCGTTTTCGCCGGAAAACATAGTGATTTCATCAGATAAAGGATTAATGTATTTATCAAGCAAGTGCTTTATCGAAGGATTAAGCGGAATAATTTTGTCTTCTTGGTATTCATGAAATTTACGAAGTTCTTTACCTTTGTATAGGTACATTGCATCATCAATCTTTGTAAATTTAGTTTCATCATCCAATATTGCACAATGCGGATAAAGAGTGTTTTCACGAACATAATTTTTAAATGGCAAGCCATTAGCCTTCATTGTTTTAAGTGTAGGTCCTTTGCCAAAATGTTTTATCCACATTTTAGAAAGATATTTTGGAGTGTTAAATCTTAATGAAATATATTCTAACGAGCTTTTATCCAAATTAATTAAATCACCTATAGAGCCTTCGTAATTTAATATTTTGTCAATTTCGTCATTGTATTTATCGCAAAGCGATAATTTAACAAAATTATTAACGTCATTTTTATCAAGTTTTTTTGCAAATAAATTATTAGCCATTGCGAGTAATACAATATTTTTTAGTTCATCATCAATGTCTTTAGTTTTATCTTTTAGAATTTCTAAAAACATTAAATGGTGCCTAAGCTCGCAACCAACAAGGAGAGAAACAATAGAAGCATATTGCTTATCTTTTAAGGAAACATCATTAAAAACTTCTCTGAGAGATTTCTTGAATGATACGTTATCTTTAAGAACGCTCGTTAATACTTTATTTGCTAATTCAAGTTCTTTCATAGTTAATGCTTATGATGATGAGTGCAGGAACACTCTTTTTCTCCTAGTTTCTCCTCAAAATCTTTAAACATATTTTCTTCACAGAGTTCTTCGCCTTCTTCAAGTGATTCTTCTTCAACATTGACAACGTTGTCTTCGCTTAAAAATCGTGGATATTCGGTGTTTATATATTCATGGCGATTTTCATCTTCATAATAGTAAAATTCGATCGCTAAGTTAATAGTAAACTCTTTTAGAGTTTGGATTAAATATTTACTAACTTTATCTTCGAAAATTCTAAATTTGCACGGAGCATGAACTCTTACAATTGTATCCCAAGAAGTTTGTTCAACTCCGTAATGGAACATATATGCATTTGGCGCGTAAAAAGAAACTTTTTCATCGCCAACCTCAAATAAACTTGCAATATTTTTTGTGTGATCTTTTGAATAATGACCAACGACATATTGGTCCAAACCAAGAACTGAAATTGTAATCATACTAACCTCCTAGAAATTATATGGATCAATGTTAATTTTAACATTAATTTTTGAATTCAACTTTAAAATATTCATAAGCTGCTCAACATATGGCTTAATTTTATCACTATTTTTATATTTTATTAATATAAGTCTATGATAATTATTATTTTCATGCGAAATATAAGGACTCGTTGGTCCTAAAACGGAAATATTTTCAAAATTATTATTCAAGATTTCATTAACAATATCGTGCGATGCTTCAATTACATATTCTTCATTTTTTCCAATAATCTCAAGGCTCATTAAATATGTATAAGGTGGATATTGTTGAATCTTACGAATTTGCATTTCTTTCTTATAGAAAGATTCGTAGTCTTGCTTTGCCGCAAGGCTAATCGCGTAATGGGACGGATTATATGTCTGAATAATTGCTTCACCAATTTTATCACTTCGTCCACTTCTTCCTACTGCTTGGGTAATCAGTTCAAAAGCTCTTTCTGTTGATCTAAAAGATGGCAAAGATAAACCAATATCAGCAAGGACAACTCCAACCAAAGTAACATTTGGAAAATCATGACCTTTTGCAATCATTTGAGTTCCAACAAGAATATCAGCCTCTAAATTCGCGAAGGCTTCAATAGTTTTTTGAATATTGTTTCGTATTTCTCCAACATCACTATCAAGTCTTAAAACACGTGCTGAAGGAAAAAGTTTCTTTACTTCGTTTTCAATTCTCTCTGTCCCAAAACCATTATGTGATAAATATCTTGAGCCACACTCAGGACATGTATTTTGAGATAGTTCAACATGTCCACAATGGTGGCATTTGAGCATATTGTCTTCTTTATGATAAGTTAAAGCGATGCCACAATTAGGGCACATCATGATATGCCCACAACTACGACATGTAATGTATCCAGAGTATCCTCTTCTATTTATTAATAGAATGGCTTGCTCTTTTCTTTCAAGTATTCTACCAATGCTCTCAATTAAATGTTTTGAAAAAATATACGATTCTCTTGTGAGATTATATCCACGCGACATGTCAACAATTTTTGTTAAAGGAAGTTCCCTTTCATTAATGCGTTTTTTTAATTCAACAAAATGATAAAGACCTTTGTCAGCTCTTGCTTTCGTTTCCAAAGATGGTGTTGCACTGCCTAGAACGACTTTAGCTTTATTTTGACCTGCCCTTAAGATAGCGACTTCTCTTGCATGATAATAAGGTAATGAATCTTGTTTATAAGATTCGACATGTTCTTCATCTAAAATTATTAAACCAATATTCCCAAGTGGCGCAAATATTGCGCTTCTAGCGCCAACCACAACGTGACAATCTCCACGAGAAATTCTTCTATACTCGTCATATTTTTCAGCAGACGTTAATTCGCTATGCAATATAGCAACATTTCCACTAAATCTTCTTTGGAAATACTCCACCATAACTGGTGTTAATGATATTTCTGGAACAAGCATCAAAACATTTTTTCCTTGTTTTAATATTTGCTCTGATAATTTTAAATAAACTTCTGTTTTTCCGCTTCCAGTTACGCCTTGTAACAAAGTTACAGTTTTATTAGTTTCAAGTATAGATTTAACTGCGTTATCTTGATCGAGAGTAAGTTTTTTAACTTTCTCTTTTTTGTATTCAGGAATATTAAGTCTATTCTTTTCAACTTTTTTAAATGAGATACGATGAGCTTTTAATAAATTCTCAACAACACAGTTGCTCTTACAATCCTTTTTTAAAATATCGCCATTTCTTTTCAAAATCCTTATTAGTTCGATTTGCTTAGGAGTAAGACCGTCTTCAACATCGTTTTCCAAATGAACGTAAGTATCATAAGCAATTTTTGGCCCACGCAATGAGGAGGATGAAGGCTTAAGTGATGTAGGAAGCATCGTTTGTAAAACACTTATCAAAGGGGCAACATAATAGTTGCTAACCTTATTAGCTAACTGCATTAGTTCTTCATTTAATAATGGCTTCTCATCAATAACATCAATAATTGGGGAAATGATAAAACCTTTTTCTTTTTCAATTTCGCTTCTTGTTTTATTTACTTCATCACATTTTATTACATAACCAACTATTTTTTGGTTTGCAAAAGAAATTAAAACACGATAACCAATGCCAATGTTTTTATTGCCTTCATAAATATAAGAAAAAGGGCGATTAAGAGACTGCGCTTTTCTTTCGATTAAAACTTCAAGAAGTCTCATACGCCCTAACCTTATTTGCTCATGCGAGAATAAATTATATTTCTAACCTCATCAACACAACGACTTAAATCATCGTTTACAACCACATATTCATATTGTGATTTTAATTTTAGCTCTTCTTTGCAACGAGCCAATCGTTTTTGAATCGCTTCTTCAGTTTCGGTTGATCGACCCCTAATGCGACTCTCGAGTTCTTCGATTGATGGAGGTACTAAGAAGATGGTGACTACGTCATTATCTCCTTTTAATTTTGAAAGTACTTGTGAAGTTCCGTTGACTTCAATTTCGAGTAAAACATTGCGACCATTTGAACGTTTTTCTTCGACTTTATCTCTAGGTGTGCCATATTTATTTCCAACAAACTCGGCCCACTCTAAAAGATTATCATTAGCAATTTGACGATCAAATTCTTCTCTTGAAACAAAATAGTAATCTGAACCATCAACTTCTCCAGGTCTTGGTTTTCTCGTGGTCATTGATACAGAATAGAAAAGATCAAGCATCTTGTCTTTGACAAGTTCAAGACGAACGGTGCCTTTTCCGACTCCACTTGGACCAGACATAATAATTAATAATCCACGTTTCATGATTTTAATTATATTAAAAACTGTTAAGATAATCAATTTATATGTAATAATTAGCAAATTTTGAAGAAATAAATGTTTTTAACTCAATCAACGATATTGCTATTTTGAAATCTATATAAATATAATAAATGCATGAGAATTTCGCATAAAAGCTACACAACTTATATAAATAATTTGGTTTCAAATATTAAAGGGAATAATCTTTTTTCACCAATATTGTTAAATAACGAAACAATTCTTTTCCCTTTTCAAAATGAAACAGGAAAATATTTGGTCATTTCATTGAACCATCAAACTCCACTACTTTACTTGACTAATGACAATTCATTTTATTCATCATTTGAAAATAATTACTTAGTAAAAGTTAAAAAATTTCTTCAAAAGCCCACAATAAAATCAATCGAATTATTAAAAAGTGATTTAATAGTAAAAATTCACATAGTTGTCCAAGAAGAATTAAACGAAAATGAATACATTATTTTCGCTGAATTGATTCCAACAAAACCAAACTTAATTATCGTTGATAGCAATAATTTTATTATTGAATCATACTATAAAGATAAAAATAGAACTCTCGTAAAAGGCGAAAAATATGTTTTGCCAATGCAAAAGGGAGAGCCGATTGAAGGTGAGGAAATTTCTCAAAAATTATTCAATGATCATTTCGCTAATGAAATCAAGATAAGAAGGCAAGAAAGATATCGTTCATTTGTCAATTTTGTTAACGGCAAAATCAAACTAGGCAAAAGAAAAATAATTGCTATTGAAAATGATGTTAAATTAGCAAATGAGAATTTGAAATTTGAAAATATTGCCAACTCAATTCTTTGTCTTAACTTAAATATGAAAGCTCACCTTGATGAAATTAAAATCGAGGACGAAATAATACAATTAGACGCGAAGAAAACTCTTTATGAAAATGTCGAACATTTCTTTAAAAAGGCGAAAAAAGCAAAGGAAACTATATCAAAATCAGAAACTAATATTAAAAATGCCAACGATGAAATAAGTGCATATATAAATCTTTTAGAAAAGTTCAATAGTTTAAGTGAAAAAGAAGCTGATAAACTAATGTCCGATATGGGCATAAACAAAAAGAAAAAAGAAGTACATGCAACAATATTTAATCAACCATTTAAGATTAATCTTAATGGAACAATTATTTACTTCGGAAAAAATGCTTCTCAAAACGATTTCTTATCGTTTGTAATGAAGCTTGACCGAGAATTTACATGGCTCCATTTAAAAGATAAACCTGGCGCTCATATAGTTATTGCAAATATTAAGCCAACGGATGCTGAGTTATCTTTTGCTGCGGAATTATCGGTTCATTGTTCACACCAAGTAACTGGTGAAGTAATTTATACAAAAAAGAAAAATGTTCGTAGAGGACATAACCTAGGAGAGGCAATTCTTAAAAATTATCAAGTAATTAGAATAAATAATGTTTCAGAAAGAGTTAAATTAATGCATTCTGAAGCGGTTCACCTTAAATAGAATATTTCTTTATCATGTCAAAAGTTGCTAATGATGGAAACTTCTTTTGTCGAAGAATCTCATAGACAACGATTGCAACGGAATTGGACAAATTGAGACTTCTCGCTGTTGATAACATCGGAATTCGAAGTGTCATTTCTTTGTTTTTGGAAAGAATTTCTTTATCAATTCCAGTAGATTCTCTTCCAAACATAACATACACATCATCAACAGGATCGGAAAAATCAACATTAGAATAAACGTTTGTCCCGTATTTAGTGACATAGTATATTTTCGCATCGCCAATTTGTTTAACAAATTCATCATATGAATCATAATAAATATATTTCGCTTCCTTTAAATAGTCCATGCCTGCTCTTTTTAAAGACTTATCAGATATATCAAAAGGAATAGGTCCAATGATATGGACCATCGAATTTGTGGCCATCGCAGTTCTTAATATATTTCCGGTATTCGCAGGAATTTCAGGATGAAACAAAATAATGTGAATCATAATTATGCTAATATATTATCACAATGAAGATAAAAGATTGTTTTAATGTTAAAAATAAAATCCTTCTTAATGAAGGAATAACGAACACATCTTTTTTAATTGATAACAAATATGTCTTTAGGGACAAAAAAGAAATTATCGACCCATTTAATAAACCAATAAATGAAAAGAAAGCAATATCGCTATTAGAACAATCAACTTATGTTGAAAAAGTAATCGAATATGATGAAACGACTGGAAAGAAATTATCTCTTTATATTGATAAAACCACGAGAATTTCATCACATTTATCAAGCAATCATATAGCTGGCATTGTGAAAATTTTAAAAGATCTGCATTCTAAAGGGGGGGTCGATTTTGACTTTGATCCATTTGAACGCATTAATTTTTATAAAGCAGCAGTAAGTGAAAAAATTAACCCTCAATATGAAGAGGCGGTTTTAAATTCGGCTAGTCAATTATATAAAAAATACCCATATGTTTTTTGTCATAACGATTTAGTAAAAGGAAACATATTATTAAAAGATGATGATGTTTATCTATTAGATTTTGAATTTTCCGGTAATAATATTGAACTTTTTGATATAGCATCTTTCTTAAGCGAAAACGACCTTGACAATGAAACAAAACTTACCTTCTTAAGTTATTTCCCTCAATATCAAAAAAAGGATATCCTTGTCATGATAATGTTTGAAGATATCCTTTGGTATTATTGGGGAATGTATTTATACAAGATAACTAATAAGACTATATATCTAGATATTGCTAAAGAAAAGAAATCTCGTATTAATAATATTTAGATCCATCACCAAATTTTTTAGTATAAGCATCAATGCACTTTTGGATAATATCCATTGCAATCGATCTTCCATGAATTCTATCAACAACAGTCTTTTTTCCCTCTAGTTCTTTGTAAACAGTGAAGAAATGCTTGATTTCTTGAAGAAGATGATCTGGAATGTTTTTAATATCAGTAAACGAATTATACACAGGATCATTTTTGCATATTGCAATAATTTTTGCGTCTTTTGAACCACCATCAACCATCTCCAAAATGCCAATTGGATAGCAGTCAACAATTGCAAATGGAACAATTGATTCCGAGCAAATAACCAATACATCTAAAGCATCACCATCATCTGCAAGGGTTCTTGGAATAAAACCATAGTTTTGAGGATAATGAGTACTTGTATATAAAATTCTGTCTAAATACAATGCACCAGAATATTTATCTAATTCATATTTGTTTTTACTTCCTTTAGAAATTTCAATGCACGCCAAAAATGATTCAGGTGTTATTCTCTTAGGATCTACTCTATGCCAAATGTTCATAAAAATACCTCATTTCATTATGATTATAACATTATTATGCTATAATTCATAACATGAGAAGATTTAGGTTTTTAATTAACTTATCAATACTACCTTTGTGTTTATCATCCTGTGGCGCAAATCCTAATAACCCACATATTACCAAAAACGGTAATCTCACTTATTTAAGTGAAATCACAGAAGAAAATGCTTATTTTAACGGCTCTTTTGAATACGTTTCTCAAATGATTGATTCAGAAGATTATTTTATTTTCTACCTAACAAGCAGCGAATGCTCTCATTGTGTAGAGTTCAAAAATAAAATGCTTGATTATGTCAAAGAAACAAAAGCATCTGTAATCAAGATGGATATCATAAAATACAATGACGATGACACGATTGGCTATACAGCTGACTTTGAAAAATTTTATAAAACGTATGGTGACTACTTCTTTATCAATGGAGAAGTCTTAACTCCCCAGGTTTACATTGCCCATGGCAAAAATGTCGCTACAAAAGTTCCAAGTTCACGCTATTCAACATCATCGATGTTTAAAGGTGCAATGAACGATTATGTCTATCTTGACAATGTCATGACATTTTCAAAAGCAAGTTCATATAATGAATTTATTAAAAATAATAAGGAAGTCATGACAATATTATTAAAACGAGAATATCTTGGTTCTAATGATATATATAAATACGCTATAAAAGATTTAATCCATGTATCAAAAACTCAAGTTGCTTTAGTTGAAATTGATGAATTTAATGAGACTGAGTTTTGTGAACTATTCAAACTAGAGAGCATAACAAGTCCTCTTGGTTATTATCAAAATGGAGAAGAAAAAGAAAACTATACCTTCACCACTAATATTAACGAAGGAAAAGCGTTCTTAAATAAATACTTAAAATAAAAAGCAGATATATAATCTGCTTTATTTTTCACTTGTTTCAATACGAACAAGTGATTTTTTTAGAGCAATAATCGCTCGTTTTGTGTCGATGTTTGAATCATTTGAATTTAGACGAGTTTCTGCTCTTTCTTTTGAGGCTTTGGCCCTTTCAACATCAATTTCATCTTTCGATTCAATTGCATTTACAATAAGAGTAACACCATCTTTTGTAACATTTATCGCTCCACCATGAAGAGCGTAATATCGCCTGTTATTATCAATAACAACATACATTGGAGCAATATCTAACGCTCCAACTAAATCCATATGCCCTTTTAATATCGTGCGATAACCGGTTGTTAGTTTAACGGTTAAAGAAGATGCATCTAATTTTGCATACAAACCTTTAGGTGTAATAATCCTAACAACAAAAGACATTATTATTTTCCAACTTTCTTCTCAATATCATCAATCGTGCCAATATAAAGGAACGCATTTTCTGGATAATGATCATATTTGCCTTCCAAAATTGCTTTAAAAGAACGAACTGTATCTTTAACAGGAACATAAATGCCTTTAAAGCCAGTAAAACCTTCTGCAACAGAGAATGGTTGCGAAAGGAAATTGCGTATTCTTCTTGCGCGTGCAACTGTGATTTTGTCTTCTTCAGATAATTCATCCATTCCTAGAATGGCAATAATATCTTGAAGTTCTTTATAACGTTGCAAAATCTTTTGGACTTCACGGGCAACTTTATAATGTTCTTCTCCAACAACACGAGGATCAAGAATATTACTTGTTGAATCAAGAGGATCAACGGCAGGATAAATGCCTAAGGCAGCAGTGTTTCTATCTAGAACAGTTTTTGCATCTAAATGTGAGAATGTTGTCGCCGGAGCTGGGTCGGTTAAATCATCAGCTGGAACATAAATTGCTTGAACAGATGTGATTGAGCCATCTTTTGTAGAAGTAATACGTTCTTGTAATTGACCCATTTCTGTAGCAAGTGTTGGCTGATAGCCAACAGCAGATGGCATTCTACCAAGTAAAGCTGACACTTCACTACCAGCTTGTGTAAATCTAAAGATGTTATCAATAAATAGCAAAACATCTTGGTGTTCTTCATCTCTAAAATATTCAGCCATAGTTAAACCAGATAAGCCAACTCTCATTCTTGCACCTGGAGGTTCATTCATTTGGCCAAAAACTAGCGCGGTTTTTGATAAAACACCACTAGCCTTCATTTCATAATATAAATCATTACCTTCGCGAGAACGTTCGCCTACTCCAGCAAAGACTGAAATACCATGTTGTTCTGTAGCAATGTTATGAATTAATTCTTGAATAAGAACTGTTTTACCAACACCAGCACCACCAAATAAACCAACTTTTCCGCCTTTCATATAAGGGCAAAGTAAGTCAATAACCTTGATTCCTGTTTCAAGCATTTCAGTAGAAACATTTTGATCATTAAATGTTGGGGCTTTTCGGTGAATAGGATTATGTTTTTCTTTTGAAAAATCTCCTCCTAATTCATCAATAGGTTCACCTAAAACATTAAACATTCTTCCTAGTGTAGCTTTTCCTACAGGAACTGAAATAGGTGATTTTGTGTCGATAACATCAAGTCCTCTAAGAACTCCTTCTGTAGGGCCCATTGCCACACATCTAACTATGTCATCACCAATATGCTGAGCAACCTCAACGGTGAGTTTCTTTTCATTAGGTAAATTTATTACCAATGCGGTTAAAAGTTCAGGCAAATGTTCGTCAGGGAATTTGACATCAATAATTGGTCCAACAGCTTGAACAACTTTTCCTAAATTTTCTTTCATAATAAGGGCCTCCTTATTTTGCCTGACCAGCAACAACTTCGTTAATTTCCTGTGTAATTGCTGCTTGTCTTGCTTTATTAAATTCTATTGTTAACTCATTAATGAGTTCATCTGCATTATCATTCGCGTTTTCCATTGCTGTTCTACGTGATGCTTGTTCACTAACTTGAGACTCGATTATTTTTTGATAAAGAATCGATGTCACATAAATTGGAATAAGTTCTTCAATCAAGGTCTTGATATTTGGATCGAAGATTGGAGAATAGCCTATATCAACATTTGAAATAGGTTTTTTAATTGGGAAAACATCAAATAATTCAGGAACAAATTTAATTGAATTAACGTAATGAGTGTAAATTAGTTTAATTGCTTTATACTTGCCATCAATAAATTCTTTATGAATAAAGATTCCTAACTGTTCGATATCTGAGTAAGAAATTTTCTCATTAATACTTACAAAATCATTATTCACTACATAACCATTACGCTTGTAGTATGTGTCACCTTTTATGCCAATAGGCATAATTATAGATGATTTTTTGTCGACATTTTTATCAACAAAATGATAAATATCATTGTTATAAGATGCACATAATCCAAGGTTTGAATTTATAACAATATAAAGCGTTTTATCAGCTTCTTTTTCGTTTAAATAAACTTCTGCGTCCTCATTAGATTTTGAAAATAAAACATTAATTAAAGAAACGATCTCGTTAGAATAAAGTTCGTTTGAAAGCATTATATTTTTAAATCTTTTTAGTTTAACTGTCGCAACAAGTTCCATTGCTTTGGTAATCTTTTTTGTTGAGTTAACACTATTAATTCGACGTTTAGTTTTATTTAAATTTTGTGCCATAACTAATTAAGGGTTTTTATAAAATCAGAAATGATGGTTTTAAGGTTTTCTATTAAACCATCAGAAAGAGATTTCTTTTCGTTTATCTCTTTAATTACTTCACTATGTGAAGATTTGATATGTTCATAAAGTTTAAGAAGCGTAGGTTTAATCTTTTCTAAAGGTAATTCCTCTAAGAAACGATATTTAGCTGCAAATAATTCAATAATCTGTTGATCAACACTATAAGTGTCATATTGATTTTGCTTCAAAACTTCCATTAAGATTTTTCCGTGATTTAATACATCTTTTGTTTCTTTATCTAAATCACTTCCAAATTGTGAAAACGATTGAAGTTCACGATAACTTGCTAACTCAATTTTTAAAGAACCAGCAACTTGTTTCATTGCTTTAATTTGGGCAGCACTTCCAACACGACTAACAGACAAACCTGAGTCAATTGCAGGTCTTTGACCTGCATTAAACAAGTCGCTCATCAAAAATATTTGTCCGTCAGTAATTGAAATGACATTTGTTGGAATGTATGCAGATATATCTCCTGCTTGTGTTTCGATAATTGGCAAAGCAGTAATCGATCCACCACCATTTTCTTCATTAAGTTTACATGCTCTTTCAAGCAATCTACTATGAAGATAGAAAACATCGCCAGGATATGCTTCACGACCACTAGGACGTTTTAACAATAATGATAAGGTTCTATAACTAACCGCATGTTTTGATAAATCGTCAAAAACAATAAGACTATCTTTACCTTGGCTAAGCCACTCTTCCGCCATAGCCATGCCAGAATATGGCGCCAAATATAATAACGGAGCGAGTTCGCTTGCTGTAGCACTTACAACAACTGTATATTCCATTGCGCCACTTTTCTTAAGTTTGTCAACAAGAGATGCTACAGTTGAATTTTTTTGGCCAATAGCGACATAAATACAATTAACACCTTTGCCTTTTTGATTGATTATCGTGTCAATCGCAATCGCTGTTTTTCCAGTTTGACGATCACCAATAATAAGTTCACGTTGTCCTCTTCCTATAGGAATCATAGCGTCAATTGCCTTAATTCCTGTTTGCAATGGAGTATCAACGCTTTTTCGATACATAACTCCAGGAGCAATAACCTCAGTTGGACGAAATGTATTTGTTTTTATTTCGCCTTTGCCGTCTAATGGTTGCCCTAAAGCATTAACAACTCTTCCAAGCAAAGCATCTCCAGTAGGAACTTGAACAACACTTTTTGTTCGCCTTACTAAATCGCCTTCTTTTATTTCTTTGTCATTGCCTAATAAAACACAACCGACATTCTCTTCTTCGAGGTTCATAACCATACCATAAACATCGTTTGGAAAGAGAACTAATTCACCAAGCATTGCTTTATCAAGACCATAAACCAAAGCAACACCATCACCAACGGTGATAACTGTGCCAACATCATCTGATTCAACTTTATGTGAAAAGTCTTCGATTTGCTTTTTAATCAATGCAGAAATTTCTGAAGAATTAATTTTCATGTTTGCTTCTCCTTTCATTTAAATTATTTTTCATTGTTTCGATTTTATAACTAAGTGAACCGTCAAAAACATAATCATGAATAACAACCTTTATTCCGCCGATAAGTCTTTTATCAATTTTATTTGTTAGTTCGACTTTGCCATTTAGCCTTTTTGAAATAGCATTTTCAATCTTCTCAATTTGCAATTTATTTAATGGCTCAACAGAATAGACAAATCCTTCGCTTATACCTAATGATTCATTACTACCATTAATAAATTCTTTTGCTATATATTTAAAGTCGTTAAATCTATGTTTTTTTACAAGCAACTTCATAAATGAAGTTAGATTTTTCAAATTATATTGCTTGCATAAAGTCTCAACTACTTTATATTTTTCATCTTCAGTCATAAAATAGGACTTTAGATAAACGTTTATTTCTTCATTGTTAGCGAAAAATTCAAGGAGCGACTTAATCGCTTCTTTATATTCCTTCACTTTATTTTCTTGCTTGGCAAGTGACAATAAAGCGTTCGAGTATCTAACAAATAAAGAATCCATAATTACTTAGTCTCTAAATCGTTAATAAAGTCATTAACAAGTTTTTCGTTATCCTTGCTATTAACTTCTCTACCAAGCACTTTCTTAGATGCATCCATCGCAACTTGAACTATTTCACGATGAATTTCATCTTTGGTTGATTCAATTTCCTGAGCAATTTCTTGTTCAGCTTTAATTTTCTCTTCTTTTGCTTCTTGTTTGGCTTGTTCTAATATTTCGGCTTTTTGTTTATTTGCGTCTTCTCTAGCTTTTTCGACAATTAAAATTGCAGATTTCTTGCTTTCTACAAGATTTTCTTCTGCTTCTTTTACAAGTCCTTGTGACTTAAGTTCTCTTTCTTCAGCAGTTTTGATTTTTCCTTCAACATATTCGCCACGTTTTCTTACATATTCCTTAATTGGTTTATAACCAAAGAAGAAAACAACTAAAACGAGGACCACAAATGCAAGGAATGTAGCTAAGAAATCCCATACATTGAATGAGATTCTGCTAGTAAAATCTTCACTTGAAAATGGTACGCCGTCACAGCTAGTTAGAGAAAAAGTGGATAATAATATGAGAAGTATTATTTTCCCTTTATTTTTCATTTAAAAGCCTCCTTTAATAAAATTAAGAACAAGTTATTTGATCATTCCAGGTAAAATGAAAAT